>JAFAVP010000128.1 GCA_019242395.1 Alphaproteobacteria bacterium | reverse complement strand
TCCGATTTCACCATGCTCCGTTGCCAGGCGGAGCTGCTCCTCCCGATGGCGAAGCGCGAGCTCGGCTTCTTTCCGCTTGGTGATCTCGATGGCGGTGCCACTCATCCGAATGCAGTTGCCCGCAGCATCGAAGATGCCGCGCCCCTTCACCGAAACCCAGCGCGGAGGAGCGCCGTCCATAGCCAGTGTGCGGTATTCCACCTCGAAGCTTCGCCGCTGCTGTGGGTCGCGCGCGGCAGCGTAGGCGTGCGCCAGTGCCGCCATGTCTTCGGGATGAACATGCGCCGCGAATTCTGCAAACTGCGTCTTGCGGTCCTGCGGCATGCTGAATGCGCCGCGCGGGTACACGAAGGTGATATTCTGATCCTCGTCGATGTCCCAAAGCCCGACTTCGGCGTTCTCGGTGGCCAGCCGCAGCCGCTCTTCGCTTCGGCGCAGCGCAGCATCGGCGCGTACCCGCTCGGTAGTTTCAACGACGACCGCCATCACGCCCGCCGGCCTGCCGCTCTCATCCGGAATCGGCGAGTAGTCGAGATTGAGCCAGACCTGCTCCGGCTCGCCGGTGCGGTTAAGCGTGAGCTCTTGATCGCGGTAGGCGAGGGTGCCGCCGGCCAGCCCTACCTTCATTACATTGTCGTTGAAGTCGGCGACCTCAGGCCAGCCTTCCCGCACCTTGGAGCCTAGGAGCTTCGGATGCCGCCCACCGGCGAACACCGCGTAGGCGTCGTTGTAGATCATGATGCCGTCTTCGCCCCACAACATTACGATCGGCACGGGAGAGAGCAGGACAATGCCGACGGCCGTCTTCAGGCTTTGTGGCCAGTGCTCGATTGACCCTAAGGGCGTAGTCTGCCAAGGGAATGCGCGGACCCGGTCCGCCATTTCACCCGCGATGCTTGCGAAGGGTTTCTGCGGGGGAGCTGGCCCCCCGCTCTTCTTGTGCCAGCTGCGCAAAAACCCCTCCAACTCGACCCCGACCGCCCGCCTCAACGCGAAACGATACAGAGATGTTCCCGTCAATGGAAACGATGGCGGCTGGCCCGCGGACCGGCTCACTGCGAAAGTTGGTCACCAGACCATAATCCGGGAATGATCAGGCGGGATCCCGCGCGCCGTGGCCGCAAGCCTCGACCGAGCGGCATCACGCGGAAGGTGGACAACACAAGGCATGCGGGCGGGCATGAGCCCGTCGCGCATTTTCGAGTTTAGTGAACAGAAACCGGTGTGAGCTCGTTCTGCACCGCCGCTCCGAAGGCCGAATCCCAGCTATCGGTGTAGCCGAGCACCGTGCCGTCGATTGCATGCAGCACATAGAGCTTGGCGCCTTCAGGCAGCTGGATGCCGGATGGCACGATGCCGAGCTTGCGTGCCTCGGACGAGTCAGTGGGCTTGATGTAAGCAATCCGTGCCGGATCGAACCCGGCGTCATCTTCCTCAATAAATTCTTCTGGCCCGGTCATTGCCGATCTCCTTCCGCTCGCCCCTCTGGGTTTGCACTTGCCTGCCTGATGTCGATCTTGCGCGAGACAGTCTGCGGCTGGGGCCGTGCAAGGTGGATCGACAAGAGTCCGTTCTTCAGTTCCGCTCCTGTAACTTCAATTCCGTCCGCGAGTACAAAAGCGCGCTGAAACTGCCGCGCGGCGATGCCTCTATGCAGAAACGTTTTATCAGCCGTTTCGGTTTGCTTGCCGCGGATCACGAGTTGATTCTCCTCGACGGAGACATCGAGTTCATCGCGTGAGAAGCCTGCGACGGCGAGCGTGATGCACAGCTGATCTGGGGCGGTTTGTTCAATGTTGTAAGGAGGATAGCCGTCGCCAGCCGATTTGGCTGTACGTTCCAGCACCCGCTCGAGGTGGTCAAAGCCGAGCAAAAAGGGACTATTGAAATAGGTGCTGCGATTCACTGCGAAAGCCCTCCTTAAGCGGCTTTGCTTTCTTCCTCCACGGCATTTGGGCCCGGGAGAAAACGCCTGCGGCCCCAATCGGGCGCCGCCTCTTTCATCAAATGTGGGGCCGCCGCCCTTGTTATCAAGGCCAGCCGGTCCTGTCCTGTTCCGCGCAACCGTTTGCGGCGGAAAAGGGCCGCAGGCACAAGGTGCAAATGCTTGCTCCCTTCGTCCTCCTCGACGATGTACGAGACGAGAGGCTGCTCGTCTTTTCCCAGCCGAGCGCCATCATCAAGGCGGAAAGCCGGGAAGAGGTGGCTCCGGCTCTGGCCGCCATTGACGCAGCACACGCCGAAGGGCGGTACACCGCCGGCTATTTCGCTTATGAGCTCGGATATCTTCTGGAGGCCCGCCTCGCGCCGTTGCTGCCGCACGAGCGGAAAATTCCGCTGCTTTGGTTCGGCGTGTTTGGTCCTCCGGAAGAGGTGGCCGATCCGGATGCATTTTTTCGTGAGCAGAGCCTCGGGCGCGCCTACGCAGGGCCGCTGGTGCATGAGCTGAGCGCCGCGGACTATGCTGCCCGATTTGGCCGCGTGCATGCCTTCATCGAAGCTGGCGATATCTATCAAGCAAACCTCAGTTTCCGCTCGCGCTTTCATTTCGTTGGGGATCCATTGTCACTCTACACTCGTCTGCGCACCGAAGCGCGGGCGCCGCATTGCGCTTATGTTGACGACGGGAACCAGCAAATCCTCAGCTGCTCGCCGGAATCCTTTTTCTTCATTTCCAGCGATGGACGCGTGAGGGCGAAGCCCATGAAGGGGACGGCCGCGCGCGGCGCACGCCCCGTCGCCGATGCCGCCGCGCGAGCTCACTTGCAATCGAGCGAGAAAGAGCGGGCGGAGAACCTGATGATTGTCGATCTGCTGCGCAACGATCTCGGCCGCATCGCCGAGATCGGTAGCGTGGCCGTCGACGAACTGTTCGGGATCGAAACCTATCCGACGGTTCATCAGATGGTGTCCACGGTCACAGCGCGACGGAAGAGCGGCATGGCTCCGCAGGATATCGTGCGGGCGCTGTTTCCCTGTGGCTCGGTGACGGGAGCGCCCAAGATTCGCGCCATGGAAATCATCGCGGAGCTGGAAGCGAGCGCGCGCGGGGTTTACTGCGGGGCTATCGGATATTTCGCGCCGGACGGCTCAGCATCCTTCAACGTGGCGATCCGTACCATGACGATCGACGGCAACCGCGGCGAGCTCGGCATTGGGAGCGCCGTCGTATTTGATTCATTTCCGCGCACGGAATATGAGGAATGCCTGCTCAAGGGCCGCTACTACGAAGCCGCGCGCGAGCCGCTTGCGCTGATCGAGACCCTGCGCTGGTCTCCCAGTGAAGGCTTCAGCCGGCTCCGCCGTCATCTCGCGCGGATGGCGGCCTCGGCGGAAGTGTTCGGGATTACGTTCCGTCACGAGGCTGCTGTCGAAGCCCTGTCACAAGCCGTTGCCCACACAGAGGTACCATCGCGCGTGCGCCTTGTATTGAGTGACAGAGGAGAATTCCAATGCCGTGTCACGGCCCTTGAAGCTGCGGTTGACGGTTGGCGCTACATCCCTTCGCCCCACAGGGTGCTCAGCACCGATCTTCTGCTGCGGCACAAGACCAGCCAGCGGGAGCTTTACGACGCAGAGCTGTCGCGCGTTATGGCCGTTGGCTGCGAAGAGGTCCTGTTTCTGAACGAACGCGGCGAAGTGACAGAAGGAAGCCGGAGCAACCTCTTCGTTGAGGTGGAGGGGATGCTTGCTACGCCGCCCCTGTCTTGCGGGCTGCTCAACGGCTGCTTGCGGCAGGAGTTGATCGATACCGGGTTGTGCCGCGAGCGCACCTTGTATCCCTCCGACCTCGACCGCCACCCTGTTTTTTTCGGCAATTCCTTGCGCGGCTTGCTTCCGGCTATTCGCGCGCAAACTTAGCATTCAGCAAATTTTTTAAGCGTGTGGAGAACGGCCTCGCCTTCTTGCGCGTTTCAGGCCCGGAGGTGCTGATAACGAGAGGATTCAGGTCGTGAAACTGTTACCAATATTGGCCATCGGATATGGCCTGGCTCTGTCTGGCTGCGTCAGCTCGCAGATGGCAGAAGAGAACGCGCAGGACATGGCTGCCGAGCACTGCGCGAAGCAGGGGCAGGTCTTTGCGCAGACAGGCGGCACCGCCGAGTCAAATGGAGCGGTCGCCGCTGCCACAGCACAGGGACACTGTGTCGATCCGGCGGACGCACCGCCGCCACCGCCTCCGCCGCCGCCCGGTTGAGGTCGCACTTCATACACTGGCCGCAAGTGCGCAGAGCCCTGCCACGCTTTCGGGTATGATCCAGCCTGCCGCCTCGGTAATTCCGCCGAGTGCCACTTCGTTCGCAAGGGCAGCAGAAAGCTCGTGCGCGCCTATTCTTTGACGCAGCGCGCGCGCAGCCGTCGCGGGCGTGAAGTTCCGATGCCTGCCGAGGAAAACCAATCCGATGCGGCGCGCGTCTTCGCGACTGTTAAGGCGGTCCAGCAAATCGTCGTAAGGCGTGGGAGGGTAGCGGTCACGCAGCAGGCGCCAGCCTTCATATACGATGCCTCCAGCGACGGCCGCCACCAGCGTGCCGCCCGCTGCCATGATCGTGCGCCGGCTGACACTCATCCGAACACGCCCTTTAGATGATCGGCAAGCCGCAGAGTCAGTGCGATCAAATTGAGTGTCGGGTTCGATGCGCCATAAGTCGGAAAGACCGAACTCCCGGCCACGAAGAGGTTGGCGAGCCCGTGGACCTGTGCGTTCGCATCTACCACGCCTCGCTTCGGATCCTCATGCATCCGCGTGGTGCCCATGTGGTGATTCCCCCAATCCATGGCACTCAGCCATTCCGTACGTGTGCTGCGGTCAAGCCGGAGCATGCCAGACTTCGCCGCCAGCAGCTGCCGGCCAAGTTCCACCAGGATGGCGCGATAACTCGCGAAATCACCGTCCGAGATGGTCATGTTGAGCTTGAGCCGTGGCATGCCAAGAGCATCGCGCGTGTCGATGAGCGTGAGTCGCCGTTCTGGATCTGGCGCAAGCTCCAGCCCGGTGCCGAGCGAATACGCGTGCGCGTTGCTCGCATCCACGCCGAGTGCAGCAGAGGTGGTGGCGACCGCGGCGCGGCCAATTTCGTCCAGTTCCACCCGCTGTTCCACTGTGGGCAGGGCACCAAGCAGCTTCTGTTCGCGGCGGAAGCGCTCAGTGGGCGCCAAGGTGGCGCGGAAGTGGGCCCCCCGAGCATCCTGGTTGGCCTTGTAGAAGCCAGCGATCTCGCCGCCAAATACTACCAGGGTCGCCGTGTTGCGTGGAATAGCATGATCGGCGAAGAAGCGCCCCACCTGGTCATTCTGATTGCCCACTCCTGCGCTGATGACATCGTTGGATGCGAGCAAGAGCCGGGCATTCTCTATGCCCCCGCAGGCCAGCACAATGTGGCGCGGATGGACTGTGAAACGTCCGCCGCTTAACGTCGCCACATCGAGATGATCGACCCAGCGCACATCGTGCGCCAGCCGAAGTCCTGTGACGTTCGCATGCAACATCAACTGCAGATTGGGAATGCCTTTTAGCGCATCGGCGTAGCGATGGCCGAAGGCCGTCGGCAGGTGGTTAGCGTTGCCACGCCATTGGCTGAATTGAAAGAAGCTGTTGTACACGCCACCGGGTCCCAGCGGCAGAAGGGATCCCGGCAGATCGCCTTTTGCCAGTGTGTCGTAAAGGAATGGACCCGCCTCGATCAGCTGTTGCGCGCGCGTGAAATAGGGCTCGAGTTCTGCGCGCGAAAATGGCCAGCCCGAATAGGGCAGCCAATCGCGCTGTTCGAAATCGATCGGTTCCAGAGGCCTGGACCAGCCCCCCCAATGATTGCTGCAACCGCCGAAATATCTAAGCCGCGTAGCGTCGAGCGGAATGTAGCGGACGCCCGTTTCATCTCCGGCATAGAGCTGCTGGGTTGCGGAATCGAATTCCATGCCGCCGGCTTCCAGCAGCAGCACCTTGATTGGCGTGTGGGCCAGCGCGAGGGCGAGCGTAATTCCCGCAGGTCCCCCGCCAACGACAACGAGATCCGGGGTGAGCTGCGTCCCGTTCGGGACCTGCCGCGCGTCGATGAAGCTCATGTCCGCTGATACTGCATCTGTGCATTGCTGAGTAGGATGCCTAGGTATCCCGATGCCATCGGACTGCGCCACATTCTAAATTTTGTTTCAGTATGTCTCCTCGAGGGTCCGTTCCATTGTGCGCCGGCGCAACGGGGTTTGAGGCCGGGCAATGGACGATACGGTGGCACCCGCCCCGATACATTCCGCCCCGGGACTGGCACAGGAGCCCGCGCAGACTTGGCGTCAACGGACTTACGCGCTCCTTGAAGAAGGCATGCTTGAGAGCACAGCCGGCCGAGTCGTCGAAGGCCTGCTGGTCGCCCTCATTATCGGCAACGTCGTGGCCGTGGCACTTGAGTCGATCCCCCCGATTTATGCGCGGTTTCACGCAGCGTTCGCGGCTTTCGAACAGTTCTCGCTGGTGGCATACACCATCGAATATGTCCTGCGCGTCTGGTCTTCCGTGGAAGATCCGCGCATTGGCGCCCGCGGGCCGGTAAGGGGACGGATCGTCTTCGCGCTGCGGCCGCTGATGATGGTCGACTTCCTGGCCTTTGCGCCCAGCTATCTGGGCATCGTGTTTGGAATTGACCTGCGTGTTTTGCGCATCTTTCGGTTGTTTCGGCTGCTGAAATTGGCGCGCTACTCGCAAGCCTTGCAGGCGCTGCTCGGTGTGCTTCTCGCGGAACGCAACGCCCTGTTCGCTTCCGTCCTCTTGCTGTTGTCGGTCATGTGCCTTGAAGGGGAACTGATGCATCTCGCTGAAGGCAACATCCAGCCGCAGAGCCTGGGCACTTTACCGGGTGCGATGTATTGGGCGCTGACAACCCTTACCACCGTGGGATACGGGGACATCACGCCGGCCACTCCGCTGGGCAAAGTCATTGCGGGCACGACCATGGTGACCGGGCTGGCGCTCTTTGCGCTGCCGGTGGGCATTATCGCCAATGGCTTTGTCACGGGGCTGAGCCGCCGCCGCTTTGCCGTGAGCTGGAACATGCTGCGGCGGCAACCCTTGTTGCGAGGCCTGGACATTAAGGTCCTGAATGAAATCATCGAAACCGCGACCGCCGCGCTCGTCAAGGAACATGCGCATCTGACGGTCGCGGGCCGGGAAGCCCGGGAATTCTACTTGATTGTCGGCGGCACCGCGCGCGCAGAATCGGAGGGCGGGGAGCAAGAGCTGAAGCCGGGCGAAATCGTAGGCGCCGAGGCACTCGACTATTCGGCATCGTACCGGCAGACGGTGACCGCGGTAACCGAAATGCGTGTCCTTGAAATTCCCGGTGATGAGCTGCGGCGCCTCTTGCGCAAATATCCGGTGCTGGGGGAGCGGATCGCGAGATCGGCGCAGTTGGCTCGGTCTGCACGCGCCGATCCAGCAATGCGCATCAGAGAGCTGGAGGCCGAGAACGCGCAACTTCGCCGGTTGCTCGTCGGCCGGTTGCTGGAGTCACTGAGGGGGGAATAGATGGTGGAGCTGAGCGGGATCGAACCGCTGACCTCGTGAATGCCATTCACGCGCTCTCCCAACTGAGCTACAGCCCCACACGCGGCAGAGCCGCGCGAAAATCAGAAGACAGAAATCAGAAGCCGGATGGGACGGTCCTCTGACGTTCAAACTCTGTCGGTTCACCTCGTTTCGTCTGCGGAAATCAGATTTCCGACTTCCGGATTGTGACTTCTGGGATAGGCGCGTCAGCGCTCGTCCTTTCCGATGCCCGGATCGATTATGCCGGCCACGTCGTCCCCTTCTTCCTCGACATCTTCAAGGAGTGCTTCGTCCCCCTCATCCTCGCCGACTTCTTCCGCTTCTTCGAGGTCCTCGAGGCTGGCTCCTTCCACGTCTTCAACGACTGCCATGCCCGCGCCGGCGGCCTCTTCTTCCTCGGTTACCTCCGCCTCTTCTTCGTCTTCGTCGGTAATGCCGGCAATCGGCTCCGCGGCGGCGTCCAGTTCCTCGGCTTCGACCTCCTCGTTCTCCTCGTTCTCCTCATCGCGCTCTTCGGTATCCTCCGCCGCAGCGCCCGCTGTGACGGCCTCAGCCTCTGGCTGGCGCGGCCGGCGCGTGCGGAACAAGGCCTCTGGCTCAAAGCTCGTATGGCATTTGGGGCACTCAATGGGCCGCTTCTGGAGATCGTAAAAGCGGGCCGCGCAGGTGGGGCAAACGCGCTTTGTTCCGAGGTCCGCTTTGGCCGCAGCAGTCATGCGTGATCCGTTTCCGAGGGCCGGGCCGTTTGCCACGTCTAAGCCCCTCTGTCAAAGAAGTTGGGATACCGCCGGGTTCCTCCCGGGGGCCTTTCAACTGGTGATCCGGTCCGTCACTTGCAAGGCATGTCCAAGGTTTCACGCACGCCTCTGACTGCCCGCCGCGGCGGCGCGTTGCGGGGGGAGGCCCTGGCCCCCGGGGACAAATCTATCTCGCATCGAGCGCTGATTTTGGGCGCGATGACGGTTGGCGAGACACGCATCTCAGGACTGCTGGAAGCCGGGGACATTCTAAACACAGCCAAGGCCATGCGGCAGTTCGGGGCGGAGGTGACGCGGGTTGGCGTCGGCGAGTGGTTGGTGTGGGGTACGGGCGTGGGGGGCTGGGGGCAGCCGGAGGCGGACCTTGATTTCGGCAATTCCGGAACCGGCTCACGGCTGGTGATGGGCGCGATGGCGACGACGCCGATCTCCGCAGTTTTCACCGGAGATGAGAGCCTGCGGAAGCGGCCGATGCGGCGCGTGCTGGAGCCGCTGACCAACTTCGGCGCAACCTATGAGGCCGGCGCCGGCGGACTGATGCCCGTCACTTTGCACGGCACGGACCGGCCGATCTGTATCGACTATGAGGTCACTGTCGCGTCGGCGCAGGTCAAATCCGCGTTGCTTCTCGCGGCCCTTGGTGCGCCCGGCCTCACGCGCATCACGCAGCGAGCCCTAACCCGCGATCACACCGAGCACATGCTGCGGGCATTCGGGGCGGATGTTCGCGTAGAGCCGCTTCAGGATGGCGGGGAGCGCATCTGCGTCATGGGCGAGGTCGAGCTCCGGCCTGGGAGAATTGTGGTGCCGCGGGATCCGTCGTCCGCTGCATTCCTCGTGGTAGCAGCGCTCATCGTGCCGGGCTCGGAGGTATTCATCCCCGGCGTGCTGCTGAACCCCCGCCGCACAGGTCTGATCGAGACACTTCTGCAGATGGGCGCAGACATTTCCATCGCGGATCGCCGGGAGAGCGGGGGTGAAGATACCGGCGATCTCTTGGTTCGCCACTCGGAACTGCGCGGTATTGAAGTGCCGCCGGAACGCGCGCCTTCCCTGATCGACGAGTATCCCATTCTCGCTATCGCCGCGGCGAATGCCGGCGGCAGCACGGCGATGCGCGGACTGGAAGAATTGCGCCTGAAGGAAAGCGACCGGCTCTTGGCAATCGTGCACGGCCTGCGCGCCTGCGGGGTACAGGTCGAAGAATTGGAAGACGGAATGATGATCCACGGCTGTTCCGGCGGACTGCCGGGCGGCGCCACGATCGGCACGCACATGGATCATCGTATCGCCATGTCGTTCCTGGTCGCGGGGCTAGCTTCGCGCGCGCCGGTCACTGTCGATGATGTGTCCATGATTGCCACAAGCTTCCCCGAATTTGAGCCCCTGATGCGCAGTGTGGGGGCTCAACTCTCATGAGTATCGTCATCGCGGTGGACGGGACGGCCGCGTCGGGGAAGGGAACGCTGGCGAAGAAGCTCGCGGAGCACTTCGGTTTCGCGCATCTGGATTCGGGATCGTTGTATCGGTTGGTGGCACTCAATGTTGCCCATGCCGACGACGAAGCGGATGCCGCGCGGGCAGCGCAAAGCCTCTCCGCTGCCACAATCGAAGCAGCGCAGCGGGACGATGCGCGCATTCGCTCTGCTGAGATCGGGTGCGCCGCTTCGGTGGTCGCCGTGTATCCATGCGTGCGGGAAGCCCTGCTCCAGTTTCAGCGCGATTTCGCCGCGCGTCCACCCGGTGGTGCCGAAGGCGCGGTGATCGATGGACGGGACATCGGCACGGTCATTTGCCCAAATGCCACCGCCAAGCTCTTCGTGGATGCCGCGCCGGAAATGCGGGCGCACCGCCGCTGGCTGGAGCTGAAGGGCCGGGGTGAAACTGCCGATGAGGCGAAACTGCTCGCGGAGATCGTAGAAAGAGACAGGCGGGATCGCGAGCGCCCACTGTCGCCGCTGGAACCGGCCCCGGACGCGCTCTTGCTCGACACCACGCATTTGGATATAGACGCGGCCTTCGCGGCCGCCCTCGCCTTGGTTCAGCCGAAGGTCGAGGAGGCGCTCAAAGCACCGCCACAGGGGTAAAGGAGACCCGGCGGCGCTCTTCCGGAGCCGGCTTCGCGAAATCTCTTGTCCGACATTGCCCGGCTTGTCCGGGCAACCCAATTGGATCACCCGCATACGCGGGTGATGACGATCTGTACATATTCAACCTAACCAACCAACCAATCGAATAAGGAACCCGAATGGCAACCGCCACCCAATCCATCGCCACCCCCTCCCGCGAAGATTTCGCGGCCATGCTCGATGCCAGCTTCGACACCCAGTCGCCGCAGGAAGGCAACGTCATCAAGGGCAAGATCGTCGCCGTCGAGAACGATTATGCCGTCGTCGACGTGGGACTGAAGACCGAAGGCCGCGTGTCGCTCAAGGAATTCGCCATGCCGGGCCAGCCGCCGAGCGTGAAGATCGGCGACGAGGTCGAGGTCTATCTCGAGCGGGTCGAGAATGCGATGGGCGAAGCGGTGCTTAGCCGCGACAAGGCCCGCCGCGAGGAAAGCTGGATCAGGCTCGAGAAGGCGTTCAACGACCAGACGCAGGTGATCGGCGTCATCTTCGGCCGCGTGAAGGGCGGCTTCACCGTCGATCTCGACGGCGCGGTCGCATTCCTGCCCGGCAGCCAGGTGGACGTGCGCCCGATGCGCGACGTGGGCCCGCTGATGAACCAGCAGGAGCGCTTTATGATCCTGAAAATGGATCGCCGGCGCGGCAACATCGTCGTGTCGCGCCGCGCGGTTCTGGAAGAGCGCCGCGCCGAGGAGCGCACCTCGCTGGTCGCCTC
>JAFAVP010000121.1 GCA_019242395.1 Alphaproteobacteria bacterium | reverse complement strand
TGAGTTACCCCGCTGCCGGACACCCTTTGGCAGCGAAAAAGCCCGCCGGAGCCCCTCCCGGCGGGCTTTTGTTCTTGCCTCAGTGCTGCGCAAGTTTTATGGGCGATCGTAGCGCGCCTCTCCAGGCAAGAGCATTGGCTGGCGCGGCGCCTGGCTGAAATCGAAATCAGCCGTGACATCGCCCAGACCAGTGAAGGCTTCGCGCACGTCCGGGCGAGAGTCAGGACGGCCGTCGGTGCTGGGATCCAGGCGTTGACCATCAAGAAAATCGTCCTCGATGAACTTCAAATATGCGTCGTGGCTCAGCAGCTGATGATCGACGTAGCCCTTCTTTGCATACGGACTGATCACCAAGCCTGGAACACGCAACCCATACCCGTTTTTGTCCACGTGCGGCGGCACCACGTGATCGTAAAACCCGCCCCAATCATCCCAGCTGAGGAAAATCGCAGTAGAATTCCAGTCTGGGCCGCGCATCGCCGCATTGATGAGGCCTGTCACGTACGCTTGGCCGGCCGCGATGGGATTGGGATCGTGTTCGCTGACAAGGGCATTGGGAATCACCCAGCTTACGGATGGGAGACTGCCCGCTGCTGCGTCGGCGTAGAATTGTCCAACTGGCGCGACATTGCGGACCTGCTTATTCTGGTTGACCGTGTCGAAGGACGGCAACGGATTCCATTTGCTGGCGGTGTTAGCTGCTTGCGGAACGGTGAGGCAGGATCGCTCGTCGTCATCCTCGCAATCGGGCTCGTCACCCTCAAACAAATAGTACTTCCAAGAAATTCCACCCCGATAAAGGAGATACGTTATATCCGTCCAAGGATAATCGAGGGTTTGCGCTATGCGTACCCATTGATCAAGTTGTTTGGTTTGTTCTTGAGTGAGGTGTGAAGCGCCGAAAGCACTCACAGCGGAAAGACATTTGTCCTTCCCATCCCACGGTTCGCAATTCTGCGAAATCACAACGTGCAGCTTGGCCGCCTTTTCCCGGCCGATGGAATATGGCGGGCTTCGGAGTTCGATTTCACAGTTGTTATCTCCACTGTCCCTGCAATCCACAACAACGTCGCGGCCACGCTGGTCCTTTTCATGCGGTATGGTATTCCCCGCATACAGGTTTAGATCGGAGCGGCATGACATGGGATCGCCCAGTGCGCACTTTGCTGACCAACCGGAAACCATGTAGAGATGCGCTGGCAAGCTCCATGAGGATACCGGCGAAAATAGGTTATCTTGAAGCGTAAACGATTTTGCGTAAGCCCAGTAATTAGGCAGTTCTTTGTCTGTATAGTACCCGAGAACTGCGGTTACATCTTTCTTCGGGTTCTTATTTAGCTGCTCCGCCGCAGCGATAAAGCCATCCATCTTGCCACCATCTATATCGATAACGGCGGCATCGTGCCCGTGAGGCCCCCCAACGTTCTTGTCCGACGTATTCTCGAAGGGTGTTACGCATTTCCCGGTATCCGGATCGGGAACACAAGTGCCGCCTGGAATCCCATTCGCGCCCGGGAAGGTTCCGAAGTAATTGTCGAATGAATGGTTTTCCTGCATGATGACGATGACATGTTTGATCTTGTGAATGCCTGATGGCGTTGTGTCACGATCCGTCCGTTCGCTCGTCATATCATCCGAGAGCGCAGACGTAGGAGCCAGGAGGGCAATACACGCACCAAAGCTCAGGACAGCAATGACTGCTGCCGCACCCGTCCTAAGGCGAAACTGCATAGACAACGCCGCCATTCTTTGTGCCGCCAGATAAAGTCGTCCCATACAGCACCCCCGTGGTCACATCGAAAGCCGGGCGGCTTATTGGAAAAGCGCCATCTTGGTTTCTGCCGAATGCGTGCAGGATGCTCTTCTGCCAGTGGGTGCCGATTTGGTTCAGTTGGAAAAGAACGCCACCTCCTCCATCCCCACCCACCTCCGCCACCCCATAAAGAGCGCCCGTGGTGTTATCGAGATGAAGACCAAGCGGCCGGCCCCCGTCCGAGCGGCCCGTGAAGGAAGAAATTCTGCTGTAGGTCCAGCGATGGCCTTTCTGAGCCAGCTGGAAAACTAGCCCGTCACCATGAGTGCCGCCGCCCGATGCAACGCCGTAGATGATGTTGTTGTCGCTGACCACCGTCAAATCAGACGGAGCCTTACCGTCAGCGCCCCCTGCGAATGTATGGAGCAGTTTTTCTGTCCATACCCCCCCTGCTTGTTGGAGAAGAAAGATCGTCCCCCGGTCGTGTGAACCCCCGCGCTCGGTAGCACCGATCAAGATCCCGGCCTTAGCAGTGGCACGCAATTGCACCGTTGGCCGGCAGCCATCACTTGCACCCTGAAAACTATATAAAACGTCAAACTCTCCGGTGGCTGGATCAACTTGAAAGGCGGTTCCACACCCGCTTTCGCCACCCGATGAGGCCGTGCCATAAAGAACGCCGGTCGCCTTGTCTCTTGTTAAAGCTGCTTTCGGAAACTGACCGTCACTGCCGCTTAAGTGCCGGAGAACGTTTTCGCTCCACCCGCTTTTGTCATGCTGAATGGAAAATACAGTTCCACCACCATAGGCTCCGCCATTAACCGTGGTGCCATAAAAAGTGCCCGTCTGCGGGTCCTGAATCACCCCAGCGAATGGGTTAGCTCCATCTGAATCATGAAAGTCTTGGATTACTCGGGAGTCCCAACTTCCCCGGCTCTCCTTCAACTGATAAACGGTCCCCAGTCCATCTTGAGAATACGTAGTGCCATAAAACGCGCCCGAATTATCCTCAAACAGTTTGCCTTTGGCACTTGCTCCTGCTGGAAAGCTGTAAAGAACAGACTCCGTAGCCGCCAAAGCGGGCTGAACAAAAAGTACCCAGCCTGCGAAACAGAAGGCCGAGCGGCAGATCAAAGTCTTGAGCATTGTATCCTCCCCTTTGGAGTGGAGGGTAGACGGTCGAAATTGGATAGGCAAATGACAAATCAGCCAGCGCTATCGCGCATCTCGAGAATACCATAGCCACATTGGTGCAAGGGTAGCGGCATAACATAAGCTCGAAGGGCTCTGCATCTCGGCCTCGCCAAGCTCCAGCCAGCAAGCAATCCGATAACTCTTAAACACTGAAGCATTTTGTAACGACTATCGTCAGCTGAGCCCCGCACGCCGTTGCAGCCACATGCGCCGCCCCGACGGCGTCTCCTCCGGCAGGATCCGGTAAAGAAGCGCCGCGAACACGCCCCACAGCGCCATCGCGCAAAGATGCGCGGAGATGAAGTAGACATGCGCGCCCATGGTACCTTCCGGATTGGCCAGCGAAGAACGGAAGCAAAGGGCTACGAAGCTCGTGGAGAACGCCACGCACGCGAAGGTGTGACGTTGCACCGCCCACAAGAGCGAGGTGACGACGCCGCCAGCTGCCACAATTGGCCCCAGCAAGGCCGCATAGACGGCAACGAGGAACAGAAAGACAGTCATCGCCGCTCTCTCTTCTTTGGAAACTCTGCCTGCACTGATACGCCTAAAGTCTTAAAAGCGCGCTAAGCGGCATTTCCGTAAGATCCGAGTATTCTTTTATCAAATACAAGTATTCGATGGCACAGGCGGCTGGTGGCCGTACCATCGCCCCGGCGCTTCGACGCTGGCGCGGTAAAGGCAACCATACTAGCGTCCCCCCTGTCATTCCGATCTCACGCCCATGCTCAACATCTGCCCCAATGCGCACGGCCGACCCGTCTGGATCGATCTCTTCAATCCGGCGCCGGAGGAGATCGCACGCGTGCAAGCAGAGTGGAAGCTTCAGGTGCCTTCGCGGGCAAGCCTGGAGGAAATTGAATCGTCGAGCCGGCTGTCGCTCCGGAATGGGGAAATCCATGTGAACATGCCGGTGGGGGCCCACCACGACGAAGAAGCGCCCACCGCGCTCGGCTTTGTCTTGACGAAGGATATGCTGCTGACCGTGCGCTTCACGCACCTGCATGGCTTCGATCGCGCCATAGAGCGCTTCAACCAGGGCGAAGGCGCCGGCACCAGCGCGGAAGTGTTCGCCACGCTCATCGAAGGCATCACCGACTATGCGGCGGACGCGCTTGAGCTGATCGGCGCCGATCTGGTGGGCGTGTCACGGCGTGTGTTCCGCAATTATGGCAGCAAGCGGCTGCACAACATCGCCCGCTCCAACCGCGCGCTCCGGCAGATCCTGGTCGATGTGGGCGAACGCGGGGAGAAGCTCTCGCAGATTCGGGAGAGCCTGTTGGGCGTGCAAAGAATTCTCCCTTACACCCTTGAGAACGGAAAGGAATGGATCGGCGCCAACATCGTGGCGCGGCTGAATACCGCCGGGCGCGACCTGCAATCGCTGTCCGATTTCGAAGTGCATCTCTCGAACAAGGTGCAGTTCCTGCTGGATGCGGTGCTCGGCTTCATCAACACGGAGCAAAACGACATCTTCAAGGTGCTGACGATAGTATCGGTGGTCGGCATCCCTCCAACCTTGATCGCCAGCATGTACGGGATGAACTTCGTGAATATCCCGGAATATCATTGGCATTACGGCTACGCCTGGGGGCTCGGGCTGATCTTCGTCTCGGCCATTCTGCCGACGCTCTGGTTCAAATGGCGCGGCTGGTGGTGAGGGTCTGCTCGACCAAATGCCCGTCGTGCAGCACGAGTGCGCGGTCCATCCTGGCCGCGAGCTCCTGATTGTGCGTGGCGATCAAGGCTGCGACGCTTCCCGAACGCACGAGTTGAAGGAGCATCTCGAAAACGCCTTGCGCGGTCCGCGGATCGAGGTTGCCGGTGGGCTCATCGGCGAGCAGGAGCCGCGGCCGGTTGGCGAGGGCACGGGCAATCGCCACCCGCTGCTGTTCGCCGCCGGAGAGCTGGGCGGGGCGATGCTCCAGACGCTCGCCAAGGCCCACTTGCGTGAGCATCCGAACGGCATCGGTGTGCGCCCGCGCGCGAGAAACACCCGCGATCCGCTGGGGAATAATCACATTTTCCAGCGCGCTGAACTCCGGCAGGAGGTGATGGGCCTGATAGACAAAGCCAATACGCTCGCGCCGTAGCCGCGTGCGTTCGCGGTCACTCAGTTGAGATGCAATTGCACCGTCGATGTACACCTCGCCGCCCGACGGGGCTTCCAGCAGTCCCGCGATGTGAAGCAAGGACGACTTCCCGGCCCCTGAGGGGCCTACCAAGGCGACGAGTTCGCCAGGATTGATGGTTAGCGAGAGGTCCCGAAACACCTCCAGCGTGCCCTGCCCCTGGGGGTAGCGGCGGGCCACACGCTCAAGGCGCAGCGCGGCCTCACTCATAGCGCAGTGCTTCCACGGGATCGAGCCGCGCCGCGCGCCAGCTCGGATAAAGCGTCGCCAGGAAGGACAGCGAGAGCGCGAGCACGACCACAAACACCACTTCACGCGGATCCATCTCGGCCGGGATACGGCTGAGGAAGTAGATCGTGGGATCGAACAGCGTGGTCCCAGTCAGGGAGGAAAGCGCCTGACGGATTTCCTCGATATAGGTGCAGAAGACCACGCCGATGAGGAATCCCAGCAGCGTCCCGGTGACGCCGATGCTGGCGCCTGCAATGAAGAATATCCGCATGATCGCGCCTTGACGCGCGCCCATGGTCCGCAGGATGGCGATGTCTCCAGCTTTGTCCTTCACCAGCATAATCAGTCCGGAGATAATGTTGAGGGCCGCCACCAGCACGATCAGCGCGAGGATCAACGCCATCACGTTGCGTTCCACCTGCAACGCGCCGAAGAGGCTGGACTGCATGTCCTGCCAGGTGAGGATGCGGTAGGCGGGTCCGGCAGCCTCAGCGATGGCGTTGGCGATGGCATTGGCCCGATCGGGGTCGCTTACCATGACCTGCAAGCCATTCACGCTGTCGCCCATGTTGAAGTAGAGCTGCGCCTCCTCCAGAGGCATGAACACGAACGTCTGATCGTATTCGCTCATTCCCACCTTAAAGGTCCCCGCAACGATGTAGCTCTTCACCCGCGGCGTGACTCCGAAAGGCGTGACGTTTCCGCGCGGCGCGATGAGCGTGACCGGCATGCCCGGCAGCAGCCGCATCTTCTCCGCCAGCCGCTGGCCGACGATGACGGCGCTGCCGCCCTGGAAATGTGCCAGCGCCCCTTCGGAGAGGCTGCTTGAAACCGCACTGAGCTTCTGCAGATCACGCTGCCGCAGCCCGCGAACCAGGACTCCGCCATTGAGTCCGTTGGCACTCGCCATCACCTGGCCATCGACGATCGGCGTTACTCGCGTCACGCCAGGAACCGTGCGCACCTTGGCCGCCAGTTTGTCGTAGTCCGCGATGTTGCCGGACAGGCTTTGCACGACGGCATGTCCATTGAGGCCGAGTATCCGCGCCAGCAGCTCGTGCCGGAAGCCGTTCATCACGGCTAGTACAATGATGAGCGCGGCAACCCCGATCGCGATGCCGATCAGCGAGAAAATCGAGATGACGGAGACATAGCCCTCGCGCCGGGTCGGACGCAGGTACCGCATCGCGATCATCCACTCGAAAGCGGCAAACGGCCCTGTGCCGCCGCGCGCCCCGTGCATCAGCTCCACACCCTCATGCAAACCTGTTCAGCGCCGCTTCCAGCGACAATTCCTCGCGCGCGCCGGTCGCGCGATTCTTGGCTTCCACGGTGCCCTTCTCCAGCCCACGGGGACCCACAATCACCTGCCAGGGATTGCCGATAAGATCATGGGTGGCGAATTTGGCGCCGGGACGATCGTCCGTGTCGTCATAAAGAACGTCTTTGCGAGCGGCGGTGAGCTTCGCATAGAGTCCCTCGCAAGCCGCATCGGTTTTCGCGTCGCCCTTTTTCAGATTGATCAAGGAGAGGTCGAAAGGCGCTACCGGAGACGGCCAGATGATGCCAGCCTCATCGTGGCTTGCTTCGATGATGGCACCGACCAGCCGCGAGACTCCGATGCCATAGGAACCGCCCTCAATGGGAACCTCCTTGCCGTCCGGCCCGGCCACCACCGCCTTCATCGGCACAGAATATTTGGTTCCGAAATAGAAAATCTGACCCACCTCGATGCCGCGGGCGGTTACGCGCTTGTCTTCCGGCACTTCGCTTTCGAAGCGCGCGGCGTCGTGCACATCGGAGGTCGCCGCGTATAAACGTGTACGCTGCTGCACGAACGCCTCGAGATCGGAATCGAAATCGACCGTCTCCTCTGGCACCGGCATGTCGAGGAGGTCCTTATGGCAGAATACCTGGCTCTCGCCGGTGTCCGCCAGCACGATGAATTCGTGGGAAAGATCGCCGCCGATCGGGCCGGTTTCGGCGCGCATCGGAATGGTCGTCAGTCCCATGCGCTGGAAGGCGCGCAGATAAGCCACGTACATCTTGTTGTAGGAGCGTCGCGCGCCCTCCTTATCCAGATCGAAGGAGTACGCATCCTTCATCAAGAATTCGCGGCCCCGCATCACACCGAACCGCGGCCGGATTTCGTCCCGGAACTTCCACTGAATGTGGTAGAGGTTGAGCGGCAGTGCCCTGTAGGAGCGCACATAGGCGCGGAAGATTTCCGTTACCATGTCCTCATTGGTGGGGCCGTAGAGCGGCTCGCGCTCGTGACGGTCGGTAATGCGCAGCATCTCCGGGCCATAGGCGTCATAGCGGCCGGTTTCCTTCCACAACTCAGAAGGCTGAAGAGTGGGCATGAGGATTTCGATGGCGCCGGCGCGGTTCATCTCCTCGCGCACGATCTGCTCGATCTTCTTCAGCACGCGGAAACCGATCGGCAGCCAGGCATAGATGCCCGCAGCCTCCTGCCGGATCAGCCCGGCCCGCAACATCAGACGGTGGGAGACGATCTGGGCCTCAGCAGGCGTCTCCTTGAGCGTCGGCAGGAAATAGCGGGACAGGCGCATGAATCAGCGGCTTTGCTGCGGCGCACCTTCATAGGCAACCGCAGCCCTCAGGGCAAATCCGCGCAACGATGCGCCGCTCACTTGCTCAGGACGCGAAGTGTCCAACCAGACTGGCCAGCAACGGTGCGCCGATACAGTAGGCGAGGGCCGCAGCCGCCATAGCGATGAGCAGTTTGTGCTGGCCAAGCGACGGCGAACGGTGCGCGCTGCGCGGCATGGTAGTTTCCCTTCCCAATGCCATCTTAAGGCCTGACCTCTTAAGGACCAGTTGCAGCAACGCATAAGATCGAAAATGGCTGCGTGCGCCAGCGACGTGTGCCCCTACCCTTAACGGGAAGTTACGCCTGCTCCAGCTCGACCAGGGTACCGGCGAAGTCCTTGGGATGGAGGAACAGGACAGGTTTGCCATGCGCGCCGATGCGGGGTTCCCCGGTGCCGATCACGGTAGAACCCAGCTGCTTCAGGCGGTCGCGGGCGGCGTAGATGTCGTCCACCTCGTAGCAGACGTGGTGCATGCCCCCTGTCGGGTTCTTCTCCAGGAATTTGGCGATAGGCGAGCTGTCGCCCAGCGGTTCCAGCAGTTCGATCTTGGTGTTGGGCAGTTCGACAAACACGGTAACGACGCCGTGCTCCGGTAGCGGCACCGGCTCGGACACCTTGGCGCCCAGTGTATCGCGATAGATGGCGGAGGCTTTCGCTACATCCTTGGTCGCGATCGCTACGTGGTTGAGCCGGCCAATCATGGTATCCCTCAACTAGATCTGCGTATGCTTTAAGATGCTTTCGTCATTCAGCCAAGAATTCACCTCCCCCAACTCGGGGAGGTCGAAATTCAGGAGCGCAGCGAGTGAGTTTCGGGTGGGGGCTTCGATTGGATTCCCCCCCGCCCGCTCTATCTTCGCTTCGCTCAGATTGAGCGGCCTCCCCGCGTAGGGGGAGGTAAAATGGGAGCCTCACACCCACGCCATCTCCACGCGCGTCACGGGCTTCTTGCCCCAGGCGTCGGCGGCGGCGCGGCGGGCGGCGCGGCGCACATTCTCCGCCAACTCGTGGTCCTGCCCACGTTTCGGATTGTAGCGGCGGATGGCTTCCGCCACTGCTTCGCGCACGGAGGCATGTACCGCATCCGGGATGCCTTCGAAAAGAATGACGGCATCGGCGGCAATCCTGCCACGCTGATCGAGCACAAGGGTGATGGCGATGAAACCGGCGAAGGCCATAGCGCGGCGGGCGCGGGCGAAGCCCTCGCCCTCCTGCACGCGAATGCGTCCATCGAGAAACACGCGGCCAGCCGGCACCTCATCTACGATTTCGGCGCGGCCGGGCGCCAGCCGCAGCATCTGTCCGTTCTCCACCACCACGGCCTGCGGCACCTGCAGCGATTTCGCCAGCCGCGCGTGCTCCGCCATGTGCCGCAACTCGCCGTGCACCGGCACCGCAATCTGCGGCCGCACCCAGCGATACATTTCCGCCAATTCTTCGCGCGCCGGATGCCCGGAGACGTGCACGAAGTGGTCTTCCACCGTGAGCACCTCTACGCCCAGCGCCGCCAGCTTGTTGTGCAGTGCGTGGATGCCGATCTCGTTGCCTGGAATGATGCGCGAGGAGAAGATGACGGAGTCGCCCGGCCCAAGGCTAACGGTGGGGTGATCACCGGCCGCGATGCGCGAGAGCGCGGCGCGCGGTTCGCCCTGGCTGCCGGTGCAGAGATAGAGAACGCGATTGGGCGGCAGCTGCGCCGCTTCTTCCTCGCTGATGAGACGCGGGAAATCCTTGAGGTAACCAGTATCGCGCGCGGCCGTGGTGATGCGGTGCATCGAGCGGCCGACCAGCGCCACTTCCCGCCCATGCGTGCGCGCCGCCTTCGCGATGGTATCGAGCCGCGCCACATTGGAGGCGAAACCGGTCACCGCCACCCTGCCCCTCAAGGTGCCGATAAGATCGGTCAGCGCGGTGCGCACATCGGCTTCCGAGCCGGAATGGCCCTGCACCAATGCGTTGGTGGAATCGCACACCAGCGCCAGCGCGCCTTCATCCCCGATCTTGCGCAGCGCGTTGACTTCAGTCTTCTCGCCCAATAGCGGCTCGGGATCGATCTTCCAGTCGCCGGTGTGCACCACGGTTCCCAGTGGCGTGCGGATGGCAAGCGCATTCGGCTCCAGAATGGAATGGGTGATGGAAATGAAATCGACAGCAAACGGCCCAAGCTTCAGGTGCCCGTGCAGCGGCACGCTGCGCACGCGCACGCGTTCGTTCAGTCCCGCTTCGACAAGTTTGTCCTCGATCAGCCGCGCGGTGAACGGCGTGGCGTATAGCGGGCATTGCAGCTCGGGCCACAGATGCCCCACAGCTCCGATGTGGTCCTCATGCGCATGCGTCAGCACGATGGCGAGCACATCATCGCGCTGCTCCGCCAGCCACCGGATGTCGGGCATGATGATGTCGATGCCGGGCGTTTCGGTTTCGCGGCCGAACAGCACGCCGCAATCCACCACGATCCATTTGCGCTCCTCGGGTGCGCCGTAGCCATAGGCGTTGAAGTTCATGCCGATCTCGCCCGCGCCGCCGAGCGGCAGCAGCACAAGTTCGTCTTGGGGTGATGGCGCTGTCGGCATCAGGCGGCGGGCTTGCCGCACTGGTGCGCATTGCGCGCGTGGATCAGCACAAGGCCGCGAATGGTGAGGTCCGGATCCAAATGGTCGATCGCCGTGGTCTGCCTGTAGAACAGGTTGGCGAGGCCGCCGGTTCCGATGACCGTCATAGGCTTGCCGAACTCTTCCTTGATGCGCGCCACCAGCCCTTCTATCAGCCCGAGATAGCCCCAATAGAGCCCGGACTGCATGGCCGGCACCGTGTCTTTGCCGATAACGCTTTGGGTGCGCTGAAGACCCACACGC
Organism: Alphaproteobacteria bacterium; assembly: GCA_019242395.1. Lineage (GTDB taxonomy): Bacteria > Pseudomonadota > Alphaproteobacteria > Micropepsales > Micropepsaceae > Rhizomicrobium. The sequence goes on along the minus strand of JAFAVP010000121.1, from coordinate 5,744 downwards.
GGCAGCATGGCGGCAGCCTGGTGCAGCGCCTCCGCCGAGAGATTTGGTCCCGGTGCGATGACGCCGCCTTCGTAGTCGCCGTTCTCCGCCACGATGTCGAAGGTGGTGGCGGTGCCGAAATCGACGATGATGAGCGCGCCTTTGTAGGCCGCGTGCGCAGCCACCGTGTTCACCAAGCGGTCGGCGCCAACGGCTTGCGGGCGGTCGGTGTGCACGCCGATGCCCAAGTCGACATTGGGATCGCCGACCACCAGCGGCTCGCAATTGAGATAACGGCGGCAGAACTGGCGCAGGTCGAACAGCGCCGCAGGAACCACCGTTGCAATGATCGCGGCATCGATATCGCCGAATGACAGCCCCTGGAATTCCAGCAGCGGCTTCAGCAGCACGGCATATTCATCCGCGGTGCGGGTGGTCTCCGTCACCGCCCGCCATTGAGCACGGATCGCATCGCCTTCGCAGATGGCGAAGACGATGTTCGTGTTCCCGGCATCGATGGCGAGAAGCACTAGAAGAACACCTCGCCTGCGGAGATCGTTCGGAGGCGTTCCGGCGTCTCACGCAGGAGAAGCGCGCCTGTTTCATCGATACCTTCGAACACCCCGCTCGCCTCCTCCTTCGTCATCCGGGCGCGAATACGGCTCCCCAAATTGGCCGCGCGCGAGAGCCACGCCTCGCGAATGGGCCCAAAGCCCTCCCCGCGCCACCGGTCATACCACTTCGCAAAGGAGGCGGCGAGTTGGGTGAGCGCATCGCGCGGAGGCGGGGCCGGCACGCCGAGCGACGCCAAAGAGATGGCTGGGAATTCTGTATCCGCAGGAAAATGCGCCAGATTAATGCCAATGCCAATCGCCAGAAAGTACGGTTCGCCGCCAGCGCTGGCCGATTCCAGCAGGATGCCGCAAATCTTGCGGCTGTTCGCGAGCACGTCGTTTGGCCACTTCACTCTTATGTCTGCATCCGGCGCGAAATGCCCAACCGCCTCTGCTGCGGCGATTGCTGAAACGAATGAGAGCTGCGTGGACTGGGCCGCGGGACGCCGGGGGTTGAGCAGCAAGGTGGCGCTCAGGTTTCCCTTGGGCGAACTCCAGCTACGCCCCCGGCGGCCCCGCCCCGCAGCTTGTTCGTCAGCAGTAATCCAAACCGGTCCGGCATCGCCCAGAGTAGCGAGCCGGCGGGCTTCTTCATTGGTGGAGTCGATCGTCTCGAAATGGATCTGCCGGTAGCCCGAAGGCCAGTGTGTCACCGGAAAAAGACCTTCGCCGCGTGATCTGCTCCTGCGATCAGGCTTCCGGCATTGATGACGAACAACAACGAAAAGACCGTTCCAACCGTTGCCACAGCTGCACCCGCCCATCCGATATCGCGATCAAACGCTGGCGCAGCCTCGTCGAAGTACATGATCTTGACGATACGCAAATAGTAGTAAGCCGAGATCACGCTGGTGAGCACGCCGAACACGGCAAGCACGTACAAGTGCGCGTCGATTGCAGCCAGAAAGATGTATGCCTTGGCAAGAATCCCCGCGAGCGGCGGCAGGCCGGAGAGGCTGAGCATCATTGCGGCGAACGCGAAGGCAAGTTTCGGATTCGTGCGCGCCAAGCCCGCCAGGTCGTAGATGCCCTCCCCCGGCTTTCCGTTCCGGCGCATGGCCTGGATGCAGGCGAACAGTCCTAGGTTGGTGACGGCATAGAACACCAGATAAAACATCATGCCCCGGACGCCCAGCGCCGTCCCGGCCGCAAGACCTAGCAGTGCGTAACCCATGTGACCGATGGAGCTATACGCCATCAGCCGCTTGATATTGGTCTGTCCGATGGCGGCAACCGCGCCTAGCGCCATGGAAAGGGCGGAGACGAAGACGATGATCTGGCGCCACTGGTGCAATGCGTCTGGGAACGCGGTCATCAGCGCGCGCAGCAGCAGAGCGAACGCTGCAATCTTTGCAGAGCTGGCGAAGTATGCCGTGATAGGCGTGGGAGCCCCCTCGTAAACATCCGGCGTCCACATGTGGAACGGCACCGCAGAGATCTTGAACGCAAGGCCTGCAATCAGGAACACCAGTCCGAAGAGGAGGCCGATGGACAATGCGCCGCCATGCACCACCTGCGCCACGGCGCCGAAGTTCACACTGCCCGCAAAGCCATAGATAAGGGTGATGCCGTACAGCATCATGCCGGACGAGAGCGATCCCAGAACGAAATATTTGAGGCCCGCTTCCGTGGACCGCACATTGTCCCGGTCGATGGAGGCCAGCACGTAAAGCGCAAGACTCTGCAGCTCGAGCCCCATGTAAAGCGCGATAAAGCTTTGCGCCGAAACCATCAGCGACATGCCGCAGGTGGCGAGCAGCATAAGAACGGGAATTTCAAAGCGCGCAGTCTTTTCATCGGCAAAGAAACGTTGCGCCATCAGCACGCAGGCTGCTGACGACCAGAGGATAGCGGCCTTGATGAAGCGCACGAAAGCATCCACCACAAACGTCCCATGGAAGGCGGTGGCGTCGGGCCCCGTGAAAGAGAAGTAGGCGGAAGCGGCAATCAGGGCGACCGCAATCCACGAAATCACGCCCGTGCTGCTTTCGCCGCGCACCGCCCCAAGGATGAGCAGCGCCATGGCGCCTGCCGCGAGGATCAGCTCCGGCAACAGTGTGTAGAGATCGGCGGCAAGCGAATTCATCGCGCCATCTCCCCAAGCGCAGCCAGCTTTGGGGGCTGTGCGGCAAGAGCCATCTGGCTCTGATGCACCAGGTTGGCCACGGAGGCACGCGTCACGTCGAACACAAAGTTCGGATAGATGCCCATGATGATCGTGATGATCACCAGCGGCGACAGGATGGCGAACTCGCGCAGGCTCAAATCTTGAATCGTCTGCAGAGCGGGCTTCACCAGCCTGCCGAAGATCACGCGCCAGTAGAGATAAAGCATGTAGGCGGCCGAAAGGATCGCGCCGGTGGCGGCGAAGATCACCACCCAAGTGTTTACCCGGAAAGTACCCAGCATGGTGAGGAACTCACCCACGAAGCCGCCGGTGCCCGGCAGGCCGACATTCGCCAAGGTGAACACCATCAGGCAGGCGGCATAGACCGGCATACGGGCGACCAGGCCGCCATAGGCCGCGATCTCCCGCGTGTGCATGCGATCGTAGATCACGCCGACGCAGAGGAAGAGCGCGCCTGAAACCACGCCGTGGCTCAACATCTGGAATATGCCACCTTCAATGCCCTGATGCGTGAGGGAAAAGATACCCATCGTGACGAAGCCCATGTGAGCCACCGACGAATAGGCGATGAGCTTTTTCACATCCTCCTGCGCCAGCGCGACAAAGGAGGTGTAGATGATGGCTACAACCGAGAGGGCAAAAATGAGCGGCATGAAGGTGTGGCTGGCGCCGGCGAACATCGGCAGTGAAAAACGCAAGAAGCCGTAGCCGCCCATCTTCAGGAGAATTCCGGCGAGAATTACCGAGCCTGCCGTGGGCGCTTCCACATGCGCATCGGGTAGCCAGGTGTGCAGCGGCCACATTGGCATCTTGACCGCAAACGAAGCGAGGAAAGCGAACCAAAGGAACGCCTGCATCCCCACGGGGAAGTGCGCGCTCTTAAGCAGCACCGCGATATCGGTCGTGCCGGCGTACAGGTACATCCAGAGGATGGCGAGAAGCATCAGCACGGAGCCGAGCAAGGTGTAGAGGAAGAATTTGAAGCTGGCATAGACCCGCCGGCCACCACCCCACACGCCGATGATCAGGAACATCGGGATGAGGCCGCCCTCGAAGAACACGTAGAAGAGAATGAGATCGAGCGCGGCGAACACGCCGATCATCAGGGTCTCCAGGAGTAGAAACGCGATCATGTATTCCGCGACACGGGTCTGAATCGATTCCCAGCTCGCGAGAATGCAGAAGGGCATGAGGCCAGCGGTGAGCACCACGAACAGCATGGAAATGCCGTCCACGCCCATGTGATAGCCGATACCGAAACCCAGCCAGTTCGTCTTTTCCTCGAACTGAAAGGCCGCGGTGGACCCGTTGAAATTCCCCCAGATGTAGATGGAGAGAACCAGCTCTACGATGGTGGTGATCAGGGCCACCCAGCGCGCGGTGTTTGCGGTCCGCGCAGGCTCACCGCGCGACAGCAGAATAACGAACGCACCTAACACCGGAAGAAAGGTGATGATGCTCAGGATCGGGAGGTGGCTCACGGAGACCCTCCCATGGTCATGAACCAGGTGGCGAGCGCCACTACACCGATCAGCATCGCAAAGGCGTAGTGATAAACGTAGCCGGTCTGGATGCGCACCGCCCCGCGCGTCGCATCCAGCACGCGGGCTGCCACGCCGTCGGGGCCAAGTCCGTCGATGATGCGGCCGTCCCCCTGCTTCCACAGCAGGCGGCCGAGCCAGAGGGACGGCCGCACAAAGAGGAAGTGATACAGCTCGTCAAAGTACCACTTGTTATAGAGGAACAGGTAAAGCAGCCCGCGCTTTGCCGCCATCTGCGCCGGCAGTTCCGGACGCATAATGTAGTAATAGTACGCAGTGGCGAAGCCGAAGATGGTGGCACCGAAGGGGCCGAATTCAACCCAGGTGGGGATGTCTTCTTCGCCCGCGTTCCGGCCAGTGGCAAAGGCGATGGCGCTGCGCCAGAAGCCATGCGCATCCGCGCCCACAAACCAGTGATCGAAGATCGCACCGGCGAAGAGCGCACCAAGTGCAAGCACCGCCAGCGGCACCAGCATCGTGAGCGGAGATTCATGCACCGCGGAAAGCGGCAGCGGTTGGTGCTTGTGATGGGACGGCAATGCCTCCTCTGCATGAGATGAGGAATAGGTCTCGTGCTCATCTGCATCCGCGCCGCGATAGCGGGCGTGGAAGGTCATCAGGAACTGGCGCCAGGAGTAAAAGGAGGTCATAGCCGCCGCCGTGAGCGTCAGCGCGAAGGCATAGGTGCCGACGCCCGTGCCCGCCGTGAAGGTTGCGTTGATGATGGTATCCTTGGAGTAGAAACCCGCCGTGCCGATGGCGAGCAGCGGAATGCCGAAGCCGGTGAGCGCCAGATTGCCGATCAGCATCATCGCCCAGGTGAAGGGGATTTGGCGGGCCAATCCGCCCATCTTTCGCATGTCCTGCTCGTGGTGCATGGAGTGGATGACCGCGCCAGCCGAAAGGAACAGCAGCGCCTTGAAGAAGGCGTGTGTAAACAGGTGGAACATGGCGGCGCCGTAAGCCGACACGCCAGCAGCGGCGAACATGTAGCCCAGCTGCGAGCAGGTGGAGTACGCAATCACCCGCTTGATGTCGTTCTGGAACAGGCCGACGGATGCGGCAAAGAACGCGGTGCTCGCGCCGATGAAGGTGACGAACGCGAGTGCGGTGGGCGACAGCTGGAACAGCGGTGAGCAGCGGCAGACCAGGAACACACCCGCCGTCACCATGGTGGCGGCATGGATGAGGGCCGAGACCGGCGTTGGGCCTTCCATGGCATCGGGCAGCCATGTGTGCAGCCCCAACTGCGCCGACTTGCCCATCGCGCCGACGAACAGGAGCAGGCACAGCGTGGTGAGCACATCCACGTCCCAGCTGCCGAAATGGAATTTGTGGCCGATAAAATGCGGCGCGGCACGGAACACGGTATCGAAATCCAGCGTGCCGAAAATGAAGAACACGCCGATGATACCGAGCATGAAGCCGAAATCGCCGACCCGGTTTACCACGAACGCCTTCATCGCAGCGGCGTTGGCGGAT
>JAFAVP010000070.1 GCA_019242395.1 Alphaproteobacteria bacterium | reverse complement strand
CGGGCAGCAGCGGGCCCCAGTAGATGCGGCCCTCCACGTGCTCCATCACATAGAACATGGTGCCGATGATGCTCTCGTCTTCGCAGAGCAGATAAGGCCGCGCGACGGGAAAGCCGGTGGGGTGCAGCGCGGAGATGATCCGGAATTCGCGATCAACCGCGTGCGCGGAGGGCAGCAGTTTCCCCGGGGGTTTCCGGCGCAGCACGTATTTTTTCTTTGCCGTGATGAGCTGGTACGTCGGATTGGACTGGCCGCCTTTGAACTGGCGGACTTCCAGCGGCGGGGCAAAGCCCGCGATGTGGTCAGCAAGATATCGCTCCAGCCGCTTCACATCGAAACGATGCTGCTGCCGCACATCCTGTGTACCGGAGAACGCTTCCTGACGGTCGAGAGGTTCGGCCATGCACTATCCTAAGCCGCCTCGGCTATTTGAGGCGTGTTGCGCGGCGAAACAAGGGCTCGCTTGCGACGACGGCCGTAGCGCGCTACCGTCTGGAGATGAACAGGCCTCCGAAGAAGGCAGAATTCGACAAGTTCCGCCGCTACCGCGAAACCCGCAAGGCACGCGGGCTCCGGTTACTCCGCATATGGGTGCCTGATACACGGTCTGCGGCGTTCCGCAGGAAGGCGAAGCGTCAGGCAGCTCTGTTGCGCGGGGCGCCGGAAGAAGAGGAGACGCTCGCCTTTATCGAAAGGCATATGGATACGACCGACTGGATTTCATGAAGCGCGGCGATGTCATCACAGTCGCGCTGTCGGGCGATTACGGCAAACCGCGTCCCGCGGTTGTCATCCAGTCCGATACACTTCTTGAGACAGAAAGCGTTCTTGTGTGCCTGATTACGAGCAAACGTCAGGAAGCCTCACTCTATCGACTTGACGTGCCGGGTAGCGAGCAGACGGCTTGCGCCAACCTTCGCAAATCATGGCCGATAAGATCATGGCGGCGCGGCGCGCGAAGTGCGGTCCGCGGGTTGGACGGCTAGATGCTGCGACAATCCAGGCTCTCAACCGAATGCTGGCGGTGGTGATGGGAATAGCCGACTAAGGCTGCTTGCGAGAGATCGCGCGCCAGCCAATGTCCCGGCGGCAGAAGCCTTCCGGCCAGTCGATAAGCTCGACCGCCCGGTAGGCGCGCTGCTGCGCTTCGCCAACGCTTCTGCCCGTCGCCGTCACGTTCAGTACGCGCCCGCCGGTTGCGATCAGCTTGCCGGCTTCTTGGTTGGTCCCAGCGTGGAAGATTTGCACGCCCTCCACTTGAGACGCAGCGGCGAGGTTGCGGATTTCAGAACCTCTGGGGTACTCGCCGGGATAGCCTTTCGCCGCCATCACCACGGTCAGCGCTGCGTCTTCCGACCAGCGCAAGTCAAGATGGTTCAACTGCCTGTCGCGGGTGGCGAGTAGCGCCGTCGCCAGATCCGATCTCAGCCGCATCATCAGCACCTGGCATTCCGGATCTCCAAAGCGGCAGTTGTATTCGATGAGCTTGGGCTCCCCGTCCTTGATCATCAGCCCAGCATACAGCACGCCCATGTACGGCGTGCCCCGCGCGGCCATCGCCGCAATCGTTGGCCTTATGATTCGCTCAAGCGTCTTCTCCATCACCGCCGGCGTGAGCACCGGCGCCGGTGAGTAGGCGCCCATGCCGCCGGTGTTCGGTCCCTTGTCGCCGTCGAAGGCGCGCTTGTGATCTTGAGCCCCCGCCAGCGGCAGCACATTTTCGCCGTCGCTCAGCACAAAAAAGCTGGCTTCCTCGCCCTCAAGGAATTCTTCCACGACGAGTTCATCGCCGGGCCGGTCCAGCATCAAGTCAATGGCGCGGTCCCGTTCCGCAGTGGTCTCCGCGACGACAACGCCTTTGCCCGCCGCCAGTCCGTCCGCTTTGACCACCACTGGCAAGCCCAGCTCCGCCGCGAAGCGTTTCGCAGCGCCTGCATCGCCGAACCGCTTGTAAGCCGCCGCCGGAATGTCATTGGCAGCGCAGAGATCCTTCACAAAGCCTTTCGACCCTTCCAGCACCCCTCCGGCCGCGCTCGGTCCTAGCGCCTTGATGCCTGCCGCTTCCAATCGATCCCATAATCCCGCGACCAGCGGCGCCTCAGGTCCGATCATCACGAGGTCGATTTTTTCCACATTGGCGAACTCGACCAGCCGGTCCAGCTCCATGGCGCCGATGGGAACGCACTCAGCAACTTCCGCAATGCCCGCATTGCCAGGCGCGCTGTAAAGCTTCGAGACGATTGGGCTCGCCGAAAGTGCCCAGGCAAGCGCGTGCTCCCGGCCGCCAGATCCGATCAGAAGAAACCGCAAAGATTCACCCCACCGAAGTTGCTAGTCCTGTATCATCGGCGGAATCATGAGTGAAGCCGCATCGGCCCGCGCCAATCTTCTAGAGTACAGCGTCAGCGAAATCGCGGCGGCACTGAAGCGCACAGTGGAAGATGCGTTTCCCCTCGTGCGGGTGCGGGGCGAGATCAGCAACCTGAAGCCCCATTCCTCCGGGCACATCTATTTCGACCTAAAAGACGACAGAGCCTGCCTGAACGCGGTTGTGTGGCGGATGACCGCGCGGCTGCTGAAACTGAAGCCGCAGCACGGCTTGGAGGTGATCTGTACGGGCCGCGTGACCACCTATCCGGGTTCGTCGCGCTACCAGATCGTCGTCGAGCAGATCGAGCTCGCCGGCATCGGCGCCTTGATGGAGATGCTGGAGGAGCGCAAGAAGCGCCTCGCAGCCGAAGGTCTCTTTGCCGAGTCGCGCAAGAAGAAGTTGCCGTTCCTGCCCGAGGTCATAGGGGTCATCACCTCGCCAACCGGCGCGGTGATCCGCGACATCATGCACCGGTTGCAGGCGCGCTTCCCGCGCCGGGTTCTCGTCTGGCCTGTTGCCGTTCAAGGCGAGCGCGCAGCAGCGGAAGTGGCGGCCGCCATCCGAGGTTTCAATTCGATTTCGGTGGGGGCCGCGGTGCCACGGCCTGACCTACTGATCGTGGCGCGCGGTGGCGGCTCCGTCGAAGACCTCATGGCGTTCAACGAAGAAATCGTCGTCCGCGCTGTAGCCGAAAGCACCATCCCGCTGATTTCCGCCGTGGGCCATGAAACGGATACCACGTTGATCGACTTCGCGTCCGATCGGCGCGCCCCGACACCCACCGCGGCGGCCGAAATCGCTGTGCCAGTCCGTGCCGAACTCCTCTCGCAAACGCTGGATTACGAGCGGCGGATCACGAACTGCCTGATGCGTGGCGTTTCGCAGTGCCGCACGCTTGTTGCTGCACTGGCGCGCGTGCTGCCGCGGGCCGATCAGCTGTTCGCGCACTCGCGCCAGCGGCTGGATTACACTTCCGACAACCTTGGACGAGCGCTGCTCAAGAACCTACAGATTCATCGGCGTGCGTTTGGCGATGCCGGAGCCAAGCTGCGGCCCACGTCCATGCAGCATCATATCGGCGTTTGTGGCGAGCGCGTCGTCGCGCTGGGGCAGCGCCTCGTTCGCCGCGAGCACGCACGGATGGAGGAGCGGCAGGTTAAGCTCGATAGCATGTCGCGTGTTTTGGAGACTGTGAGCTATCGCAATGTGCTGGAGCGCGGCTTCGCGCTCGTGCGCAGCCAGGACGGCATGCTGAAGCGGCGTGCCGCCAATGTGAACTCCGGCGAAGAGTTGATCCTCACCTTTGCGGATGAATCGACCAGCGCCGTGGCCATAGGGCCGCCGCGGCAACCGTTGCATCGCTCGGGACGGCCTAAAAGGAATGTGAAAGAGCAAGGCAAACTCTTTTAACCAGCGGCTCTTGTGGGTTTTAGCGCACGGTGTCAGGAGTTCCGCCATGAACCGGATGGAACGCGATTTTCGGCCCGATGGGCTTGCAGAACTAGAATATCTGGACGGTGAATACCGGGTCGTGCGGCCGGGCTCATTCGTCACCTGCGCTGTGACGGGCGCTGCCATTCCGCTGGAAGCGCTGCGCTATTGGAGCGTGGATCTGCAGGAAGCGTATGTCTCCCCGCAGATTGCGCTGAAGCGGTTCCAGGAGAGGGGATTTACCCCGCGGTGATCGAGAGACGGTCCTTTCTGATTTCTGGGATTGCGTTCACGGCCGCTGCCAAGTCGGCATGCGCCACTCCTCCTCCGCCACCATTCTCGTTGAGGGGGACCCGCGAGCAGGGCAGCCTCTTGGTCGGAAAACTGGTTGAGCCGGGCAAGGTGATGCTGGATGGCAAACCCTTGAGCGTCTCTCCGGATGGATACTTTGCCTTTGGGTTCGACTACGATCAAAAAGCGGCGGCGCGGCTAACCGTTACAACGACGAGGTACGGCCTTACCTCCAACAATGATCTGATGCCAGTCCCTCGCACGTATGAGGTTCAGCGAATCAACGGTCTGCCTGAAACACTTGTCACTCCGCCGCCAGACATTCAGAAGCGAATCAATCGCGAAAACGGGATGATCGTGGAAGCGCGTGAGCGCGATACGTCGGGCATCGGCTTTGCCGAGCCGTTTGATTGGCCTACCGCTGGCATCATCAGCAGCGTTTTCGGCAGCCAGCGCATTCTCAATGGCAAACCCAAGGCTCCACACTTCGGCGTGGACATCGCTGCGCCCGAAGGCACCGCCATTCATGCGCCGGCAGACGGAAGCATCGTTCTGGCGGAGGCTGATTTCTATCTTACCGGCGGCACCACAGTGATGGATCATGGCCATGGCGTCTTCACCATGTACATCCACCAGAGCGCGCTGAAGGTGAGGGTGGGGCAGGCGATGAAGCGTGGCGATCTAATCGGGCTGGTGGGCAAGAAGGGCAGGGCGACGGGCCCTCACCTGCACTGGGGCATGAACTGGTTTCAAATGAAACTCGATCCATCGCTTTCGACCCGCACAGCTTCACCGAGCAAAGCCTGAACCTGCCGGCCGCGCCGCTTGCGCGGCTGGTCACCTTCACTGGGCCAGCGGCGATGGATCCAGAGCCACTGCGAGGGCCGATAGCGTACAGCGCGCTCAATCACGTCATTGATTTTGGTAGTGACGGTCAGAACATCACGATCATGGTGCCCGCTTGGTTCACAGATGATCGGCTCATGCACCGTCATGCGAAAACGCGCGCCGCTCAGCCGCTCGTTTGTCACCGGCAGAATGACAGCGCCGAGTTTGAGCGCCAGCGCGGCGGGCGCCGGCGTGGTCATGGCTAGACGGCCGAAGAAGGGCGCCGGTACGCCTTCGCTCGTCTTCTGGTCAACCAGCAGAAAGATCGACTTGGCATTCCGCAGCAGCGTGAAAATGCGTTTGATGCCCTGTGCGCCTTTCCCGAGATGCTCCTTAGGCCCTTTTTTGCCGCGCTGCCTCACCATCCAACGGTCAACGTAAGGGTTGTTCAGCGGCCGATACACGAGGGCGCCTTTGAGTCCGTACTCGGTGGCGGCGATCGGCATGATTTCCCAGTTGCCGAAATGACCGGAGACGAACAGGATTCCCTTGCCCGCCTCGATGATGCGAGCGGCCGTGTCCAAATTCGCGAGTTCGATCCGCGCGTCCGGTCCTTGGAAGTTGAACTTGTCCAGGTGCGCGTATTCCGCGATAGTGCGGCCGAGATTATCCCACATTTCGCGCACCACATCGTCGATTTCAGACTCCGACTTCTCCGGATAGGCGACGCCTAGGTTTTCGCGAGCGCGGTTGCTGAGCGAGGTGCGGTACAGAACATGCCGTCCGAGAGCGCCTCCAAGCGATGAGGCGCCATCAACGCCAAGCAGGCGGAAAAATCCCATGGTAAGGAAAAATACGGCCGCCTCGCCGCCGTACCGCAGTTTTCGGAAGAAAGGCGGGTTGCGCGCCATCATGCGCCTGTGCCCCGTTGATCGGGAACAACCCTGTTCAGCAACGCCAGTAGGGCCGGCGCATCCTCGAATTCCGCCCGGACCGGGAGGTAGAGAAGCTGTTGGCGTTCCTCCCGGGGTAGCCTGATGAAATCCTTTTCGGTTGTCACGAGGGAGGCCCCTCTGACGAGGGCGTGGTCACGCAACTGCTTGAGTTCTGCAATCCTATAAACGTGGTGGTCAGCAAAAGCATGCGTTGCGACCACATGGGCGCCCAACGCGCGTAACATTTGAAAAAATTTTTGCGGCCGTCCAATCCCGGCAAATGCAATAACTCTTTTGCCGACCCAGTCATCATCCGGTGCTGCAGAAAGACGCGCCTGAAGAACAGGCTTGCGCAGCCGCATCACGAGCGGCTTACCGACCAGAACAATGGCATCGGCGCGCGTGAGGCCCTGCTGAATCGGTTCCCGCAGCGGGCCAGCCGGTAAGACGCGGCCGTTTCCGAACCCCTCCTCGCTGTCGATGACGACCATCGAGAGATCCTTGGCCAGCGTGAAATTCTGATAGCCATCGTCCATAACAATTACGTCCGCGCCCTCGGAATCGGCGAAGCGCGCGCCTGCTGCTCGGTTTCGGGCGATGATCGTGGGAGCGACGGAGGAGAGCAGCAACGGCTCATCGCCGATGTCGTTGGGGGTGTGATGGTCTGGATCCGCTAATACGGGCCCGTGTGTGCGGCCGCCATATCCCCTGGTCAGGAAATAGGTTTTGTAACCTCGTGCAATCAGAATGCGTGCAACGGCAACGGCAACTGGGGTTTTCCCGGTCCCGCCAACCGTGAGATTGCCGACGCAGATTACTTTTGCACCGGACCGGTAAGGCTTGCCCTGTCGGGCCTTGAGACTGACCGTGGCAGCGTACACGTAACTTGCCGGTGCTAGTGCCCTACGGGTCCATTGAGCAGCGCGCGAGCCGCCGTTCCAGAACTCAGGCGTACGCATTGCCGCGAAGCAGCTGTTCGATGGCACTGCGGGTTCGCTCCACCGCTCCACCCAAAGATTCGGCGGCAACCTTGGCGGCTGCTCCCAAAGCACGCGCTTCTGCAGGATCTGCGAGCAGGCGAGCTGCCAGCGCGGCCATTTCTCCTGTTGAACCTACCATCCCGGCGCCTTGGGCGGTAAAGATCGCGTTGTAAGCTGATGCAAAGTTCCACGTGTGAGGGCCTGCCAAAACCCCGCAGGCCAAACGCGCTGGCTCAAGTGGATTCTGACCGCCATGCTTAACTAAACTTCCTCCCACAAAGGCAAAAGCTGGCGCGATCCGGTAGAGCAACCCAAGCTCTCCCACAGTGTCCGCAATGTAGACGGCTGTCTCCTTTGTGGGCCAGATCCCCGCAGCTCTCCTAGCGTTCGCACGTTCTCCGCAGAGCGTGGCAATACTCGCGCCACGTTCGGGATGGCGCGGTGCAATCACGGTCAGCAAGTTCGGGAGCTTGCGTTGCAAATGATCATGAACCGGAAGGATGATGTCCTCTTCCCCCGGGTGCGTGCTGGCGGCAAGCAGCACCGGCCGATCGCCGATAGCGTGCTGGAGTGAAGCCAGAGTTTGTGCGTCCGCCGGCAGAGGTGGTGCATCCGCTTTGAGATTGCCAGAAATGGTTACACTTACCGCGCCAAGGTCGCGCAGCCTTCTCGCGCTATCCTGATCCTGCGCGAGGCAGACATCGTAGTTACTGAGCAACGCCGAAGCCATTTTTTTGAGACGCTGCCACCGAATAAAGGATTTGGCCGACATTCGTCCATTGACCAGTGCGAGGCCTATGCCGCGCCTCTTTGCGGCAGACAACATGTTGGGCCAGATTTCGGAGTCCACGAAGATGGCCACATGCGGTTTCCAATAATCCAGAAATCGACCGGTCGCGAACGGCGTATCAACGGGTGCATATTGATGCAACCCACCCGCAGGTAGACGCTCACCCATCAACTTTGCCGAATCTACCGTGCCGCTTGTAACGAGAACGGAGCGGCCCGGCGCCTCAAGCAATACGCTCACCAGCGGTAGTATGGACAGGCATTCGCCGATGCTTGCGCCGTGTATCCATATAAGCTGACCAGTCGGGCGGCTCAAGCTCGGATAGCCTAATCGCTCCCGGATCCGGCTACGGTCCTCTTTTCCCTTCGCCCTTCGGCGGCGCAGGGCCAACGGCACCAGAGGAGCCAAGGCCATGGTGCCATAGCGGTACCCTAATAGCGCCAACGACTCCATTGGTCAGGAGCACCCCAAGGGCTCTTCGAGATTATGCCGGTACAAACGCGCATACAGCCCCCCCTGCGCGATCAAATACGGGTGCGTACCTCTTTCAACTACGCGGCCTCGGTCGAGCACATAAATGATGTCCGCGTCGAGAACCGTGGACAGCCGGTGCGCGATTACGATGGTGGTACGGCCTTCCATGAGCTTTGCAAGCGCATCCTGGACCTGCCGCTCACTTTCAGAGTCCAGCGACGATGTCGCTTCATCTAGAAGAAGAATAGGAGCGTTGCGCAGCATGGCACGCGCAATCGCGATGCGCTGCCGCTGTCCACCGGATAGTTTTAGGCCGCCCTCACCAACGGTGGTTTCGTACCCACCAATCGCGGCAATGAAGTCATGTGCCGCCGCAGCCTTGGCAGCGGCTACAATCTCCTCATGGCTCGCTTCGGTGCGCCCCAAGGAGATGTTTTGGGCAATGCTTTCGTCGAACAGAATGGCTTCTTGAGTCACTAGGGCAATATGCTCGCGCAACGAGGTTAGGGTAACAGTGCGTAAGTCCTGGCCGTCTATGCTGATCGTGCCAGCGTGGGGATCGTAGAAGCGTAGTATCAAATTGAAAATCGTGGTCTTTCCTGCGCCGGACGGTCCAACCAGCGCTACCTTCTTCCCGGGAGGAATCTCCAGACTGATGTCATCTAAAGCCGGAGAGCCTGGCTGATATTGGAATCGTATGCGATCAAACGATATGCCGCCCCCGCGCGGTCTGTTGATCTGCAGCGGCTTTGCTTTCGGTGCGTCCATAATGGACGGCTTTGCATCTATTATCTCGAACAGCCGGTTGGCGGCCGATAAGCCCTCGCTGGATATCGCCATCAGCTGACTGAGATTTCGCACCGGCTGTTGTGCCAGGAGCATCGCGGCGATGAAAGAGGCAAACTCGTTGATGGCGAGCTGACCGTGCATCGCCTGCCACCCGGCGAAAGCAACTGTGATTGCCGCAGCGATGCCGCCGATTAGGTCGGTCGATGGCACCGAAGCCGAGCGCGAACGCACCGCCCGGATGACATATTGCAGCCGGCGTTCAATCCGGCCATAGGCAATCGCGGCCACGTGTTCCTCGAGATTGTAAGCCTTGACAATGCGGCGGCCGGAGAGGGTCTCCGAAAGCGCCCGCGCGAGAGTGCCGGTCTCCTCCATTCCACGGGTAGAGGATTTGCGCAGAGAGCGCCCGAGTTTTTGCGTAACGAAAGCAACTGCGGGCAGGAGCGCCAACGAGATAAGAGTGAGCTGCCAATCCTGCAACAGCATGACCACGAACAAGGCAAGCAAGGTCACGATCTCCTTGCCTAGCCCAGCCACGCCGCGGGTAATCGCGTTTCGCAATACGGCCGCGTCGTACAGAAACTTAGAGATCATTTCCCCGGAATGGATCGCGTTTAGAGATCCTAGGTCGAGTGTAATCTGGCTGCGGAACATGTCCCGCTGCACGGCGGCAACAATCCGCTCTGCCGTGGAATTGGTGAAGTACTGTTCACCGAACC
The DNA here is from genome assembly GCA_019242395.1 of Alphaproteobacteria bacterium. Classification (GTDB taxonomy): domain Bacteria; phylum Pseudomonadota; class Alphaproteobacteria; order Micropepsales; family Micropepsaceae; genus Rhizomicrobium. Next base: position 22,972 of record JAFAVP010000070.1, on the reverse strand, counting down.
CTGAAATAGCACGCAACAAGACGATGCCCATAATCTCGAGGGGAATGGTCACCAGCATGTGCGGGACCTTGTCCAGAAATATCTTTTTGATTGCAGGATTAAGAATAGCCGCCAGGGCGCCGTTGGTCCCTGCGGCTATGATCATGCAAGCGGCAGCGATGCTCAGCGCTGCCCATTGCCTTCCCAGATAGTCCCGAACCAGCCGGCGGATAATCCGCCAATCGCTAGGGCTACGCGCTTTCACGCGCTCTGCGGGATGCATGATGCGCGCAGGCGCCGCCGGTTTGGTTGTCAAATCGTGCGGGTGGAGGGTCATGAAATGTTTGCTGGGTCTAGCACGGGTACGGCGATCCAGCGAGGGTGCGGTTCAGGGTCCGGAACTCTCGGGTTCAAGGACCCTGTGAAGGTGCACCACGAAATAGCGCATATTCGCATTATCTACGGTCGCCTGGGCGGCGGCCCGCCACGCTGCGAGCGCCGTCTTGTAACTGGGATAGATTCCAACGATGTGCAGGTTCGATAGGTCCCGAAACTCCACGCTGTCCGGCGAGGTGATCTCTCCACCAAATACCAAGTGCAGCAGTTGCCTCGTTTCGCGTCCAGCCATTATCGCTCTAGCCTGATGTTCCTTACACGTTCAATGATTTCCCCGTGCAAAGCGGGTCCGGCAGCGACCACGGAAGGTTGCACGGGCTCTGCGCCATTGTAATGAAAGATCTTATTCGTATGCGTGGTCGCGATACCGCCTGCTTCCTGCAGAATCAGATCGGCCGCCGCAAGGTCCCAGTCGTGTTTGGCCGAGAGCGCGACCGTAGCGTCGAAGCTGCCGCACGCCACCAGCGCGAGCCGATAGGCGACGGAATTGCGCGTTTCGACCTGCATGGCTGGCCATGGAGTCGCAGGAGCCGTGTCTCCCGCAGCGGACTCGAAGGTCGTCTTCGGTCCCAGCATGCGGCAACCCTCAAGCTCGCTTCTTTGGCTCACACGTAACTGTTGCCCATTCAGCCGGGCTCCCGCGCCGGACATCGCGGTAAACAGTTCGCCTGTGATGGGATTGTAAAGCGCTGCGGTGACTGGCCGCCCGTCGCACACCGTTGCAGCGCAAATGGTAAAATGCGGTCGTCCTTTCAAGAATGCAATGGTACCGTCGATGGGGTCGATCACAAATGTGATCCGCGCCTTGTGCCGTTCGGGATCGTCCTCTGTTTCTTCCGATAACCAGCCATATTCAGGCCGAGCAGGGCGGAGCCTCTCCGAAAGGAACTTGTCGACTGCCAGATCGCATTCGGTGACCGGCTGGCCCTTGCCCTTGTTCCATCTGCGATAGGAGCCCCGGTAATACTTCCGAGCGATTGCGCCGGCATCTCGAACCGCTCCTTCAATGAGTGCGAGATCGGCCTCAAGCCCCGGCAAGCGTCATTCCCTCCACACGCAAAGTCGGCGCGTTGATGCCATAGCGGAATTCAAGGTCGTTCGCCGGCGTCATGTTGCGGAACATGTCCTTCAGGTTGCCCGCGATGGTTATCCCCGAAACGGGATAGGCGAGTTGTCCATTCTCGATCCAGAATCCTGCTGCGCCCCGGCTGTAATCCCCGGTGACGCCGTTCACGCCCATTCCGATCAGTTCGGTAACGTACAGCCCGTTTTTTATGCCGGCGAGCAGCTCTTGAGGGGGTTGTGTTCCCCCTTCCATGTAGAGGTTGGTCGCAGAAGGTGAGGGTGGACCTCCCGTGCCACGAGCTGCGTGGCCCGTGCTCACGAGTCCCAGTTGCTTGGCGCTGGCGCAATCCAACAGCCAAGTTTTCAGCACGCCATTTTCAACAACGGCCATGCGCCGGTTGCGCACCCCCTCACCGTCGAACGGTTTGGACCGAAGCCCCCGAAGCCGGTGCGGATCGTCAATGATCTGAATCCCGGATGAAAACACCGTCTCGCCCATGCGGTCCTTCAGGAACGTGACACCGCGCGCCACCGATGTCCCCGAAATCGCGCCAGCGAAATGGCCGAGCAAGCTGGAGGCAACGCGTGGCTCATAAACCACCGGCACGGCTTGTGATCTTACTTTGCGCGGATGGATGCGGGCGACCGTCCGCTCGCCAGCTCGACGGCCGACAGCTTCGGCAGAGTCGAGGTCGGCAAGGCGACGGGCACTTACCGATTCATAATCCCGCTCCATGCCAGTGCCCTCGCCGGCGAGTACGGCAACGCCGACGCCGTGAATAGTCGCGGTATACTGGCCGAAAAAGCCCTCGCTGGTGGCAAGAGCGACGGCGCTGCGGCTGAAGCTGGCACCGCCGCCCTCCGAATTGCTGATGCCGGGGACGGCCATCGCCGCGCTTTCCACGGCGCGGGCACACTCAACCAGAACCTCCGCCGCAGGCTCACTTTCATCCTGGAGATCGAGGGCCGGGAAATCGTGTGCCAGGAGCTCGGGCAGCGCCAGACAGGCAAACTTGTCCTCCGGCGCCAGCCGCGCCATGCCGACGGCACGTTCCGGCAATTCGTTTAGGCCGCGAACTGAAAGGTCCGTCGAGGAAACAAATGCCACCCGCTGGCCGACGAATACGCGCAGGCCAAGATCGGATGACTCTGCCCGCTCCACGTCTTCCAGCTTGCCGAGGCGATACGAGACGCTGGCGGAAATACTTTCGACCAGCAGCGCATCCGCCGCGTCTGCCCCGGCCCGCCGCGCCGCTTCGATCAACTGCTGTAGAATCTGTTCCGGATCGGGTTTTGTCACGGAGTCAGGTCGCAGCCGTGCCGGAGGTGAAGACGAGCCACAGAATTGCGACGATGCCGATGACGTATGAAATCCAGGTCAGAATCATGCCGGCAAAGCGCAGTGGCGAAGGCCGGATCGAGCGCGTAATGCCGATGCCGTGCAATATCCGGCCGAGTGTGAGCGTCACGCCCATTCCTTGGATCACCCAAATGGACGCGCTGAGGCCGGAATTCGAGAAGCCCATCCCCGTGAGCACCCACATGAGGAGGAGCGCCATCGGCGTCCATTCGGTGTTATTGCCGTGTGCCCTGAGGGGGCCGGCCATCTCCGGTTTTCCAGCGTCGCCAATGTCGGTTTGCGTTCTCACACGGGCCCGGGTGACCAGCATGCCGAGAACCAGCATGATGAGGGCGTTTATCGCGGCGTAGAACGCAAACGCGTAGTAGGAGGATTCGAGGATCAGCGACATGGTCGGTCCCTTCGAGGCGGCGGGGATGTGAAGAACAAACGGCGGGTCTGGTCAAGCCGCGCCGCCAAGCCTGAGATCAGAACCAATGCTCCGCCCTTCGCGCGAATCTGCCATTCCGCGTTTTGCCTGCTGGCCCCTGGAGGGCCGGTGCGGGAAGCCCTCACGGCCTTGCGCACGTTGGCCGCTCTTTTCAAGCGGCGCCCGCCGGTCAGGCGGAAAAAAGGGTGCCACGAAGGCCTCCCGCACCCAGCGGTTTTCGGCCGCATCGGTTCGACTCGTTTGCTGGCCCCGCTCGGCAGGAGTGTTAAGCCTTCGCCGTCTCCCGTTTCGACTGGCATCGCGGAAATCCGCGGGCTTCCGGGAGCATCGGTTGTGGCGCCCTGCTGTCTCTGCGGTGCGGGCCGTGCACGGCACCCTCGCGGGTCCTCATGTGGCTTTCGCAAACCGGCACGTCTGCCGATTCCGGTACATCGGTTCCGTCGAGGTCGCGATGCACCGGCGCTCGATCCGTACGACCCTGACGTCTCCTGTGCGCCGTTTACGCACGGTGTCTGTCAGCGCCGGTCCTGGCTCACGTTGAAGACGGCCGACAACGTCCCTCCTAGAGCCGGACGGAGGTGAGGATACACCCGTCTTACCGCTTGGGAACAGGTGGAGAACGAGATTTAATGAGGGGCTCGCGCGGCGCAGATGGTCTGAGCTCAACATTACAGCGTGGAGAATGGGCGGAGAATCGGGCGTGCGGATGATCCCGTGCCTGCTTAAAGAATCAGTGTTAGGCAATGCCCTCGAACAGTGCCGTGGAGAGATAGCGTTCAGCGAAGGAGGGAATGATGGTGACAATGGTTTTTCCCTCCAGCGCTGGGCGCGTCGCGACCTGAAGTGCGCCGGCGACGGCCGCACCCGAGGAAATGCCCACCGGGATACCCTCAAGCTTCGCTACCTTGCGGGCGGTTTCGAAGGCGAGAGCGGCCGGAATTGTGATCACTTCGTCAATGACCTCACGGTCCAGAATAGCGGGGACAAAGCCCGCGCCGATACCCTGAATCGGGTGCGGCCCCGGATCGCCGCCTGACAGCACGGCCGAATCTTCTGGCTCCAGCGCGATCATGCGCAGCGAGGGCTTGCGAGCCTTGAGCACCTGTCCGACCCCAGTGATGGTGCCACCGGTTCCTACACCGGAAACAACCACATCCACTTTGCCGTCTGTGTCCCGCCAGATTTCTTCTGCCGTGGTGCGGCGGTGAATGTCTGGATTGGCAGGGTTTTCGAATTGCTGTGGCATGACAGCGTTCGGGGTGGTGGCGATGATTTCGTGGGCGCGCGCGATGGCGCCGCGCATGCCCTTTGCGGCTTCGGTGAGCACCAATTCTGCGCCAAACAGTGCCAGCATCTTGCGACGCTCTATCGACACTGATTCCGGCATCGTCACGATGATGCGGTATCCTTTGGCGGCCGCGACGAAGGCGAGCGCGATGCCTGTGTTGCCGCTAGTCGGTTCGACGAGCACGCTGTTGCCAGGCGAGATGAGACCTTTTGCTTCCATGGCCTCAATCATCGCGACGCCAATGCGGTCCTTCACGCTGCTGATGGGGTTGAAGAACTCCAGTTTGAGCAGAATTTCGGCCTTCACCCCAGCGTCATTCGCCATACGGTTCAGCCGAACCAGCGGTGTGTCACCGATTGTTTCGGTGATATTGTTGTAGATCCGCCCGCGACCGGGCTTGTGTGCCTCTCGCATGTGCCCTCTTCAGTAACCCGTCGAGCCGAAGCCGCCGGCGGCGCGCTTGGTGGCAGGCATTTCATCTGCTTCGAACAATTCGACTCGCTCGTGCCGTGCGATCACCATCTGTGCGATCTTCATGCCCCGAGCAATCCGGAACGGCGTATCGCCAAGATTGATGACAATGACCTTGATCTCACCGCGATAGTCGCTGTCGATGGTGCCGGGCGCATTGAGTAAGGTGACACCGTGGTGGAGCGCCAACCCGGAGCGGGGGCGGATTTGCGCCTCATATCCCTCCGGTAGAGCGACGACGAGGCCCGTCGGCACCGTGACGCGCGCTGCCGGATTGACGCCAATCTCGCCATCGATAGCGGCGAGCAAATCCATGCCCGCGGAACCCGCAGTCGCGTAGGCCGGCAGCGGCAGGTCTTGCGAATGTGGCAGACGCTTTATCGGGACTTTCACGCAGCTTTGCCCAACGCCTGGGCAATGCGGGCGGCCAGCCTTCGGCCCACGTCGCGTTTGCTCATCTGCGGCCAATCTTCAACGCCAGTTGCGGTGATGAGATGCACCGTATTGTTTTCGCCGCCCATGATACCGGTCGAGGGCGAAACATCGTTCGCCATGATCCAGTCGCAGCCCTTCTTCGTCCGTTTCGCTCGCGCATGCGCCACTACATCATCCGTTTCAGCGGCGAAGCCGATGACTAGGGCAGGCCGCTTCGATCCGTGCGCGATGATGGAGAGAATATCTGGATTGGCCGTCAGCTGAATATCGGGAACGCTGCCGCCCTCGCGCTTCTTCAGCTTGCTGTTAAACACTTTGTCCGGCCGCCAGTCAGATACGGCCGCCGTGAATACCGCAATGTCCACGGGCAAGGCGGATTCACAGGCTGCCAGCATCTCACGTGCGGTCTGCACCTTCACCAGCTTCACTCGCAATGGTGGCGCAATCTCCACCGGACCGGAAACCAGTGTGGTTTGTGCGCCGGAGTCTGCCAGCGCCCCAGCGATCGCATAACCCTGCTTTCCGGAAGAGCGGTTGGCGATGAAACGGACCGGATCGAGCGGCTCCTGCGTTGGCCCCGAGGTCACTAGGGCTTTGAACCCAGCTAATGGGCCGGACGCAGAGTCCGGCAAGGCGGACTCAATCGCGGCTACAATCTCCTCCGGCTCCGCCATGCGGCCGGGGCCGAATTCGCCGCACGCCATTTCGCCGTCGTTTGGGCCAATAAGCAGCACGCCATCCTTCTTCAGTGTCGCGATATTGCGCTGCGTGGCGGGATGATTCCACATCCGCACATTCATCGCCGGCGCCATCAGCACCCGCTTGTCCGTGGCGAGCAGCGCGGTCGAAGCGAGATCGTTGGCGTGCCCGTTCGCGAGCTTTGCCATCAGGTCAGCGGTGGCGGGCGCAACCACCAGCAGATCCGCCGCGCGCGACAGCTGGATGTGCCCCATCTCCGCTTCATCGGTGAGGCTGAAGATGTCCTGAAACACCTTCTCGCCCGCCAGCGCGGAAACCGAAAGGGACGTTACGAACTCAGCGCCCGCGCTGGTCAGAATCGCGCGCACGGCAAATCCGCGCTCCCTGAGCCGGCGGATCAGCTCCAGCGATTTGTAGGCGGCAATACCGCCGCCGATGACGAGCAGGACACTTCGCGCAGTCATTCGTGAATTCCGCAACCGGCGCCCGAAGATATAGGATAGATTGTTGCCGGACGGTAGGCGGGCAGAAGAGGAACGGCCGTGAATATACTGATCAAGGCGGTGCTGCCGCCGTTCAAGCCGATCCCCATGAAACCGCCCGCGGTTGAGGTGCGGTGGCCGGCCGGGGGCACCGTTTTCCTTCGTTCGAGATATCCGTTGGGCCCGATGCACCGCTCCATCGCGCACCTGCTGGAGCTGCGCGCGAGCCAGCATCCCGAGCGCAATTTCGTCGCAGAGCGCACACCCCTTGAGGGAGGCGCAACGGGCGACTGGCGGTTCATCACCTATGGCGAAATAAACGCGCGCGCCGATGCGGTCGCGCAGGCAATGCTCGATCGCGGGCTGGGGCCAGATGCGCCGCTGATGATCCTTTCGGGAAATTCCATCGCGCATGCCGTGATGATGCTAGGCGCAATGAAGGCGCGCATGCCAGTGGCGCCGGTCTCGGTGGCGTACTCCTTGATGAGCATGGATCACGGCAAGTTGCGGCACGTTTTCGCCACCGCGAAACCGAAGATGATCTTCGCGGAGCAGGGCCCGTACTATTCCCGCGCGCTTACAAATCTTGGATTGACGGACGAGGAAGTGGTCACGGTCATTCCAGTCTCCGATCGCGCGACCACATCCTATGCCGATCTCATCACTACTAAACCGACGCGCGGTGTGGCGGCTTCGATTGGCACTATCGATCACGCGACGGTCGCAAAATATTTATTCACCTCTGGCTCTACCGGTCTGCCGAAAGGCGTGATCCAGACGCACGGGATGATGTGTGCTGTGATCGCGGCGATGGATGCGCTGCGAACAGAAGGTGAAGAGGAGACTGCACTCAGTCTCGAATGGATGCCGTGGAATCACATCTCCGCGGGCAACATCACCTTCAACGGCAATCTCAACGCGGGCGGCACGATGTATCTAGATGCCGGCAAGCCGCTGCCGGGCCTATTCGACGAAACCATCCGAAACTTGCGCGAAATTTCGCCGAGAACATTCGCCTCCGCGCCGGTAGCGTTCGGCTGGTTGTGCGATGCCATGGAGCATGACGCCGCGTTGCGCGACAAGTTCTTCGCCAATCTGCGCTTTTCCGGTTATGGCGGCGCCACCTTGAGCCAGGACATCGCCGACCGCTTCCAGGCCCTGGCGATTGCCGCCACAGGCTTTCGCGTCCCGTTGACCACGATGTACGGCGCCACGGAAACGCAGGGCATCACGGTGGTGCATTGGGCCACTGAGCGGGTGGGGCTTATAGGCCTGCCGCTGCCTGGCATTGAACTCAAGCTAGTGCCCAACGGGTTGAAAATGGAAGTACGGGTGAAAGGGCCGACGGTGACGCCGGGCTATCTCCACCGGCCTGATCTCACCGCTGCCGCCTTCGATGAGGAGGGCTTCTATCGCCTCGGCGATGCCGCCAAATTCATCGACGAGAACGATCCGGAACAGGGTTTGGTATTCGACGGCCGTGTGACGGAGGACTTCAAGCTGGCATCGGGCACCTGGGTTTCGGTCGGCACCTTGCGCGCGGAGGTCATCGCTGCTGCGTCGCCGCTGATTCAAGATTGTGTGATCTCCGGGCTCGACAAGCCCTTCATCGGGTTGCTCGCGTGGCCAAACATCTCAGCCGCGAAGGACATTGCGGGAGATGATTCGCTCTCCGGCGCTGAAGCCGTTCTGCAAAGCCCGAAGGTTCAGGCATTCCTGCGCGAGCGGCTCGCGGAGCACAACAAGCAGTGCGGCGGTTCTTCGGGGCGCATTCGCCGCGCGATGCTCATGCTGGAGCCGCCCTCCATCGATGGTAACGAGATCACCGACAAAGGCTACGTGAACCAGCGCGCGACGTTGGAACGACGGCATCTGCTGGTGGAAGCGCTATACGCCCGGCCGTTAATGCCCGGCGTGATTGAGATTCCATGATGGGCCGTCTGGTTGGCATTGCGCGCGTGACTGAGCTTGGGGCGCCGATTGAAGAGATGACCAGCGCCTCCATTTCGCTGGAACGCGGTATTGCGGGGGACGCACGCGGCGCCAAGAAGGGCCGGCAGGTCACGGTGCTGTTTCGGGAAGGTTGGGAGGACGCCTGCCGCGATCTCGGTGTCGAGTTGCCGTGGGTAACGCGCCGCGCCAATTTGCTGCTCGCCCATCTGTAGCGGCCGCAAGAAGCCGGTGGCGTCCTGCGCATCGGCGAGGTGGAGTTGCAGATCACGATGGAGACGCGGCCGTGCCAGCTGATGGACCGCGCGCGCGAGAGCCTGCGCGCAGCGCTGCGCCCCCTATGGCGCGCAGGCGTCTGCTGCGTCGTGCGGTGCGGCGGCGAAATCAAAGTGGGCGACTATGCGGAATATTGCCGGCGTTAACCGGGCGCTTACGTTAATATGCTTAGATGATGCACATGCGAACGGGCGATCTATGCGAACTTGCTGCGGATCTTGTGCTTGAGCATGGCACTGCGGCGCGCCATCTCGCGCAACACGCGATCATTGCACTCGCATCAGACGGCCAGAGCGAGCGGGTACATTTTTGGCAGTCCCTGTCACTGTTGCTGGACGACATCCTGGCCCGGCGCCTGGATCCGAGCGTTCCCCTGACCATTCACTGAGCCTCGCAGTTATCCAAGGTATGCTGCCCTTGCGCTTTGAGTTCAGCGCACGTTAAGCGCTGCACCATGCCCCTCGATCCAGTTTGGAAGGCGTTCCTGGACCAATTGATGGCCCAGCCTGTTCCCAAGCTGTGGCAGTTGGAGGCGGCAGCCGCGCGGGGGACGATGGCGGCGTTGATGGAGGCAGTCGGGCCAAAGGACGTTACCATCGGACAAATTGCAAACTTCAGTGTTCCCGTGGCAGGCGGCGACATCCCAGCGCGAAGCTATTCGCCCATCGCTTCGGGAAGCGAACCGCAAGCGACGCTTGTGTTCTTCCACGGCGGGGGCTTCGTCATCGGCAGCATCGACACGCATGACGGGCTTTGCCGTCTGCTTGCGAATGGATCGAAGTGCCGAGTGATTTCGGTCGCGTATCGCCTGGCCCCGGAGCACCGGTTTCCGACGGCTGTGGACGATGCGTTTGCAGCCGTGAACTGGATCGAGACCAACGCTGCGCAGCTGGGTGTCGATGCCAACCGGCTGGCGGTCGGCGGCGACTCTGCGGGGGCGGCCCTTGCTGCCGTCATAAGTCAGATGGCACGTGACACTGGCGGGCCAGCACTGGGTTTCCAGATGTTGTTGTTCCCCGTTACGCACATTGATGCGCAAACCGCATCGCGCCGCGAGTTCGCGGAGGACTATTTGCTGGACGCAAACACGCTCGACTGGTTTTTCAGTCAGTATTTTGCGGTGGACGCCGACAGGGCGAGCCCCAAGGCATCGCCATTGCTGGCGGAAAATTTCAAACAACTTCCCCCAGCCTACATCATGATCGCTGGCTTCGATCCTTTGCACGATGAAGGACTTGCCTACGCAGAACAGCTGCGTGGCGCGGGCGTCCCGGTGACGCTGCGGGACTATCCCGACATGGTCCATGATTTCATCTATCTGCAATCGGTGCTACCGCAGGCCGCCGAGGCGCTCGCGGCAGCCGCCAAGGCGCTTGGAGAGGCGCTTACAGCGGAATGAGTTTTCCGGGATTGAGAACCCCTTTTGGATCGAGCGTGCGCTTGATCGCGCGCAGTACTTCGATGCCGAGCGCGCCCTTCTCCTGCGCCATCCACGGCAGATGATCTGCTCCCACGCCGTGATGGTGGCTGATTGTACCGCCGTTCGCCAGAATCGCATCCGATGCCGTCCGCTTGATCGCGAGCCACTGCGCGACGTCGTCACCGTCCAGCGTGCGAGGAAAGATGTAGGTGAAATAGAGGCTCGCACCATCCGGATAGGAATGGCTGATGTGGCACATCACAATCCCTTTTGCGCCGGGGCGCGGTACGCTTGCCGCAATCCCCTGTTCGAGCGCGGCTTTCACGGCAGTATAAAGTCCGTGCAACTTTGACCAGCTGGTTGCGGTTTCAAGCGTATCGACACCCAGCCCACGATCCAGCATGGGGTCCCGGAGATACGGCGCTTGAAATCGCGCTTCCCGCCATTGCATCGCGGGCCCGGAGCCAAGCGGGATCGCGCCGTGGTGCCGAGCGATTCGGGAAAATCTCTGCCGTCCGAAGCGCACCGTCACTTTCGTACCTTCAAACTGCGCGATGAGAACGCACGGGCGCTTGAAGGATGCCAACGCCAAGGCAACACCGGAAGCCTGATCCCAACCGCTCCGCCTCTGCCCGGCTCTCACGTAAGCGCGGGAGAAGCGCGTCTCCTCAACATCGGAAAGGCGCAGCGTGGCCACGGGGGTTTCGCTCTGCACGCAGTCCCGAATAGCGGCGGCGCCGCGCGCGAAATCGCGAAACAGGTAGGCGCGTCCCTCAACCGCTGCGGGGGCGGGACGGACGCGCACAGTAGCCTTCGTTATGACTCCAAAAACGCCTTCAGAACCGGCAACGATGTCACCGATACGAGGGCCTGTAGCCGTCGCGGGCAAATCACCGTCGCGCAGCATGCCACGGGGGGTGGCAAGTTCCGCGCCCACCAGCCAATCCTCAGCTTTTCCGTAACGATTCGAGGCCTGTCCGGCGCCGCGGTGCGCGACCCATCCACCGAGGGTCGAGAACTCAAAGGATTGCGGATAGTGCCCGAGCGTGAGGCCACGCCTTTTCAGTGCTGCCTCTAGCGGCGGCCCATAGATTCCAGCCTGGGCGGACACGGTAAGGGATTGCTCGTCGATCGCTTCGATCTGATCCATTTCGGCGATATCGACGGATATGACCGCGCGATGCTGTCCCCGATGCGGGGTAACGCCACCGACCACGCTCGTGCCGCCACCATAGGGCACGACAGCGGCGGAGCGCTCGGACGCGAATGCCAGCAGCTTCAGCACATCTTCGCTGGAGCGGGGATACACCACCGCATCCGGTGCCTCGGAAAGATCGCCAGCACGGAGGCGCAACAAGTCCTGATAGCTGCGGCCCCGCGCGTGGAGAGCGCGCTCGAAGAGGTCCTCGCGAACGCGTTCTGGGAAAAGGATATTCAGCACCTGACGGTCCTTCGCGTCCAACTGTGACGGTGGAAGAGTCAGCTCCTCCAGCGCGCGGGCCGGGGTGGCAAGCAGGCTCGGCATGCCGAGTTCTGCCGCGAGCCAGCCCCAGACGTCATTGCGGCGGGAAATCGGGTCATCATGGTCCGCGAACCCCCAGCCGTTCCAGCGCAGCCTGCTGCGATCCATTGCCATTCTGTTTACCGGTTGAAACAGCGGAACATGCCCGCGGGCAGGAGCGCGTGCAAAACCCGAGCGGTTTTATGGTGAACGCTGGCGGAATGTGCCTCAACACCGAAGCTTTAGCGCGCCGGGCAGGATGTCGAAGGTGGCAGGCAGCCGGCCAGCATTCTCGCCATCCAGCTCGATCAGCACCGGCCGGCATTTGGTCTCGGGTAGCGCCGCCGCCGTGACCTTCCTTCCACGGAAGGCGCGCACATGCGGGCGGCCGATATGGGTGCCGGTGTAGAGCAGCTTCGTCTCGGCCATGGCCTGGCTCTTGGGGACGCCGCCCATGACTACGATCTCGAACACCCCATCGCCGGGTTCCGCGTTCGGCGCCACGCGCATGCCGCCGCCGAAATATTGCCCGTTGGCGATGGCGACGGTGGAAACGGAGACGGTTTCGTCGAAGCCGTTGTCGATGCGCAGGCGCACCGCGCGTTCCCTGTAAGTCAGCATGTCGAGAGCGCTGTGAAAGCCGAAGGCGAACTTGCCGCCAAACAGTTTGGCGATGCGGGCGCGGTTGACCGAATCCACCACCGCGCCGGAAAGCCCGAACGATCCGATGTTGATGAAGTGGCGCACGAGCGGAGTGCCCAAGGCGCCGAGGCAGGAGACGCGGCCGACATCAACCGGGGTAGCAGAACGCGTTTTGAGGCGGTCAACCGCCGCTTGCCAGCTTGGCGCGATGCCGAAGCTCTTGCGGAAATCACCGCCCGTGCCGCTGGTGATGAAACTGAACACGGCATCCGGCGCGATGGACCGTTCTTGATCGAAGAAGCCGTTGATGGCTTCGTTGATGGTGCCGTCACCGCCAACGGCAACAATTTCGCGATACCCTCCCTGCAACGCATTGCGAACCAGGGCCGTCGCCTGTCCGCGGTTGCGGGTCTCCGCGACCTTCAAGTCGGAATACACATCGCGCAGTTCTTGCGCGATGATCGCCCACTCACGGCCGGTGCGGCCCCCGGCGGAATGTGGATTGACCACGACGAACGCCGTCATGCAGATTCCCGCGTGTGGAAATTGTGTTCCATCGCAGCGATCTCCTGTTCCCGCCGCTCTTCGCTCCATCCGAGCTCGGCGCCCATCGTGCGCGACATCCCTTCCAATACGTGGGCGCCGGGTTTCCCCAGCAGCCCGACGCCTGTGCGCCGCATCACCAAGTCTTCCATGGTGAGCGCCATCTCCGCTCGCACGGCACGGAGAACATCGCTCTGATCGGCGGCAGGTACATTGGGAAGCCCTGATGTTGCCGTCCGGCAGCGACCGAAGGATTTCCCGAGTTTAGCATCAATCTTGTCGACCACTTGCTCCGCGAGCCGGCGCGAGGTGGTCCATTTGCCGCCGATGGCAGAGTAGAGAGCGGCTACGCCATCGTCCTTACCGTGATCGATCAGCTCCGCGCGGCGGCTGGCGTTGTAGGTGCTGCGGCGACCGTCATCCACCAGCGGCCGCAGCCCGGCGTAGAAGTGCTTAACGTCGCCCCGCTGCAGATCAGCGGAGGGGAGATGCGCATTGATGAAGGCAAGGAATGCGGCAATGTCCTCCTCCGCTACTCCCACGTGATTCGGCGAGCCGGTGAAGGGCGCGTCCGTGGTGCCGAGCAAGGAATGACCACGCCAGGGCAGCACGAAAAAGTGACCACCCTTCGTGGCAAGCGTCAACGCGTGGGTTTGCGTCATTGGAGGCACCACGAGATGAATGCCTTTGGAGCGCACCAGACGGTGCGAAACCGGCTTCCCCAGCGCCAACCTTAGGAACAGATCCGCCCAGGGACCCGCCGCAATCACCGTCACTGCGGCGCGAACCTCAAACTCAGCGTCGCTGAAGGCATCGGCTACCCGCGCGCCTTCGGCACGGTCCTCGCGAAACAGCAAGCCTTCCGCCTGAACGTAATTGGCGACCACCGCGCCGTGCGCATCTGCATCCATGATGCAGGCAAGCGCCAGCCGCTCAGGCGAATCCATTTGCGCGTCGTAGTATTCGAAGGCGCCCACGAAGCCCCTGCCATCCAGCGCAGGCTCGATCGCCAGCGCAGATTTCGCATCGAGCCAGCGGTGCCTCGGCAAGCGCTGCGCGGGATCGTCGGGTCCGCTCCGGTCAAACGCCAGGAGATCGTACAAGGTCAGCCCGGCGGCAAGAGTCGCGCGCGCTTTCCATCCGCCACCATACAACGGAACCAAGAAGGGCAGGGGATGCACATAAGCGGGCGCAATCCGCTGCCAGATGCGCCGCTCGCGCAGGGATTCCCGCACCAGCCTCAGCTCGAAATTGCGCAAATAGCGCAAACCGCCGTGGATTAGCCTCGAATTGTGCGCGCTGGTAGCGTGCGCGAAATCGCTCTTTTCGATCAACGCCACCGAAAGCCCGCGCATCGCCGCATCCCGCGCAATGCAGGCGCCGGTGATGCCGCCGCCGATCACCAAAAGGTCGAAGCGTTGGTTGGTGAGGCGGTTGAGATCGCGTTTCATCGGCAGTGGCAGAGGCGCGCGCGGGTGCTACAGTCGCTGAGCAGAACCATCGCAAGGGACAACCCATGCCGCAAGTGCGGGCCAACGGCATCGACATCGAATACGAGAGCTTCGGGCGCAAGAGCGATCCGGCCGTGCTGCTCATCATGGGTTACGCGGCGCAGATGACGATGTGGCCGGTGGCGCTGTGCGAGGGCCTGGCGGCGCGCGGCTTTCGCGTCATCCGGTTCGACAATCGCGATGCAGGCTTGTCCACGCACCTTTCGCAGCTCGGCGTGCCCAATGTGGCCGATGCGATGATGAAGTTCGCGACCGGCCAGAAGGTGGACGCGCCATACACGCTCGACGACATGGCCGCGGATACCGTGGGGCTGATGGATGCGCTGGAGATCGGCAGCGCGCACATTGTCGGCGCTTCCATGGGGGGCATGATTGCGCAAATTGTGGCCGCGAAACATCCGTCGCGCACCCGCAGCCTGGTGTCGATCATGTCGACCACCGGCCGCCGTGACCTGCCGCAAGGCAAGCCGGAGGTGATGGCGGTGCTCACCATGCCGCCGGCCAGCGACAGCCGCGAAGACCGCATGGCGGCGGGGCGAAAGATCTGGACGGCGATCGGCAGCCCTGGTTATCCGCCCACCGAAGAAGAAATGACAGCGCTGCTGGAGCGGGAAGTGGATCGCGCGCCGTACGATCCGGTAGCGCCCGCGCGTCAGTTGGTAGTGATCCTTGTGGCCGAGCCGCGCAACGAGATGCTGAAGGCTGTGCGCGCGCCCTCGCTGGTGATCCACGGCGCGGACGATCCGCTGGTGCCCGCGGAAGGGGGCAAGGACACTGCGGCCTCTATTCCGGGCTGCGAACTCGTGATCGTGCCCGGCATGGCGCATGATTTCACGAACGCGCTGGTGCCGATCTACCTTCAGTACATCGGTGATTTTCTGTCCCGCGTCGAACGCAAGAAGGCCGCCTAGAATCAGAAAGCCCTGCCGATGGGCAGGGCTTTGGTCTCACAGCGGTGGCACAGATCTATTTGATCTTGCCTTCCTTGAACTCGACGTGCTTGCGCAGCACGGGGTCGTACTTCTTGACCGAGAACTTTTCCGTCATGGTGCGGGTGTTCTTCTTCGTCACGTAGAAGAAGCCCGTGTCGCTGGAGCTGTTGAGCCGGATTTTGGCCGTGGTCGGCTTTGCCATTTTGTGAAGTCCTCGAATGTCCTGAAGGGCGGGGAACTTAGCCAGCGAAAGCCCAAAGTCAACCCATAGGCGGCGGCAAATCGATCCCAATCTGAGTTTCAGGGCGCTTGGCACGGGAAAGAAATCGCCGCCTTCTCATCGTCGCAGATGAATCCTTCATCAGGGACATAGTGAGGCGATTTGAATGGCGGATAATATCTCAGGGCGGGCATGGCAAACAGGCGCTCCCGGGTTCCGTCGGAAAGGGGGAATTTCATCGCGATAACCTCGCGCAATTTCGACCACCCGTGCTGAACCTCAGAGATTTCATTGCCGCCAGATGTGGCAAGCTCAACAGCCTGCCGAATTACGGGTGACTCGATCTCGTGATGAGCTTTCTCGCGTGCCATCACCTAGACGTTTTCCCTACCAATTCCTGCCGCATCCACAGCCTATTACAAACAATCGCGCGACGCAGATTGCAATTGCATTATTCTGGTTCGCATCTCTCTATTCATCATCGCCCGCTTCATGCGGGCGAGCCAATTTCCATTCTTGAACAAAAATGGGTCACCCGGATCGCTCGCGAGAAGGCGCGCGACCGGGTGATGACGCTTGTTAAGTAAAGACACTTTCAAACCGACCGCGCTGCGGCAGATGGCCGGCGGAACAGCAGAAAGCCTACATACGCCGCGCAGATCAGGCCCAGCGACAGCATCAGGCCGTGCGGGTTCCAGGCATCCAGCGCCACGCCTTCGCCGAGCGGTCCCGCCAGCAGCCCCAGCGAATAGAGAATCACAAAGCCAGCGTTGGCGTTGGCCAGCTCCGAATCCTCGAAGCGCTGGCCCAGCATGGTGAGTCCGATGCTGTACACGCCGAGGATCAATCCGCCCCACACGAACAACACCAGGTACAGCAGCAGCGGCGAATCTACGACAAAGGGCGTGAGTGCCGCGCCCACAATGCCGGTGGCGGTGCAGAGGGCGAGCAGATTGCGCTTGCGCATGCGATCCGCCAGCGCGCCGATCGGATACTGAAACACGATGCTGCCGAGCGCCATCGCGGTGACGCAGAGCGCGGCGTGCGCTTCCGTGTAGCCTTTGCGCATGGCGTAAACCGGAATGAGGCCCGCCATGCCGGCGTCTACCGCGCCGAACACGAACGCGGCGGCGAAAATGGCGGGCGCTGCGCGCACCACCGAAATCACCGAACTATCGAACGCGTGCTCGATCCGCGGCGCAGTGCGGCGGGCGAACAGCACGGGAAGGATCGCGGCCAGCAGCAGCCCGGCGCCCACCGCGAACGGCACGATCCCTCTCGTACCGGTAACCTGCAGCAGCGCCGGGCCAATGCCATAGGCGCCGGCAAAACACAGCGAATAGAGCGCGATGTAGCGGCCGCGGTTCTGCGCGGTCGCGAGGCGGTTGATCCAGAATTCCGCGATCACGAACAGCGCGTTCAATCCGCTCGACAGCAGGAAGCGCACCGGAAACCACAGCCACAGCTTCGGTACGTAATAGATGGCGATGAGCGCGCAGGCCGCGACGGCCAGCGCCAGCGCCAATACTTCGGCCGTGCCGATCTTCGCCATCGCGCGCGGCACGTAAGGCGCCACCGCGACGGACGCGAGGCCGGCCGTAGCGAGATTGAGTCCGTTGACACTACCCGGTTCGCCCATCCGCTCCAGCACGATGGACAGCAGCGGCAGGGTGAGCCCCATTCCTATGCCGTAAGCGATGCAGGCGGTGAGGATCGCAGCCAACGAGAAGTGCGGGCGATCAACAGCGATCGTGGTCACAGATATTCCAGCTGGGATTTGCCGCGCAGGAAGCGAAAGAAGGGAACAGGGCGGCACTTGTCTGTACTTAACACCCGCGCCTCGATCTCCGCGAGCACAGCGCGGGTGATGGCGGGGATATCGATGGCGCGGGCTTCCGCGAAGTTCAGCCAGCAGGGTGTGAGCAATTCGTCGGTGTCCGGCGCATCCAGTTCGCGCGCGATGGCAGTGGCCTCCGCCATAAAGAAGCGGGCGTCGAAACGGCGCGGGCGGTTGGGTGGGGTGATCGCACGCGCAATGTAATCCAGCTGATGCAGCTTCGGCACTACGCCATGTGCGAAGAAGCGCGACCAGGCGCTTCTCGCTCGCGGCACATTCTTGCTCCTCTCGCCAATCAGGATTCCAGTTTCTTCAAAGGTCTCTCGAACGGCCGCCAGGGCCAGCGCGCGCGCCCGCCTTTCGCTCACTTCGCGCAGCAATCGCGCGTAAACGTGCGGCTTGAAATCGCCGCCAAGCTTTACCCGCCCATCGCATGGATCGACGCGGCCCCCCGGGAACACATATTTGTTGGCCATAAAAGTCATGTTCCCGTGGCGCCGCCCCATTAATACACGGGGCCCATCCGCATCGCGGCGCACCAGCACCAACGTGGCCGCATCCCTCGGCCGCAACCGGTTCTTGACGAACACCTCGTCCTTCTCGAATCCTTCGAGCGCTTTCTCCATCAGCGCCGCAGCTTTGTACGTGCGCGCGAGTCGGTCCTAGGCCGGCCAGAACTACGGCGTGGCGGGGCGCTCGCTTCCGCGAGTTCGAAGCGCAGGCCGCCGGTGAGTGGCGCGGCTTCCATCAGCTGCACGCTGAGTATGGCTCCCATAGAGTACTTTGTGCCGCTGCGGTCGCCGATAAGCGCATGCTGCCGCTCGTCGTGGCGGAAGTATTCCAAACCCAAGGTGCGCGCGGGGATCAGTCCTTCGGCGCCGCTTTCCGGCAGCCGCACGAAGAGCCCAAATCGCGTGACGCCGGTGACCCGCGCCTCGAAGATGGCGCCGACGCGATCTTCCATGTAGGCGGCGACGTAGCGGTCGTTGGAATCGCGCTCCGCGGCCATCGCGCGCCGCTCCGTCATAGAAATGTGGTCGGCCACATCTCCGAGCTTGGCCGCCTGTGCATCGCTCAATCCTCCTTCGCCCAACTTCAGCGCGCGGATCAGCGCGCGATGCACCACCAGATCGGCGTAGCGGCGGATGGGCGAGGTGAAGTGCGCATAGCGCTGCAGATTCAACCCGAAATGCCCGACGTTCTCGGCCGCATACACGGCCTGGGCCTGGGTGCGCAGCACAACGTCGTTCATAGGCAGTTCGTTCGGGCCGCCCTTTGCCTGCGCCAAAATGCGGTTGAAGGTAGACGGCTTCACCACCTGGCCCTTGGCGAAGCTCATCCCGGTGGTGCGCAGGTAATCGGCAAACGCGTACAGCTTTTCCTTTGAGGGCTGCTCGTGAATGCGGTAGATCAGCGGCGAACGTGCCTTCTCCAAAGTCTCGGCGGCGGCGACATTCGCCATGATCATCATCTCTTCGATGAGGCGCATGGATTCGAGCCGCTCGCGGAAGGCAATGGACTTTACCGTGCCATCTTCGCCGATGACGATGCGGCGTTCCGGCAAATCGAGCGCCAGCGGATCGCGGCGATCCCGCGCCCGCGCCAGCGCCTGGTAGGCGTCCCAGAGCGGCTTGAGTACATTATTTGCGAGTGCGCTGTTATCCTTGCCGTCGAACGCGCGCTGCGCCTGTTGATACGTCAGCGTTGCAGCGGAGCGCATGATGCCGCGGATGAATTCGTGCCCCTTCTTGTTGCCGTCGCGGTCGAACACCATGCGCACGGCGAGGCATGGCCGGTCCACTTCCATCAGGGAACAAAGATCGGCCGACAATTTCTCCGGCAGCATGGGCACAACGCGATCCGGGAAATAGGCCGAGTTGCCGCGCTTGAATGCTTCGCGATCCAATGCCGAACCGGGCGTGACGTAGTGCGCCACGTCGGCGATGGCGACGATAACGATGTGACCGCCCTTGTTTTTCCGATCGTCGTCCGGTCCGGCCCACACCGCGTCGTCGTGATCGCGCGCGTCTTCCGGGTCGATGGTGACGAGCGGAATGTTGCGCAAATCCGTGCGGCCACACGGGTCGGTGAGGGGCCTGGCGCCATCCGCTTCCTCCAATGCCTCGCGCGGAAACTCTGTCGGAATGCCGTGCGCGTGGATGGCGATCAGGCTCACGGCGTTGGGTTCATTCATCGAGCCGAGGCGTTCGACCACGCGCGCCCGCGGCAAACCGGAGGCACGGCCGGAAAGCGGTTCGCACAGCACCAGCTCGTTCGGCTGCGCATCCGCACGATCACGGCTCTCGATAAAGAATTCATATTTGCTCTTGCGGTCGATGGGCGAAACACGTCCGCCGCGGTCGCCGTGGCGGAAGACGCCGAGCACCTTGTGCACAGACGCGCCGAGCCGCTTGATGATGCGCGCTTCGTAGCCTGCCCGGGTTTTCGTCAGCCGCGCGAGAATGCGTTCGCCCGCGCCGAGCGCCGAACCACGGGCTTCATCCTCGCGGCCGGGAACGACGATGATCTGCGGCGGCGGCTCCTCGCCTTCCCAGCGCTGCGGCGCGGCCAGCAACTCGCCGTCCGGATCCTGCCCGCTGATTTCCAGCACGGTCACTTCGGGTAGGGATCCCGGCCTTTCGTAGGAACGCTTGCGGCCCCGCGCTATTGCGCCTTCTGATTCCAGATCTTTCAGGATGTGCTTGAGCGCGATGCGCTCATTGCCGCTGACATGCAGCGCGCGCGCGAGGTCGCGCTTGGTGCCGGAGGGATTTGCCGCCAGCGCTTCAAGCACCGCCTCGCGTGTCAGCGCAGGCGCCTTGCCTTTTCTTGCCATGTCTCTGTCTACATGAGGCGGAAGGGTGTCGCTACTTGTGCTTCGAAGGCTTCGCACGTTCGGCGTTTTGTTGAATGAGAAATGCGCGCAGGCTTTTCGGGTCGTCGGCGTGGATGTCGTGAATGCGCCAAACCCCGCGTTCTTTCACCAGGTCGAGCACCGCGTCTCGCGGTTTGTCGTTCGGCATCCCCAGATCGATCATCTTTACGGCAACGATTGCACCGGTGGGTGAAGCGGAGCGCACGGTGAGCTGCGCCTGAAGCTTCTGATAGTCCTGGCACTGGCAGAGCGGATCGAAATCCAGTGCACCAACTTCACCGTTGGCGAGACGCGCGTCTTCATCCATCAGCGCCTGCAGCTGTGAATCATAGACATGGTGTGCGCCCGCGGGCGGCTTGCTGTTGTCCTTGTAGGTCGCAAAGAGACCAGCAACGAATGCTTTCGCTTCCTTTGCATCGTCGGCCGAGACCGAGCCGGCGCAGACACTCAGCGCCGCTGCGACAAACATGGAAGTCACTGCGAAGCGCATTGCTTTGTCCCCCGACAAGCTTCTCAAGTCTCAGCAGGCTCCGGCTTCTTGGCAGCAGATTTGCCTTTCGATGAGTTCGCCCTCTTGCCTTTGGCAGATGCTTTCGCGGAAGCCTTTGGTTTCGCGGGCGCCCTCTTAGTCTTCTTTTTGCCGCCGCCTTTGGCTTCGCGTTCGGCGATCAGTGCCTGCGCTTGATCGAGCGTGACGCTTTGCGGATCGGTGCCGTTCGGGATGGTGGCATTGGTGGTGCCGTCGGTGACATACGGGCCATAGCGGCCGTTCATTAATTTGATGGGGGCGCCATTCACAGCGGGGCCAAGCTCCTTCAGCGGCTCCGGGCCTCGGCGGCCTCGCGGATTGGCCTTCTTTTCCGCAATCAAGGTCACAGCGCGATTGATGCCGACGGTGAAGACATCTTCAGGCGACTCCAGCGACGCGTAGGTCTTCTGGTGCTGCACATAAGGCCCGAAGCGGCCGAAATTCGCCGTGATGAGATCGCCGGTTTCCGGATGCTTGCCGATCTCGCGCGGCAGGGACAGCAGCCTCAGCGCGTATTCGAGATCGATGCTTCCGGCATCGGTCCCCTTGGGGATGGTGGCACGCGCGGGCTTCTCGCCAGCCCCGCGCTGCACGTAAGGTCCGAAGCGGCCAACGCGGATGCTGATCGGCTCCCCCGTTTCCGGATCGACGCCTAGCTCGCGGGGTTGCTCGCTGTTCGCCTCTTCCGCACTTTGGCCTAGCTTCCGGGTATAGCGGCATTCCGGATAGTTGGAGCAGCCCACGAAGGCGCCGAAGCGGCCGAGTTTCAGGGAGAGCCGCCCGTTACCGCAGGTGGGGCACACCCGCGGGTCCTGGCCATCCATCGGCATGAACAGATGCGGCCCCAGCACTTCATCCAGCGCATCGATGACGTCGGAGATTTTCAGCTCTTTCGTCTCGCCGATGGCGGCGGAGAAGTCGCGCCAGAAATCCCGCAGCAGCTGCTTCCAATCGAGTTTACCGGCGGAGACTTCATCCAGTTTCTCTTCGAGGTCGGCTGTGAAGCCGTACTCCACATACCGCTTGAAGAAATTGGTGAGGAAGGTGGTGACGATGCGTCCCTTGTCGTCCGGGACGAAGCGGTTGCGCTCCATCCGCACATAGGCGCGGTCGCGCAGGGTGGAGAGGATGCTGGCGTAGGTAGAGGGGCGGCCGATGCCCAACTCCTCCATCTTGCGCACCAGACTCGCTTCCGAATAGCGGGGCGGTGGTTCGGTGAAGTGCTGTTCCGGTTTCACCTGCTCGATACCGGCGCTTTCGCCTTCCTCCACTCGCGGCAGCTTAGCGCCGTCTTCGTCCTGCTCGTCGTCCTTGCCTTCCTGGTAGAGGGTGAGGAAGCCATCGAACAACGTCACGGAGCCGGTGGCACGCAGTGTGATCCGGCTGTCCGCGGAGACAACATCAACGGTGGTGCGCTCCAGTTCAGCGCTTTCCATCTGGCTCGCAAGCGCACGCTTCCAGATCAGCTCGTAGAGTTTGGCCTGGTCGGCATCGAGCCGCAGCGCAATCTGCTCCGGCCGCCGCGAAAAGCTGGTGGGCCGGATGGCCTCATGGGCTTCCTGTGCATTCTTCACCTTGCTCGTGTATCGGCGCGGCGCACCGGGCAAGTAACGCTTGCCATACTGTTCCTCGATGACGTGGCGCGCTTCAGATATGGCCTCGGGCGCGACATCCAGGCCATCGGTCCGCATATAGGTAATGAGCCCGACGGCGTCGCCGCCGATGTCCACGCCCTCATAAAGCTGCTGCGCGACTCGCATGGTGTGCTTGGCGTTGAAGCCGAGTTTGCGCGAGGCTTCCATCTGCAGGGTGGAGGTGATGAAGGGCGGGGCAGGGTGACGCTTGGCCGGCTTGCTTTCCACGTTGCCTATGCGGAACGCCTGCGCGCGGATCGCGTCCGCCGCGCGCTTCGCCTCCGCCTCGTTGCCGAGCGACAGCTTGTCCAGCTTCTTGCCATCGAGGTGCGTCAGCCGCGCGGCGAAGCCGCCGGCATCTGTCTGCACATCGGCTTCGACGGTCCAGTATTCTTGCGCGCGGAAGGCTTCAATCTCGGCCTCGCGCTCGACGATCAAACGCAGTGCCACCGACTGCACACGGCCGGCCGAGCGCGCGCCGGGCAGCTTGCGCCACA
>JAFAVP010000067.1 GCA_019242395.1 Alphaproteobacteria bacterium | reverse complement strand
CTTTGCGGGCCGAAACGCAAACTCCAGCAAACCTCTGCATCCATCCTCGCGATCTCGCCTTCGGGCGGAACACTAAGATGCCTCGCGGGTGGGTAGGGGGCGATCCTGTCGCAACCGCCTTCTTCAACGCGCTCTCCGCTTCATTCCCGCAGGGAGAACGCTTTTTCATGGATGCTGTGCGCCCATATCGCGATGATGCTCCCCCTGTCCTGCGCGAGCAGATTGCAGCCTTCATCGCGCAGGAGGCGGTGCATAGCCGCGAACACCTCGTCTTCAACAGCAACGTCGCAGAGCAGGGCTACGATTTCACCCGTCTCGAGAGCTATCTCAAGAGCCGAT
Organism: Alphaproteobacteria bacterium; assembly: GCA_019242395.1. Classification (GTDB taxonomy): domain Bacteria; phylum Pseudomonadota; class Alphaproteobacteria; order Micropepsales; family Micropepsaceae; genus Rhizomicrobium. The sequence goes on along the minus strand of JAFAVP010000067.1, from coordinate 32,007 downwards.
TCGATTTCGGCCGAAAGCTCCCCCATCTCAATCAGCTTTGCGCCACGATCGCACTGGAGCATTTCACTGCCATCCTGGCGCATGCGCTGCTATCGCAAGGTGACGACCTCGGCAACGCGCCGACAGAGCTGAAGCGGATGTGGCACTGGCACGCAATCGAGGAGATCGAGCACAAGGCAGTTGCCTTCGACACCTTTCTGTTCGCGGCGGGGCGCCTGTCCCCGCTGCGCCGCTGGTGGGCGCGCTGTTTTGCCATGTGGATGATCACGATCATGTTCTTCCAGTTCATCGCCTACGGTGTGCGTGAGTTCTTCCGCCAGGACGGCATCAACACGCCCGGGAGCTGGCGCGCCCTGTTGCGGTATTTGTGGATGAGACCAGGGATTATGCGGCGGGCGGCACCGAGCTATTTTGCGTTCTACAAGCCGGGCTTTCACCCCTGGCAGATTGACGATCGGATTCTGATTTCCGGCGTGGACGCGATGCTAGCCTCCGATTATGCGGCCCGCTGATCTCTGGCCCTGGTGCGCATTGGGCGTTCTGCTAGGCCCATCACTTTCTGCTGCCGCCAGCGACATCGCTGGGCTTTGGGACACGCAGAAGAACCACGGGCGGGTGCTCATCGAGCATTGCGGAAGTGAGATCTGCGGACGCGTTCTGGATGGAGACCAACTGCGCGCAGATGCCGATCAACGGGACGTCCACAATCCAGATCCCGCGAAACGCGGCCGCAGAGTGAAAGGGCTATGGATCCTTCACGGTTACAGTGGGGGGCCGCGGGAGTGGCGAGAGGGGACAATCTACGATCCCCAAACTGGAGATGAATCGGAACGCTCTACCCTAACGCTGATTTCTGAGGGAGTGTTGAAGGTAAGGGGCTGCCGCCTTCTCTTCTGCCGCTCGGAGACTTGGACCCGAGAACGGTGATGGGCCGCCTAACAGGTCGAAGTGCCCATTCCTCGTGGTACAGGCACCCTTAAGCTCCCGGCCGGCAGCAACTTGTGCAGCTTGAACAGACTTCGAGAGCTCCTCGAACAGGCTTCCGCTCGAAGGAACTCAAAGCACCTGATGGCGCTTGTTCCTTTCGCGGAGACAAATGGAGCGCGCCACGCGAATCCATCACTTAAATTGCGGCACGGACTGCCCGGTCGGCGGCGCCATCTTCAACGGCAGAAGCAAAGGACCACTTGGGCATCTGGTTTGCCATTGCTTGCTGCTCGAAACCGATGCAGGCCTGGTGTTGGTGGATACGGGATACGGTCTGCGCGATGTCTACCGGACCCATCCCCGCCTGAGCGTCGCCTTCCGGTTGATGCTCAATATCCATTTCCAGGAGAACCAAACCGCCGTTCGTCAGATACAGGCGCTCGGATTCCGCCGGGAGGACGTGCGCCACATTGTGCTGACGCACCTCGATTTCGACCACGCGGGCGGCCTCGAGGACTTCCCGGACGCGACGGTCCATGTGATGGGACAAGAGCTGGAGGCGTTTGGCCGGCGGAACGGTTTCGTTTCTAGGCGCCGCTACCGCCCCATGCAACTCGACGGTGTGCATCATTGGGAACGCTACCGTGGCGGCGACGGAGAGCGGTGGTTCGGGTTCAATTGCGTGCGGAATCTGAAGGGTCTGCCGCCGGAGATACTGCTCGTCCCCCTTCGGGGCCATACGTGGGGACACGCCGGCGTGGCCGTAAAAGGCGAAAACGGCTGGCTACTGCACGCGGGCGATGCGTATTTCTATCGTGGCGAAGTCAGGGCAAGGCGGCGCAGGTGCACACCGGGGTTGCGCCTGTATCAGGTGCTGATGGAAGTCGACCGCAAGGCACGGCTCTCAAATCAGCAGCGCGTGCGTGACCTGTCACTCAGCCATGCAGACGAAGTCCGGCTCATTTGTGCCCATGATGCCGTTGAACTCGAAGCGTGCATGCGCGGCGCTCCCCTATGACGGCCGACATCGATCATACCGAAGCAGGCGCCGGCTCACCGCATCTGTCCGAAGCCGACAAAAAGAAGGCGCATGAAAACGCCACCCTTCCCGCCGAAGTCATTCACGAAATCGTTCGCGAAGAAGGCGAACGCCAGCTCGCCCGCAGCGCCAACGCAATCTGGTGGTCTGGCCTGGCAGCAGGCCTCTCCATGGGGTTCTCTTTTGTAACGCAGGCGGAACTGCAGGTCGCATTGCCCGACAAACCGTGGCGGCCCCTGATTGCAAACCTCGGATACACTGTCGGGTTTGCAATCGTTGTATTGGGGCGTCAGCAGCTCTTCACCGAGAGTACCTTATCCGCCGTCTTGCCAGCTCTAACGCGAAGAACGGGCGGGGCGGTGCTTGCCTGTTTGCGGTTGTGGGCCATCGTGCTGGTGGCGAACATCGTGGGGACCTGGATTTTCGCCGCGGTGCTCGCCTATGGCCAGCCCCTATCGCCAGAGGCGGCGGGCGCGCTCGTCGACATAGGTATCGATGCGGTGACGCGGCCGTTCTTGACGGTCCTGCTCAGCGCAGTTTTCGCCGGCTGGCTGATCGCGCTGATGGTGTGGCTGCTGCCGAGTTCAAGCAACATCCGGCTGCTGGTCATCGTATTCCTCGCTTACGTTGTGGCGCTTGGGAGGTTCTCGCACATCATCGCGGGTTCGACCGATGCGGCTTATGCTTTTCTTACTGCGCACACTTCGCTGGGCCGATATCTCATCGATTTCTTTGTGCCGACGCTGATCGGAAACACTATAGGAGGCTCGCTTCTGGTAGGGTTGCTCAACCACGCGCCCGTCGCCCCCGAGTTGGAGAAGTCGCAGTCCCCATCAGGAGGTGGGAGATGAAGGCGGCCCCAATGGCGGGGGAAGAAGCAGCCGCACGGCAACATGATTTCCCGACAGCTGCCGGCATTCTTTTTGGATTGGGTCTCGGGGGTTTCTTCGATGGCATCGTGCTGCACCAGATTCTGCAATGGCATCATATGCTCTCCAGCTGGCGCCCGCCCACGAGCGTTGCAACCATGGCGCTGAACACCTTCTGGGACGGAATTTTTCACGCGAGCACCTATCTCTTTGTCTGCTTTGGACTTGCCATCCTTTGGCGGCGCGCCCACCGCGGCCTGCTGTTTTGGTCAGGCAAGTTGCTTGCCGGAACCCTGCTTCTGGGGTGGGGCATCTTCAATTTCGTTGAAGGTTTGTTGGATCATCAAATTTTGGGCATTCACCATGTCAACGAGCTGGCACCGCGCCGACAATGGATCTGGTGGGACACAGGATTTCTGGCTTGGGGCCTGGCTATGATTGCACTCGGCCTGTTGTTCCTGCGGCAGAGAGGAAGGGAAGGCGGCAATTGATTGCCGCGGAGTGGTACAGTCGGGTGGGATCGAACCACCGACCTCCGGATCCACAATCCGGCGCTCTAACCAGCTGAGCTACGACTGCCCAAGGGGCGGCAAAAATAGGTTTGCTGCCGTACAAAGGCAAGCAGATGGGCTTCTGCTGTCAGCCGCCCTTGAAGCACCTCTCGCCAGCCGCCAAAAGAGCCCAAGTAACCACCAGGATTGCCATGAGCCCGATCACCATTACGCCCGGCCGTGTGGCACTCGGCAGCTGGCGCGCTATTGCGGGTAGCGGAGGAGCTGTCGTCCTCTCTGAGGGAGCGTGGCCTGCCGTTTCGCGTTCCCGAATGTTGGTTGAGCAGGCCCTTGGTTCTGGCCGCGCTATCTATGGAGTTAACACGGGATTTGGACGGCTGGCGCAAACCACGATCCCGTTGGACCAGCTTAAGCTACTCCAACGCAATCTGGTGTTATCCCACTCGGCCGGTGTGGGAGAACTGCTACCCGATAACGCCGTCCGCCTCACTCTCGCCCTTAAGATAGCAGGGCTCGCGCGGGGGCATTCGGGGGTGCGGCCTATCGTCATCGAGCGGCTGCTCGATTTGTTACGGCACAATCTGTTGCCGGAAATTCCGTCGCAGGGCTCCGTTGGCGCCTCCGGCGACCTTGCGCCACTCGCGCATCTTTCTGCGGTACTGATTGGAGAAGGACGCGCTCATTTCAACGGCGAGAGCCTGCCCGCGCGCGAAGCCTTAGCCAGAGCGGGGTTGGCGCCGCTCGAACTGGAAGCCAAGGAAGGACTCGCGCTCCTTAATGGCACGCAGGTTTCAACGGCACTGGCGCTGATCAACCTCTTTGCGGCGGAAGCCAACATCGAGGCCGCTCTTATCGCTGGCGCGCTCTCAACTGACGCCATCAAAGGCAGCGACGTTCCTTTCGATGCCCGAATTCACGAGGTGCGCGGGCAGCCAGGTCAAATTGCGGTCGCATCCACACTGCGCGGGCTCTTGGAGGGCAGCGAGATCCGGCAATCGCATCTTGCCTGTGAGCGGGTGCAGGATCCGTATTCGATCCGGTGCCAACCCCAGGTACTGGGTGCCTGCCTCGATTCCCTTCGACATGTTGCCTCGGTGCTGGAGCGGGAAGCGAATGCGGTGACGGACAACCCGCTCGTGTTCGATAGCGGCGAGATACTCTCGGGTGGAAATTTTCACGCGGAGCCTGTCGCAATTGCCGCCGATGCGCTTGCCTTGGCGATCTCTGAGATCGGGGCCATTTCCGAGCGGCGCATTGCATTGCTGACGGATGCCTCATTGAGTGGCTTACCCCCCTTCCTGACCAGGGAAAGCGGCGTCAACTCGGGGTTCATGATTGCGCATGTCACGGCGGCTTCTTTGACATCCGAAAATAAGTCCTTGGCTCATCCGGCATCGGTAGACTCATTGCCCACCTCGGCAAATCAGGAGGACCATGTCTCCATGGCGACATTCGCGGCGCGCCGGCTCACCGCCATGAACGTGAATACGGCTTCCATTCTGGCGATCGAACTCTTGGCAGCAGCGGAGGGAATCGATTTTCACCGGCCGCTACGAAGTTCCGGCGTCATGGAACACGCGCACGCACTGGTCCGGGCCCGAGCGCCCCGCTTTGAGCATGACCGGTACTTCGCCCCGGCCATCTCTGCCGTCCGCGATCTGATCGAAGCTCGCGGGTTCGAGACTTCGCTACCGGCGTTGGCGCTGCCTTCCCGAACGGCCAGTTAACCGGCCCTTATCCACTTTGATTGAAAGTGCCCGGCGTACTCGGCCCGCACGATCAGGCCAGACACGGCACAGCGGAGGCGTGCGTCACTCATGTTCGCATATGCCCTGCGGCGCGGCCTTGGTGCCATCCCGACGCTGCTCATCATCGTAACGCTGACCTTCTTCATGATGCGGCTGGCGCCCGGCGGCCCCTTCGACACGGCGCGCCGGCTGCCCCCTGAAATTGAACACAACATGAAAGCCGCCTACGATCTCAACGAGCCGGTCTACGCCCAGTTTGGGAACTATCTGAGGCGGTTGGTCCACGGCGATCTCGGCCCTTCGTTCAAGACTAAGGATTTTACCGTCACCGAGCTCATTGCGGTTGGGTTACCCGTCAGCGCAAAGCTTGGGCTGAGCGCAATGCTACTGGCAATCATCGCCGGCGCAGCGCTCGGGACCGTAGCCGCGCTGAATCAAAACGGGGCCGTGGATTTCGGCGTGATGGCGCTGGCCATGGTCGGTATGACGATTCCCACCTTCGTGATTGCACCTATTCTGACGCTGCTCTTCGGCGTCTACGGCCTGCACCTCTTCGGGATGGACTTGAAGCTACCCGCGGGGGGCTGGAACGGCGGGGCTATCGCCAACATGATCCTTCCTGTTGCAGTGCTTGCCCTGCCGCAGATCGCCGTCATCGCGCGCCTTATGCGGGGCAGCATGGTGGAAGTCATGCGCACCAATTACATCCGCACCGCACGCGCGAAGGGGCTGCCGATTCGAACTATCGTTATCCGCCACGCGATGAAGGCGGCGCTCCTGCCCCTTGTGAGCTACCTTGGCCCTGCCATTGCAGGACTGCTCACCGGCTCTCTGATTGTAGAAACCATGTTCGGGCTCCCGGGAATCGGACGCTATTTCGTGCAGGGTGCTCTAAATCGCGACTACACCCTCGTGATGGGTGTAGTACTTTGCTACGCGACGTTCATTATTGCCCTGAATCTGATTGCCGATCTCCTCTACGCGGCGCTTGACCCGCGCGTGCGGTACGCAGTCTGAGCATGCTGCGGGCGCTTTCAATACAGCCTCTTGAGAGCGGCCGCCGCGAGGACGCGCCCCTGGTAAAGGGCCGCAGCTTATGGGCAGACGCTCGCCGGCGGCTGTTCCGCAACAAGCCCGCGGTCGCAAGTCTTTGCATCCTCGGGCTTCTTGCACTGCTTTCAGTGATCGGGCCGTTTTTCTGGCCCTATCAATACGACGTCATCGATTATTCGCTCGCGGGATGCGCCCCGGCCTGGTGGCCAGGCGCCAGCGCTTATTGCACAGCGGCCGGTATGCACATTTTCGGCATGGATGAGGTCGGGCGTGACCTGTTCATCCGTGTTCTGTACGGAGCGCGCGTCTCGTTGGCGATCGGATTTGTCGCAACGCTCGTCAGCCTCCTGATAGGGATCAGCTATGGCGCCATCGCCGGCTTTCTCGGCGGCGCAGTCGACGAACTGATGATGCGCTTCGTCGATGTTCTGTACTCATTACCTTATATTTTCCTCGTCATCCTTTTGATGGTGGTCTTCGATCACGATTTTTTCCTGCTCTTCGTTGCTGTCGGGGCAGTGGAATGGCTGACAATGTCCCGCATCGTCCGCGGGCAGACGCTCTCAATCAAGCAGAAGGAGTTCATCGAGGCGGCGCGCGCTGCTGGGGTGGCGACCCCGACAATCATACGCCGGCATGTAATTCCGAATGTGATGGGACCAGTGATTATATACGTAACGCTCACAATACCCACTGTAATCCTGGCTGAAAGTTTCTTGTCGTTCCTGGGATTGGGGATACAGGAGCCGCTAACCTCCCTAGGCGTGCTCATTGCGGAAGGTGCGAACCAGATGGAAAGCGCGCCATGGATGCTGATTTTTCCCGCTCTCTGCATGGCATTGACGCTGTTCTGCTTCAATTTCATCGGGGACGGATTGCGCGATGCGCTGGACCCGAAAGACCGCTGACATGGGCGAGCCTGTCCTCTCCGTTCGCGAGTTGAACGTTTGCTTCGATACCGCCGACGGGCAGGTCCACGCGGTCAGGAATTTAAATTTGGACATCTGGCCCGGTGAATGCCTGGGCGTGGTCGGGGAGTCCGGATCGGGGAAGACTCAACTGTTCCTGGCAGTCATGGGCCTGCTGGCAGCGAACGGGCGAGCCACTGGCGCGGTTAGCTTTCGCGGCCATGAGATTCTGAATGCCGGGGAAGCAGAATTGAACCGAATTCGCGGCTCGAAGATCACAATGATCTTTCAGGATCCGCTCACGTCGCTCACCCCCCATATGACAATTGGTGCACAGCTTATCGAATCTCTGCGCATTCATCAGCATGTTCCATACTGGGAAGCGGAGCGGCGTGCGCTGCAGGTCCTTGACCTCGTCCGGATCCCGGAAGCGAAAAAGCGCATGCAGCAATACCCGCATCAACTTTCCGGCGGCATGCGCCAGCGGGTGATGATTGCCATGGCGGCGGTCTGCGGCCCGGACTTGCTGATCGCAGATGAACCAACAACTGCTCTGGATGTGACCGTGCAGGGGGAAATCCTCGATCTGCTGCGCGACCTGAAGGATGAGTTAAAAACCGCGATCGTGACCGTATCGCATGATATGGGCGTCATCGCGACAGTAGCGGACAAGGTTCAGGTGATGCGGGAGGGCGAGACGGTGGAAGCCGGCACCGCGGAGGAAATCTTCTATCGCGCAAGGCATGGCTACACCAAGGCTCTGCTCGAAGCGGTTCCACGAGTCGATCAGGCTACGCGGAGCGGCCAGCGCAAACTGGTGCCCCTGTCAACCATCGGTGCAGAAAGAGCATTGCTGGATGTGCGGGACCTGAAAGTACACTACCCCATTCCAATAGGCACGTTCCCGTTCCGACGCACCAAGATGCTTCGCGCGATCGATGGCGTGAACTTCTCGATCAGGGAAGGAGAAACGCTCGGAGTCGTGGGTGAGTCCGGTTGCGGGAAATCGACACTCGCTCGTGCGGTGTTGAAACTGCTGCCCAGCACCTCGGGAACCGTGGCGTGGTGCGGCCGGCACCTCGCCGGGCTGGACGACTTAGAGATTCGAAAGTTGCGAAAGCATTTTCAGATCGTCTTTCAAGATCCCCTGGCCAGTCTCGATCCGCGCATGACGGTGGGGGAAACCATAGCCGAGCCGCTGACGAGCCTTCGCCCGGAACACTCGCCCGAGCTCGTGACAGGCGAGGTCCGTCGGATGATGCAGAAAGTCGGTCTGGACCCTTCCTGGATTAACCGCTATCCGCATGAATTCTCCGGCGGTCAGAATCAGCGCGTGGGCATTGCCCGAGCGATGATCGTTCAGCCCAAACTGATCGTTTGCGATGAAGCCGTTAGCGCGCTGGATGTCTCGATCCAGTCGCAGATCGTGGATCTCATCTTGTCGCTGCAGGCGGAATTCGGGATGTCGGTTCTTTTCATCAGCCATGATTTGTCCGTAGTTCGCCATGTGGCGCACCGGGTCATGGTTTTGTACATGGGCCGCATCGTGGAATTTGCTGATCGGCACGCGATCTTTGAGCAGCCGCGGCATCCTTACACCCGCGCGCTGATATCTGCCGTTCCTGTTCCCGACCCGAAAGCGCAACGGACAAGGTCCCGCCTCCCCCTGACGGACGACCTTCCGTCCCCGTTAGATACCCGCGCGCCACTCAGATTCCTCAAATCCAGGATGATCGATGACCCAGATGCCGAGCAGTACGAGCCGCCGCTGATCGAAGTCGCGCCGGGCCATTTCGTAGCGGAGCACGACCCCATACCTGCGGCGGCGTGATCACTTTACCCGGGTCACCTTGAACAGCTGATCCGAGCCATTCAGCTTTAGATTGTAGCTGCCGAGAAACCCGCGCGAAATGACCACCGTGTTGTCTGCAGCGTTGGTCCGGAAGTGAGCACGCTCAGCCTCCCCTTGCAGTTGCTTCCAGACTTGCCCATTTGCGAGAAAAACAATGAATTGGCCGAAGGGCGTGAACGCGACATCCGACACTTGGCTCGAAATGCTCTCGATCTCCTCGTGCTCGCGCACCGCCTGGACTTCTGGGGTCCGCTCCTTTCCGAATTCCCCCGGTGTCACAGCATTCGAGCCGCCTCCGAAAAGATCATCGATGTTGAAGCCAAACCATGATTCCTGCTCCTTTTTCGTAGGCAGACGGTCCAGAGTGGCTGGGGGCTTCGCTAAGGTTTCCTTTACGCGCGGCGCAATTCGATCATAGCACGCCAGGCGCTCGGGATTTTCGCGGATACCAGCGCAGCCGTCGACAGCCTCCAGCGTATCCTGCCTCATGTCGGCGTGGGCATACGAGCCGGGCGTAACCAGCACCGACATCGCTAATGCCATGGCGCGCGAGTTCATTTCTCATTCACCCAATTCTGGAATGATCTGCAACGCGAGGATTGCGCAGGATAGGGCATTTGCAAAGCGGAGGCGAGGCCCGCCCCAGGGGAGTGGCGACAGAGGCCGGCATGAGCGGCTCACATCGCAAATCGGTCACCCGGCGATCTCTTATGGCGGCCGGAGCTCTGGCGCTTGCCGGAGGGACGGCTCTGGCCTTGCGCAACGCCGGGCCTGTCCGGCGCCAAGCAGCCGATGCCAAGACTCTGAAACGCGGCAATGGCGCCGAGCCCGATTCCCTAGATCCCCACAAGGCCCAAGGCAATTGGGAGAACAACATCATCGGGGACATGTTCCTCGGCCTGATGACGGAGAATGCCGCTGGCGATCCGGTGTTTGGGGCAGCCGAAAGCTACAAAGTCAGCAGCGATGGATTGACCTATACGTTCAGGCTCCGCGATCACAGATGGTCGGACGGCCGCCGCGTGAGCGCTCGAGATTTCGTCTTCTCCCTTCGGCGTGTTCTGGACCCACGCACAGCGGGCCAGTACGCATCGATTTTGTACCCCATCCGGAACGCTGAACCGGTAAATGCGGGCAAAAAGCCTCTCGACCAATTGGCTGTCCGCGCGCTCGACGACCGAACTTTGGAAATCGCGTTCGAATTCCAGGTTCCCTATGTCGCTCAGCTGCTCTCGCATATGGCGAGCTTCGCGGTACCTCTCCACGTGCTGGAACGGCATGGCGATGACTGGCTGCGCGCCGGTAACATCGTGACAAACGGCGCCTATGTACTCACCGAATGGCTTCCGAACGAGCACATCGTTCTCCGGAAAAACCCCTATTTCTACAAGGCAGACAAAGTCGCGACCGATACGGTGATCTACTATCCGACACAGGATTACAGTGCCGCGCTGAAGCGCTTCCGCGCCGGCGAGTTCGATGTGACAAACAGCATCCCGTCCCAGGAAATCGACTGGCTCAAGTCGCACATGCCCCGCGCTTTGCATGTGGCGCCTTACGTCCTGACGCAGTATCTGCAGTTCAACCTGGTTAGAAAGCCATTCGACGACATTCGTGTGCGCGAGGCGCTGTCACTCGCGATCAACCGCGAAATCATTGCAACGCGCGTGATGCGTGCGGGCGAAAAGCCTGCCTATTCGTACCTCCCGCGCGGCTTGCCCGGGTATCCTTCGACTGCAGAACTGCGCTTCCGCCAAATGGCGATGCCGGAGCGCCAGTCTTTAGCGAAGAAGCTGCTCAGAGAAGCAGGCTTTACCTCCACCAGGCCTTTGACTTTCCAGTACAGCTATCAGAACCAGAACGATGCCAGGTTGACTGCCGTGGCATTCCAGGAAATGTGGAAGCAAATCGGGGTGCATGCTCAACTTGCGCCCGCAGAGAGCCAGGTTCATTACAATTCATTGCGGCGGCAGGACTTCGACGTTGCCTGGTCTGGCTGGATTGCCGATTACCGCGACCCGAAGAACTATCTGTTCATTTGGCAAAGCTCCGCCGGTGACATGAACGTCGGGCGGTATAGGAGCCGGGAATTCGACTCACTGGTCCAGAAATCCGACAGCGAAAGGAGTCCAAGCTTGCGCGGCCGCATCCTTGCAAGAGCCGAACAGATTCTCCTTGATGACATGGCCCTTGCCCCCATTTATTTCGGCGTCTCCCGAAACCTGGTGTCCCGTCAGGTGAAAGGTTGGGTCGACAACGAGCTGAACATTAACCGCTCGTGCTATCTAAGCCTCGATCGCAGCGCGCTTAGCGCCTGACCCCTCCGGTTACCTGAAACGGAAAGCCAAATGGGCAAAGACGGCAACTCCGAACGCCGTAACGACGACGCCGGAGACCCTGTTGATGATCGTCATGATCCTGTCGTCGATATGGCGGTGAAACAGCCCTGTGATCGTCGTGAGCGCGAACCACCAAAATGTCGAGCCTGACAGCACCCCGATAACCAAGAATGCCGCTCCATAGAAGCTGGCCTGTTGCCCTACAAGCCCGGCGGCGCCGGCAAACATGGCGGTAAAGGCAAGCAGTGTCGCCGGGTTTGTCACAGCCAACGCGAAGGTAGACGCCATAGCGCGCAACAGCGGCAACGTTTTGGATTCCTGGGCGTCACCGTCTTCCTGCCGGACATTCGGGGGCGCCAAATACATGCGCGCCCCAAAGAAGAACAGCATCAGCCCACCCAGCACCTCCAAGGTCGTTGAATGACCTTGGATCATCTGCGCAAGCGCAGTGAAGCCGAAGGCTGTGATGCAGGCGTAGACAGCATCGGCGAGCACCGCACCCAAACCGGACATGAAGCCATGGAGGGGGTCGTATGCAAGCGTCCGTCGGACCACCAGCAAATTCACGGGCCCCACGGGAATGGCTGCGATTAGGCCAATAAAGAAACCTATGAAGATGACGACGAAGTAGGTCATGGGGGCCCTAGCGCTCCGGCGTCATCGAGAAAGATCGACGACAAGCCGGCCGCGAACCCGGCCGGCCAGAATGTCTTCCGCGGCCCCAAACACTTCGGCGAGCGAGATGGTGCGAGACATCGCAGCGAGTTTCTCCGGGTCAAGATCGCGCGCCAATCTCGACCATGCCGCGAGTCTGCGCTTGATGGGGGCGTACACCGACTCCACCCCCAGCAGCGATACGCCGCGCAGGATGAACGGTGCAACGCTCGCCGGCAGATCCATCCCCTGCGCCAAACCGCAGGCGGCCACAGCGCCGCCATATTTCGTGCCGGCAAGTACGTTCGCCAGCGTCTTGGACCCTACGCTGTCCACTGCGCCCGCCCACCGTTCCTTTCCCAGAGGCTTGGGATTGTCGGAAAGCTCTGCGCGCGAAAGGATTTCACTGGCGCCGAGCTCTTTCAAATAGACGTCTTCGTGCAGGCGGCCTGTCGATGCGATCACACGGTAGCCCAGCTTCGCCAATAGCGCTATCGCGATCGAGCCAACGCCTCCTGCAGCACCGGTTACCAGGATGGGACCGCTCGCCGGATTGATGCCCCTCTCCTCCAAGGCCATCACCGACAGCATCGCAGTGTAGCCGGCGGTTCCGATCGCCATCGCTTCAGCAGCTGAGAATGCTTCCGGCAAGGGGATAAGCCACTCGCCTCGCAAACGCGCCTTCTGGGCGTAGCCACCGTAATGCGTTTCGCTAAGCCCAAACCCATTGACCAGGATCTTGTCCCCTGATCTAAAGTGCGCGCTAGTGGACTCTTCGACTACGCCCGCAAGATCTATCCCCGGAACCATCGGAAAACGCCGCACCACAGGTGCGCCGCCCGTCACCGCAAGCCCGTCTTTGTAGTTCACGCTCGAGTGAGAAACGGCGACGGTCACATCGCCGTCCATCAACTCATCCAGCCCAAGTTCGACCACCTCCGCAGTGGACGTATCCGCCGGCTTGCGAACAAGGATCGCGCGAAATCGGTCAATCATCTGGCACTTTCAATTTCGGAGTGCTGCCAATAAATGCGGCGCAGGCGAAACCGAAAAACCACAGGAAAACGGCAACAGCGTCAAGAGACGCCGGAAAATGCCTCAAACCGCGCTCCGCACTCGACAGGCTGGAACTCTCACGCCACGCTTTTATTAAGATTCGTGGAGCAAGATGAGAGGACATGGTGCACGAGCGTACGAACATGACGGACATCGAAATGCGGATGCTGGGATACCGCTTGCTAACCGCCGAAATTCTTTACCACATGCCGGATCATCCAGAACTGCTGCAAAGCTTTCTGTGGCAAGAGTTCGATCTCGCCCCCCGCCTTCCAGTGCTGAACAAGTTCCTCCGGTTCTGGGAAGATAATATTGAAGGCCGCCTACACACGATTCGCGTTGCAGCCCGTGGCCTGATCGCACCGACCGAGCTGAAGATGGCCGGCGGTGAATTTACGCTGAACTAGGCGGCAGTGTCTCTCCGAAGCGCACAGGTTGGCCGCATCCGCCGGCCACGAGCGCTCCGTCCCGCATGATCGTCTGACCGCGAACGATCGTCGCCACGGGCCAGCCGGTAGTCATCATGCCATCGAATGGCGTCCATCCGCATTTGGAAGCGATCCATCTGTTTTCGATCCTCTTCTTCGCACCCATATCCACGATGGTGAAATCGGCATCATAACCACAAGCGATGCGGCCTTTGCCGGCAACGTCGAAAATGCGTGCGGCACCTGCGCTCGTAAGATCGGCAAATCTCTCCATGGAAAGCCGGTGGGCATTTACATGATCGAGCAGGATGGTCACCAGCGTCTGCACACCCGGCATTCCCGACGGTGATCCTGGATAAAGCTTCTCCTTTTCTTCGCGGGTGTGCGGCGCATGATCGGAGCCGATCACATCCACGAGACCTTCGTTCACGGCACGCCAGAGCGCCTCGCGATGCCTCGCTTCGCGAATGGGCGGGTTCATCTGCGCGTAAGTACCAAGCCTCTCATAACATTCTGGGGCAGCCAGGGTGAGATGCTGCGGAGTGGTTTCCAGTGTGGCGAAATCCCGTGCCTCAGCCAGCAGCGGCAGTTCTTCCTCCGTGGTCACATGCAGCACATGCACGCGGCGGCCTGCCAGTCGTGCGAGCCGCAGCACGCGTTCAGTGGAAAGCCGCGCGGTTTCAACGTCGCGCCAGAAAGGATGCGTGCGCGGATCACCTTCCGCTGCCAAGGATTTTCGCTCGCGCAAGCGGGCTTCGTCTTCTGAATGAACAGCCATCCGGCGGCGGCCGGCCTTTAACGCGGCGAGGATATCCTCTTCGCGGTTAAGCAGCAGCGAGCCTGTCGAAGAACCAAGAAATGCCTTAACGCCCGCCACACCAGGCATTTGTTCCAGTATTCCCAAAGCACCGATGTTTTCCGGCGTCGCGCCGGCATAGAAGGCATAATCGCAATGCATGCGGCCCCTGGCGCGCGCGAACTTATCCTCCAGCGCTAGGCGCGTGATGGTCGGCGGATTCGTGTTGGGCATTTCAAATACGGTGGTGACGCCGCCCAGTACGGCGGCCCGGCTGCCGCTCTCAAGATCTTCTTTGTGCTCACTGCCGGGCTCTCGGAAATGCACCTGGCTGTCGATCACGCCTGGGAAAACGTGCAACCCTTTCGCCTCAAAAACTTCGGCCGCGTTGGCAGGAGCGAATGAGCCAATCGCGGCAATTCGTCCGTTGATCACGCCGATATCCGCGGGGCCAATGCCGCTCGGCGTGACGCAGATGCCTCCGCAGATGAGAAGCTCGAAAGTGCCGTTCATGCCGCTTCCAGTGTTTCGATAAGGGGAAGGCCCCTTCGCGCGCCTTCGATATGCATCCGGTGCCACAAGGCATAAAACAGAAGCTGCCAGCATGCGATGCCGCCACGCTGGCTTTGGCCCACGGATTTGAACAGCCGTTCCACCGCGTCTGGATAACACAGTTGCGCGACACCCGGCGAGCGCGCCACGAGCGGCGCAAGCTGGCCAGCTCTGGCCGCAATCCATTCTGCAACAGGGACGGTGAATCCGCGCTTACGCTCGAACGGCATTGCTTCTGGCAGAATACCGGCAAGCCACTTCCGCAGGAGATATTTGCCGAGGCCGCGATGCACCTTGAGCCGATCCGGTAAGCAAAACGCGAAGTTCCCCACAACAGGATCGAGGAACGGAGTGCGCCCTTCGAGACCGTGCGCCATGAGGCAGCGGTCCAGCTTCAAAAGCAGGTCGTGCGGCAGCCAATCGGCGCAGTCTGTTGCTTGCGCAACCTGCAACTTCGTCCGCCCGGGCTCCGCGGCTTCCGCTTCTGCTATGGCAATCCCGTCTCGCCAACGGAAATCAGGATCGCGCAGTACGCCGAGCCCATCCAAAATCCCTTTGCGGCGCATACGGCGGCCGCCCATAAACCACGTGCGGGTCGCCGAGCGGTAGCGGCCATAACCGCCGAACAATTCGTCACCACCCTCCCCGCTCAACACGACTTTCACGGCCCGCCGCGCCGTCTTCGCCAGCATGTAGGTCGGGATGATGGCGTAGTCAGCCGCGGGATCGTCGATGGCAGTGGCGATGGCGGGCAACTCGCGCCAGAAGTCCTCCGCCGTCACCTCGATTTCGATGTGTTCGGCACCGGCTGCTTTCGCCACAGCGCGCGCCTGCGCCCTCTCGTCGTGTACACCCGTTTCTGGAAAGCCAGCCGTGAAAGTCCGCACCGGACGCTCGTTCAGCCGCATCATGCAGGCAAGCAGCGCGGAAGAATCTACTCCGCCGGAAAGGAACATCCCGTAGGGGACATCCGAGCGCTGATGGACCATCACGCTGTCCAGCAGGACAGCTTCCAGCGCGCGCAGCGCATGCGCGTCATCCCTTTCGATGGACGGGCCTGTTGGCAGCGCGGCCTTGCGAATGCGCGTGTGTACCCGCCCGTTTCGAACACCGAGGGTTTCGCCCGGGAGCACACGCTTAATCCCATTGAAGATGGTTTGTGCCCCCGTCGTGAATTGCAGCTGCAGCAGTTCGTTTGCCTTCTCCCGCAGAATCTTCGGGGCCACCAGACCGGCGCGGATCAGGGCCTGCGCCTCGGAGGCGAATGCCAGGCCGAACGTACCTTCTGTGTAGTAGAGCGGTTTGATGCCGAATGGATCGCGCGAGAGATAAAGTTCGGGCACGCAGGGATCATCGAGTGCAATGCCGTACATGCCGCGTAGATGTTTTGCGAAGTTTCCATGCTCATGTGCGTATGTGTAGAGCGGCAGCTCGCAATCGGAATATGTTCTAAAGTCGTAACCCTGTCCGTCCTGCTTCAGCTCGATATAATTGTAGATTTCGCCGTTGACGACGATAGCAGTTCCGCCAGGGCCAAACAGCGGCTGGTTGCCGGTGGCGAGGTCGATGATCGCGAGCCGCTTCTGGCCCAGCAGTACGTTTCCGCGGGCATATCTCCCCTCACCGTCCGGCCCTCGATGTGCAATCGACCTGAGCATCGCATCAAGCGCGGCTTGGGATGGAGGAGAACTGTCAGAACTCATCAGCCCAGCGATGCCGCACATCAACCTTGCCCTTTCGGCCCCACCCGCTCAAACATCTCCAGATACTGTCCGATCACCGCCCGTTCGCAGAATTCACCTTCCACCCGCTTGCGCCCGTTCTCCACCAGCCGAGCCGCTGTCTCCTTCGATGCCAAGACAGTGCGAATGCCCCCCGCCAGCGCGTCCGCGTCGTCGATCGGCACCAGAATTGCGTCTTCGCCGTTGCGAGCGAGCCAAGCGGGGCCGGTGCTGGCCGTGGCCACCAAAGGCACGCCATAAGCCCAGGCCTCCACGACCACGTTGCCAAAAGGCTCTTGCCGAGAGGGAAACGCGCAGACGTCCGCCGCCTTCAGCAGCGCGCCTCGATCGGTGCGCCAGCCGAGGAATTTCACCCGAGCTTCAATCCCTAACTCACGCGCCAAAGCCTTAAGCGTCCTTTCGTCCGGTCCCTCGCCCGCAATCCACACCCAAAGGTCGGGGATCTGTGCCGCAGCTTTGAGCAACATATCCATGGCCTTGTTGGGATGCAGGCGTCCAAGCGCGACTGCCAAAGGGACATCAGCGGGCGTCTTTATCGCCGCGCGGTCAACAGGCGGCGCGCCGTCAATGTACGGAAAATTTGGAATGTAGAAGACACGATCATCCGGCCAGCCGCCTTCGGTGACATAGCGCACGAGGTCTGGCGTGTTGCAGACAAGGTAATCGCAGCGGCGGAAATAATCGAGATTGTAATAGCCGCCCAACCGCCCGATCAGTGCGTAACCGCCGGGAGGAGTCATGGCTGCGCCGCGACCGGTGATGGTCAACACCACATCGGGCTGAAAGCTCGCCGCGATCCGGCTGAAGCGCTTTTCCGTAGAAAAATCAAACCGCCGCCAGAACGGCAACACCTCGAAGGGAACGCCTGCCTCGCCCAGCGCCGCTTCTCGAATGCCGTTGTGCTTTAACACAGACCGGACATTTACGCCTGCGCGTTGCAACGCCCGCGTCAGGGTAACGAAAAAGGTCTCTGAGCCTCCTAGGGCGGACGCGCCGCAAACGGTTATCGCTTTGAGTGAGGCAGATGTCATGGAGGGCCGCCCGACCTATATCAGGGGCTTGCGGCGGCGCAAACGATAGGCTCCTTTCCGGTGATGCCAGGTCAACTCGCCGATCGCGCCGTGCTTGCCATCTCCGGGGTGGAGGCGAAGGCGTTCCTGCAGGGACTTGTTACCAACGACATCAGCAAGCTGGCGCCGGGGGCGCCACTCTACGCCGCGCTGCTGACGCCGCAGGGCAAAATTCTTTTTGATTTTCTCCTTAGCGAAAACGATGGCACCATTTTCCTCGATTGCGCCGCGGGATCGGCACAATCGCTCCTGAAGCGGCTCACCCTGTACCGCCTGCGGGCCAAGGTGGAGATCGCGACGCGCCATGACCTTGGCGTTTGCTGGGGCGAGGCTGGCGCCCCCGATCCGCGCCTTCCGGAATTCGGACTCCGGCGAATAGGCGCGGTAACCCACACGGACTGCAGCGCCGAATATCTCGCGCACCGGCTTTCACTGGGTGTGCCCGAAGGGGTCGATTTCGGCTCCGACAAGATGTTCGCGCTAGATGCCGGGCTGGAAGAGCTTCATGGCGTCTCCTTCGGGAAAGGCTGCTACATCGGGCAGGAACTGACCGCCCGCATGAAACATCGGGGCACCGCACGGAAGCGTCTCCTGCCAATTTACGCGCTGGGCGGATCGGCTCTCCCGGGCGCCGGCACCGAAGTGAGGTCCGGCAATCTCGCCCTGGGAGAGCTCGTTTCGATCTATGGAGCGCATGGGTTTGCATTAATCCGTCTCGACCGCTGGTCAGAAGTGGGCGATCAGGCGGTTCATGCCGCTGAAAGCGAGATTAGCATCAGCAAACCTGCATGGCTCGCTAGCGCCACCGCCACTTGACGCATGACGAACACAGAGGAGAGTTATCTTACGTCTGAAGGGAGAATAGCATGCTGCATCATGTGTCTGTGGGCGTGCACGATGTCGAGCGTGCGGCCAAATTCTACGATCCAGTGCTGAAGACGCTGGGGTACAAACGCATAATGGAGTTCCTGCCCCATGCCATTGGCTATGGGGAAACCCGTGAACGCCCGGAATTCTGGATCCAGCTGCCGCACAATCAGCAGCACGCTACGGCGGAGAACGGCACGCACGTGGCCTTTCTGGCAAAATCCAAGCAGGTGGTCACCAAATTCCACGGGGCGGCCCTCAAACACGGTGGCAGCAACGGCGGTGAACCCGGCCCGCGGCCGGATTACGGCCCCTCCTACTATGGCGCCTTTACCTATGATCTTGACGGGAACAAGCTGGAGGCGATGCTGATGCTGCCTGTCAAACAGGCTTCCAAGGCGGCATCGCGCCCAACGAGGCCCGCCGCAAAGGCAAAGAAAAAATCGCGCCGGTGAGAGCCCGCACCCGCTGCGGCTGGCCCGGCACAGACCCATTCTACGTCGCTTACCACGACGAAGAATGGGGCGTGCCGGAATACGATCCGCGCGCGCTATATGAAAAGCTCGTGCTGGACGGCTTCCAGGCCGGGCTCTCCTGGATCACCATTCTGCGCAAGCGCGAGAACTTCCGGCAGGCTTTCGATGGTTTCGCTCCGGACAAGATTGCCCGCTACGGAAGCCGCGACGTGTCACGCTTGCTGAAGAACGAAGGTATCATACGCAGTCGAGCGAAGATCGAGGCTGCGATCCGCGGCGCGCGGGCCTGGCTTGACATTCAGGCGCAGGAGCCGGGCGGGTTCACCGACTTCATCTGGAAGCATGTGAACGGGCGCATGGTGGTGAATCAGCGGCGGGAAGGCGAAGCGCCATTGGTCAAGACCGCAATGAGCGAGGCGCTCTCTGGAGAGCTAAAACGCCGCGGCTTCAGTTTCGTGGGCCCGGTGATCGTGTATGCCTTTGCGCAAGCCGTCGGCATGGTGAACGATCACGCGGTGGAATGCTTCCGCCACAAAGAATGCGCGAAGCTGGGGCGGGCGTGAAGCTCTCACTCCCGGATGTTGCGGGGCTGACTGGCTCGGTCGTGGTCGCCATCGCTTACATCGGCAACTTGCAAGGGAAATTGCGCTCGGACGGAGCAGTTTACTCGCTGCTCAATTTGATTGGCGCAGCGCTGATCCTCACCTCGCTGTGGTGGGCGTGGAATTTGGCCGCGGCGCTCATGGAAATCTTCTGGGGCGCGACGAGCCTTTACGCACTCGCCCGCGCCTTGAGCCGCAAAAATGCATAGGCACGCAGTTGATCACTGCGAGCCTGGTGTCTCCCTTACTTTACAGTCACTGAAACCGGCGAGGAGGGAATGCCGTTAGCAATCACAACCAGCGTGCTCGCGCCGGTCTCCGCTTTTGCCGGCACGTCGAAATTCGTCGACACTGGCGTGTTTCCGGTCGCCACGCCCATGGTGCTGTGGTCGTGCGTGCGAGCGTAAAATACGTTCTTGCTCGCATTGTTCGTGATCTGCACCAGTGGATAATTCGTTGAAGACTGGAACTCGTCGCCCATGCCGCCGCCGGCCTGCGATAGCCCGTTAAACTGGGTACCAGTTATCTGATAAGTCTTTCCCCGATCGATGTTCGTGGGAACGCTGGAGATCGTGGGCTGCCATGCGGCCTGATACGTGCCCGTGCTGTTGTAGACCTCCGAACCGCCGATCAGAATCTGTCCCGTCGGCAGTACGGTCATCAATCCACCCGCTGCCAAGCCTGTGTTCGTTAGCGTCTTACCGTTCCAGTCGTACAGCCTGCCGCTGGCACCCTCGACCAGCACATCGCCATCGGTCAGCAAGGTCGCGAAACTGTCTCCGGCATTGTCGCCAAAAGGAAAATCAGGACCGGCTGCCCAGCCCTTTCCAGGCGTGTAGATGGCATTGTGAGACGAGGCGCCCGTGGCGAAAACCGTGCCGTCAGGGCGAAGCACCGCCGGGCCGACTTCGCCAGGTGGATAGTAACACTTGTTGCTCGGCGGATACTGGAGACAACACTGCCCTGAACAGTCCGGCGCCTGGAGGTTGACGATCGTACTGCCCAGGTCGGTCCAGGTTTGTGTCGTGATATTGTAGGATTCCGACTTCGGGTGCGCCTTGACGTCGAACGTCAAAACGCTGCCGTCCGGCATCAAGGTCCAGCCTTCTTCCGCATTGAAGTCGTCCTTGCCTGTATAGCTGACTGCGGCCCATTTCATCGTCTTGGGATCTAAAATGGCTCCACGCTTGTGCAACTTGTCACCAAGTAGGAAACGGCCATCTGGCAGCACAACGGAAGGGGAATCCCCGATGTTTTGCCACCCCTTCGGCGGTTTCACGGGGGTCCATGTCTGCTTCACGGGGTCATAAACGGCACCCAAATTGGTGAGAGTGAAACTCCCGAAATTGTACTCACCGCCCTCCAGCAGCACGCGGCCATCCGCTAGTACTTGTGAAGCTTCGGCATTCGGCGCATATCCCGACTGCAGGCTGGCAACCTGCTTCCATGTGCCGTTCACGTAACTCCCAGTTTTGTCCGGCGTTAGAATCCAAAAGTCCGAATCGCTACCGCCTTGAGCCAGCACCGTCCCGTCGGTGAGAAGAAACGTCACCTGTGCTCCATTGGGTGGAGCATTCTTCAGCGGCGTAATGGAATCGGCGGACGCCATTCCCGGCAGCACCGCGAGAGCCGCGGTGGCGACAAGAACCCTTAACATGGAAGAACCCCTCTAGCAGCGCAGCGTTTCGGCCAGAGGGCCGCAGCGCGGAGCGGCACCATAGGCAGCATTGCGCGACGGGAGCAAATTACCCCCATGTCACGCATCCGTAATCTCGGCTTGGAATTTTAGCCGCGCGCCCGATAAGGCCCCACCCCGGGATCGGGTAGCACCGCATTGCTCGGAAGGTTTCCGGTTTGCCAGAACACATCGATCGGAATGCCGCCGCGCGGATACCAGAACCCCGCAATGCGCAGAAATTTCGGCCTGATTGCCTGAACAACACGTTTGCCAATCGAGACCGTGCAGTCTTCGTGGAACGCTCCGTGATTGCGAAAGCTGGCGAGGAACAACTTCAGCGATTTAGACTCCAAAAGGGATTTGCCCGGCGCGTAATCGATGACGAAATGGGCGAAGTCCGGTTGACCAGTTATCGGGCAGAGGCAGGTGAATTCCGGTGCGCTAAACCTCACCAGATAATCCGTATCGGGATGTGGGTTCTCTACCGCGTCGAGCTTTGCTTCCTTCGGCGAGCGCGGCAACGCCACCGCGCGTCCGAGTTGAAGGTTGGCCGGGGGTTTTGGCATCAGCCGGCGCTCTCTTCGTACACGCAGCTTTGCCCGTAGGACGGACGCCGGATCTTCACCCGCACAACTTCCGGCAATGCCGCTTTCGCGCGCTGGAAAACGTATAGCGCCAGGTGTTCCAATGTCGGTGCAGCGATTTCCGCGATATCGTTCAGCAACGCATGATCCAGGCTGACGCGTATCTGGTCGAGCGCCGTCTTCACTTCGCCGAGGTCGCGCAGGATTCCGGTTCGAGCATCCGCCTCGCCGCGCAGCGTGACCTCCGCATAGAACGAGTGCCCGTGCAGACGCCGGTTCTCCGCCCCCCCGACGGCGAGATAATGGGCCGCATCGAACACGAATTCCTGTGTCAGTTCGATCATGGCGCGGGCTTGTGGCGGCTGGCCACTCAGGGGTCAAGGGCTGGCAAACCGCTCGCGAACCTGCGCGCGCAAAGGAGCCAGCGCCTCCGTCCATTTGATTAGCTCATTCAGCAGCGCCGCCGCGCCCTGCTCGTTGAATTCGTTGGCTAGAAATGCGCCGTCCTTGATCTGCTGAAACACGTTCGGCAGCCACACCGTTTCCGGGATGGGCATCATCTTCAGCGTCGCGATCGTGGGCTTAATCGCGTGCGTTGACCGGCCCCCGCCGGATATCCCGCCATAACCCACGAGACCTGCAGCTTTGTACTGCCACTCCCAGAACAAATAATCGAGCGCGTTCAGCAGTGACGGCGGCGGACCGTAATTGTATTCCGGCGTCACGAACACAAAGGCATCGGCCTGGTTGACGCTGGCTGACCATTTCTTCGTGTGCTCACGGGTGTACTCGTGGCGGCTGGGGTGATTGGGTTCGTCGAGGACCGGAAGGCCAAAGTCGCTCAAATCGATGAGGTGGGCGTCGAACGCGCCATGCTCTTGCGCAAACTCGTGAAACCACTTCGCAGGCACCGGGCCGACACGGCCTGGGCGGGTGCTGGCGATGATAGTGTGTAATCTGGGGGCCATGTTCATCTCCTCGGGTCTGGTTACAGGCGGTAACCGGCACTACATTGGTGCCTGCCAGAACTGGCGATCTCCGAGGCCACAGGCAAGAAGGCACATTCATGGCACGTGGTAACCTCCATGTAACAGACGACTGCCGGGCGGTGAGTGCCGTTCTCGCCCGCATTGGCGATAAGTGGTCCGTGCTGATCGTCTCACGCCTCGGCAGCGGCCCGAAGCGCTTCAACGAGATGAAGCGTGAGATCGGCGGGATTTCGCAGCGGATGCTCACGCTGACGTTGCGCAATCTGGAGCGCGACGGCCTCATTACGCGGACGGTATTCCCTACAGTACCACCGCGGGTCGACTATGAACTGACCCATCTTGGCCGGTCCTTGCTGGTCCCCGTTTCAGCGCTCGCAGACTGGGCACTCAGTAATCGGCAACGGCTCGCCGATGCACAGACGCGGTTCGACAAAGGATGTACGGCCGCTGGCAAACGCCCCCTGTCGCGCGCGAAAAGTGCCGCCGTTGCGCACCGAGCCTCGACGTAAGAGGCGCTCGTCTATTTGTGCGCGTCGCGCCACGCCTTCACGGCGGCAAGGGTGCGCGTGACATGCTCGCTCGGATCGAGATTCGTGTAACTCATCAGAATCGATCCATCCGGCGCGATCACATACGAAGTGCGGTCGGACCATTCCGGCTTTTTCGTCAGCACGGCATCGTACGATTTGATGATCTTTTCGTCAGGATCGGCGGCAACAGCGAATTTGTTGCGGCACTCGACTGAGGAGAATTCAGTCACTCGATTCGGATTACCGGCGGTGACGCCGATCACAGTCGCGCCTAGGGCAGTGAATTTGTCTGTGGCTTCCGCAAACTCATGGGCTTCTTGCGTGCAGCCGGGCGTGAACGCCGCCGGGAAGAAATAGAGGACGACGGGCCCCCTTTTCAGAGCGTCAGCGAGAGAGAAGGTAAACTCTTTCCCCGCCAACGCGGCTTGTGTCGTGAAGGAGGGCGCCTTCCCGCCCACCTGCAAGGCGGCCCCCGCGCTTCCCGCCGACAGCAGCAAAGCGCCAGCCATGCAGAGCCACGTGTGCGTTCTCATCAGCTTTTCCTCCCATCGTTCTCCTATTGTGACCACAGGCAGGCCGCGGATCAATCCGGGATGCTTCCAGGGTTCGGCAGCTGCCCTAGAAAAAATTGTACTCGGCGAATAGCCGGGAAAGATCGCCGTTCCATTCGCCGTGAAACTTATGCAGCAGTTCTTCGGCGCGGGTGTAGCCCCGTTCGACAAGTTCCCGCAGCGGCAGCAGGAAACCTTCTTCCGAACTTCCAGCCGCGTCTTCATTGGCACGCCGGCGCAAACCAGCAGCGGAAATGTCCAGCATCTCGCGCGCTATTTCGCCAACCGTGCGATTACGGAACGGTGCCGCAAATCCCAGCCTGGGGACGGCATCGCGCATCGCCTGCCTCTCCTCCGCCGTCCAGCCGTTCACCAAGTCCCAGGCGGCATCGAGCGCACCCTGGTCATAATAAAGGCCGACCCACAAAGCGGGCAGCCCACAGATGCGCCGCCACGAACCGCCGTCGGCGCCGCGCATTTCCAGAAACGTTTTCAGCCGCACTTCCGGAAAGATGGTGGTGAGGTGATCCGCCCAATCGTCCATTGTAGGCGTAATCCCGTTCAACTCCGGAACATTCCCCTCAAGGAATGCGCGGAAGCTGCGGCCGGCGACATCGATGTAGCGGCCGTCGCGGTAGACGAAGTACATCGGAACATCCAGCGCATAATCGACGTAGCGTTCGAACCCCATGCCGCCTTGGAACACCCAGGGCAACATCCCGGCGCGATCATTGTCGACATCCGTCCAGATGTGTGAGCGATACGAGAGGAAGCCATTCGGCTTGCCCTCGCGGAACGGTGAATTGGCGAACAGCGCCGTGGCGACGGGCTGCAACGCGAGCCCCACGCGGAACTTCTTCACCATGTCGGATTCATTGGAAAAATCGAGATTCACCTGCACCGTGCAGGTGCGGAACATCATTTCGTGTCCGTAGCCGCCCACCTTCGGCATGTAATCCCGCATGATGGCATAACGGCCCTTCGGCATCATCGGGACTTGGTTCAGCCGCCACGAGGGGGCGTAGCCGAGCCCGATGGCACCAGCGCCGATCTCCGCTGCTACCTGCCGCACCTGGTCCTGGTGCGTGTTCACTTCGCTGCAGGTTTCGTGCACCGATTTGAGCGCCGCGCCTGAAAGTTCGAACTGCCCCCCCGGCTCGAGGCTGATGGCGCCGTCCTTGCCCGTAAGCCCAATGATGTTGTCGCCTTCCATCACCGGCGACCAGCCGAAGCGTCGCATGCCTTCCAGCAACGCACGAATCCCAGGACGGCCCTCGTAGGGCACCGGCTTCAAGGTGGTCAGATCGTAGATGAACTTCTCGTGCTCGGTGCCGATGCGCCACTGTTCGCGCGGTTTGCAGCCCCGCTCCAGATAGCGGACGAGGTCGTCGCGCGACCCGATCGGGCCACCCGCATGCTGCGGTATGGACATGACGCCTCCTGCGGCCGCTTGACGGCAAACACCCCACCGGCTGTGCATGAATTCTGATGCAGCCGTTCAGGCTTATGTAGTTTCCGTCCACCTTCGCGGCAAGGCAAGCCGCGCAACCCGGCTCTCGCGAAGTTGCATGTCAGCGCCAGTCACCAGCGAGAGCCTGCCAGACCGCCACGGCAGCCAGACCGGCGGTATCTGCACGCAGGATACGGGGCCCAAGCGACACCGGCGTGACAAATGGTTTCGAGCGGATCATCTCCCGCTCGGTGGGATCAAATCCGCCCTCAGGACCCGTAAGCACCGCCCAGGCACTGGTGGCGCCCCGCAGCACCTGTGCAAGCGGAGGTGCCTGACCGGCTTCGTCGCAGAAGATGAGTTGCCGTTCGGTGGGCCACGCCGCGATCAGTTTTTCAAGCAAAACCGGCTCGCGGATTTCAGGAACGCTGAGCCGCTCGGATTGCTCGGACGCTTCGATGGCGTTGGCGCGCATGCGTCCGGTATTCACGCGAGAAACGATGGTGCGCCGTGTGATCACCGGCTGTAGAACAGAAACCCCCAGCTCGGTAGCCTTTTGCGTGAGATAGTCTGCCGGCGTCTTCTTGATCGGCGCGAAGCATAGCCACAGATCGGGTGTGTCTACCTGAGTTCGCGTTTGCTGCTCGCAGCCGAAGGCGCAGCCGCTTTTCTTCACATCTCGAATTTGCGCGAGCCATTCGCCATCGTGGCCGTTGAACAGCGAAACGCGATCTCCGGCTCTCGCCCGCATGACGTGGAGCAGGTAATGCGCCTGTGCTTCGCTCGCCTGCACATGCGCGGCTTCGGCGAGCGGCGCCTCGACAAAGAGCCGCACCTTGCCACCCGGCTCGCTCAGATGATCGTTCATAGTTGGCCGATCCGTTCACGCCGTGAGAGAGTGCTGCATGCTCGAGGAAACGCAAGCAATCCCTGCCGATGCTATCCCGCGTGGCTGGGTGGACAGGGCGCCAGCACGCATCCAGCCGTACTTGCGGCTGGCGCGGCTGGACCGGCCGATCGGCACATGGCTGTTGTTCTGGCCATGCGTTTTCGGGCTGGCCCTCGGAGCCGCCGCTCAAAGGCATGCCTTCCTGAGCACGGTACGCGATTGGTGGCTGCTCGCCCTGTTCGGCATCGGCGCGGTTGTCATGCGCGGCGCCGGCTGCACGTATAATGACATCCTGGATCGAAACATCGACGCGCAAGTGGCGCGCACCCGCGCGCGGCCTATTCCGTCTGGCGCCGTGACGGTCAAGCAGGCGTGGATGTTTGCGCTCGCGCAAGGCGCCGCTGGACTGGCCATTCTGCTCTCCCTGAACGTCTATGCCATCGCGCTCGGCGGCCTGTCCCTCATCTTCATTGCGCTCTATCCGATAATGAAGCGTATCACCTGGTGGCCGCAGGCTTGGCTGGGGCTCACCTTCAACTGGGGCGCCCTTCTCGGCTTTGCCGCCCAGACCGGCCGAACCTCAGCGGCCGATCTCGTGCTTTATTCCGGCTGCGTGTTCTGGACGCTGGGGTACGACACCATCTACGCGCTGCAGGATGTGGACGACGATGCACTGGTGGGCGTGAAATCGACGGCGCGGCTGTTCGGGACGGATGCTCGCGCCTGGATATTGCTGTTCTACCTCTTTGCCTTCGGCTTGATCGCAGCCGCGGGGGACTATGGCTTCCGCAAAGCAGCCGCGGCGGCGCTGCTGCTTCCCGTGCTGGGACACTTCCTGTGGCAACTCCGGCGGCTGGATCTGGAGTCGCCCCCCATTTGTCTTCGGCTGTTCCGTTCCAACCGCGAAGCGGGTGGCCTGATCGCCTTGGCTTACGGGATTGCCAGCTGGATTTCCCACGCGGCCGGAAGCGCCATATAAAGCGGGCGTGAACGCCCGGCGTTTCGATCCCACCCAGGTTTTTTCCGCCACCGAATTGGCGACGGTGCGGGCGCGCTCGGACGTCAACGGGCTGCTGTGCGTCGCGCATGCCTGGCTCGTGATCGCCGGCGCCATGGCATTGTTCGCCCTGTGGCCGAACCCGCTCACCTTCGTGCTCGCGGTGCTGGTGATCGGCAGCCGGCAGTTGGGCCTTGCCATTCTGATGCACGACGGAGCCCATGGCGTGCTGATGCGGACGCGGGCGCGGAACGAGTGGATAAGCCAATGGCTGTGCGCCTTTCCGGTGTTCGCCGATACCATTCCTTACCGCCACTATCACCTGCAGCATCATCGCTCCACGCAGCAGCCGGACGATCCCGATCTTGTGCTGTCCACGCCGTTTCCGATCACGAAATCGAGCTTTCGCCGCAAGATGATCCGCGACGTCACGGGGCAGACAGGGTTCAAGCAACGCCGCGCGCAGATCAAAGCTGCGTTGGGCGAATCAGGCGAACCACTCGCGCTCCGCTTCGCAACCTTCCGCCGCAAGCTCGGCGGGCCGCTGATCGTGAACGCCGTGCTACTGGCGCTGCTATCCGCCTTCGGCAGGCCGCATTACTACCTCTTGTTCTGGCTGTTTCCGCTGCTCACCTGGCAACAGGTCATTACCCGCATCCGCAACATCGCCGAGCATGCGGTGGTGCCGGACAACGACGACGTCCTGCGTAACGCACGCACCACCTACGCTTCCTTTCTCGAGCGCGCATTTGTTGCGCCTTACTGGGTCAACTACCACGTAGATCATCACGCTCTGATGTATGTGCCGTGCTTCAATCTTCCGAAGCTGCACGCACTGCTGCTCGCCAGAGGCTACGGCCCGCAGATGGAAATCCAGCCGAGCTATCTGGCGATGCTGCGGCTCGCACTCAGCAAACCGGAACCCGCCGCGCTGCCCGCGTGAATTCTCCGCCCGATCCGATTCAGTTCATCCGCGAAAACACAGCGCTTATGGCGCCGCCGCTTGTGCCGGAGATTCGCCTGCATCTTGCGACCGAAGTGGTGCCCTTGTGGCGCAAGACGGAGGAGGAGCTGGAGGCGGAGGGCATTCCTCCTCCCTATTGGGCTTTCGCGTGGGCCGGGGGCCAGGCACTCGCCCGCTATATCTTGGACAACGCTCATGAAGTTGCCGGTAAGTCCGTGCTGGATTTCGGCTCCGGGTCGGGATTGATCGCGATTGCGGCGGCGAAATCCGGTGCGGCCGAGGTGCTGGCCAGCGACATCGATCCGTTCGCCCTCGCCGCCATCAGCCTCAACGCTGCCGCGAACGGCACAACGGTCCAAACGACAGCGGAGGACATCATTGGCTCCACCCGGGGCTGGGCCTTCATCCTGATAGGCGACATGTGCTACGAGCGGCCGTTGGCGGAACGGCTGCTGGCCTGGCTGACGGAGCGCGTCCGCAACGGCGCACACGTGCTGCTTGGCGATCCGGGCCGCTCCTACTTTCCTAAGACAGGTGTTCAAAAGCTCGCGACATACTCTGTCCAGACCACCCGGGAACTCGAGGATCGGGAAATCCGGGAAACTAGCGTTTACCAGCTAGCTCCGTAAACTGACAGGCATCGGCATCACTGCAGCGATCATGTTTGGACGCCGTGGATCGGCGGCGCGTCTTCCTCGACATCGACAATTCCGCGGGCCACGTAGCTGCGCGGCCGGCCATAGCCGAAGTACACCAACAGGCCGACAGCCCCCCAGATTGGCAGAACCAAAATCGCGATCAACGGAAGTTTGGCATAGAGGATCGCGCAACCGGCGATCGCCAGTGGCGCCACAATGTAGAGCGCGGGAGCGCGAAACGGACGGCGACGCGCCGGATCCTTGCGGCGCAAGACTAGCACAGACACAGCCACCATGGCGAAGGCGAAGAGTGTTCCCGAGTTGGAGTAGTCCGCGAGTTTTCCAACCGGAAGAAAGGCCGCCATGCAGATGACAACAAGGCCGGTAAAGGCCGTCACCACATGGGGCGTGCGCCAACGCGGATGCACCGACGCAAGCCTACGCGGCAGCAGGCCGTCGCGCGCCATAACGAAGAAGATGCGCGTCTGCCCGTACATCATCATGAGCACGACCGAAGGCAGCGCCAGGAACGCAGCCACGCCGATCAGATTGCCGAAATGGGTGTACCCAATGCTGCGAAGCACGTGCGCCAGAGCCTCGTGGCTGCACGTCAACGGCTGGGCGGCACCGCTGGCCACAATAGCCACGCACCTTTGCGCCAGTTCCGGCGTGCCGGGGGCCAGAATCTGGCCCATGACGCCGCGCACGGGCTGGGCGCCTATCGTGCCGATCGCGCCGGCCGCCACCAGCAAATAGAACACCGTGCAAATCAGCAGGCTGCCGATCAACCCGATCGGGACGTTGCGCTGCGGATTGACGGTTTCCTCCGCCGCAGTGGAAACGGCATCGAAGCCGACATACGCGAAAAATATGGAAGAGGCAGCGCCGACCACGCCGACCGTTCCCCAGCCATTGGGAATGAAGGGGTGAAAGTTGGCCCCCTTCAGCATCGGCAGTGTCAACGCAATAAAGAGCGTGAGCGCGGCAACCTTGACGGCGACGAGAATGGCGTTCACCCGCGCGCTCTCGGTGGTGCCGATGATCAGCAGGCCCGTGACAAGCGCCGCAATAACCACCGCAGGAAGGTTGATGAGGCCGCCCTGACTGGGCCCAACCGAAAGCCATAATGGCACGTCGATTCCCAGAGAGGAGCGCATCAGTCCAACGAAATAGCCGGACCATCCAACCGCCACGGCGCTTGCGCCAACCGCGTATTCCAGGATGAGCGCCCATCCCACCATCCAGGCGAGCAGTTCTCCCATCACCGCATAGGTATAGGTGTAAGCAGAGCCCGCCACCGGGACCATTGCCGCCAGCTCAGCATAACAGAGGGCGGCAACCGCGCAGACGAAGCCGGCAATCACGAAGGAGAGCATCATGCCAGGCCCCGCCTTCTGTGCCGCCTCGGCCGTCAACACAAAGATGCCGGTGCCGATTACTGCACCGATACCGAGCATGGTGAGCTGAAAGGCGCCCAGCGAGCGCCGCAAACCCTTCTTCTCCGCCGTCGCCATAATGGCGCTCAACGGCTTTACGCGGTCGAACATCATGAATCACCCTCTGCGGCAGGGCCCCTGCGCACCACCCTGTCCGGACAGTAGCGTCAAATGCGATTGGCGCAAGGTTACGTCCTCGGACGCATTCCCGCGCTGCATTTGCTGGATGCCGCGGCGGCGGGCATGATGATGGCGGAAAAGACCAGGGGCCGAGCGGAACATGAGCAGCGCTGATATCGCGGAACTTACACAACCCGATCCGGTGGTCGCAGAGGCGCATGAACTGAGGCGCGCACTGGGGCCGGTGAACCTGATCCTCATCGGCATCGGCGCCATCATCGGCGCCGGCATTTTCGTCTACACGGGAACGGCAGCGGCGCAGCATGCCGGCCCAGCGGTGATCCTTTCGTTCGTGATCGCCGGTTTCGGCTGCCTCTTCGCGGGGCTCTGCTACGCCGAATTCGCCTCCATGATTCCGGAATCCGGCAGCGCCTACACCTATGCCTACGCCACAATGGGCCGCTTCATGGCCTGGTTCATCGGCTGGAACATGGTGCTCGAATATCTAGTCTCGGCCGCAGGCGTGAGTTCCGGCTGGTCCGGCTATTTCGGCAGCCTGCTGGGCGATTTCGGCATCCATTTGCCGGCGCAATTCATGGGTCCACCTGTGGCCGGCAATGGCTTCGGCAACATGCATTTGACCGGCGCCATCATCAATGTGCCAGCGGTGGCGCTGATTGCCATCCTCACCACCTTTCTGGTCGTGGGCGTAAAAGAGACGGCGCGGTTCAACGGGCTGATGGTGCTGCTGAAAGTCGCGATTGTCCTCGCCGTGATCGTCTTCGGCCTCTCTTACGTGCGCGTCGAGCACCTCACGCCCTTCATTCCGCCGAACGAGGGACAGTTCGGCAGGTTCGGCATCACGGGGATTCTGGCTGCGTCCGGCGTGGCCTTCTTCGCTTATCTTGGTTTCGAGGCGGTGAGCGTCGCCGCGCAGGAGGCGCGCAATCCGCGCCGCGATCTGCCCATCGGCATTCTTGGTTCGCTTGGCGTCTGCACGGTGCTTTACATGCTGATGGCCGTGGTGATGACCGGCATCACAGACTGGCGCACCTTGGACGTTCCCAGCCCCGTCTCCTTTGCAGTGTCGAAGATCGACGGCCTGAAATGGCTGGTGACGCCCATCAATATCGGAGCGATCGTCGGCCTGGCGTCAGTGGTTTTCGTCTCGCTCTATGGGCAATCGCGCGTGTTCTTCTCGATGGCACGCGATGGCTTTCTGTGGCCGCAATTCGCTTCGGTCCATCCGAAATTTCATACTCCGGCATTTGGCACGATAGTAATCGGCATCTTTGCTGCACTGCTGGCGGCGGTGTTTCCTTTTGATGTGCTCGCCGATCTCGTCTCGATTGGAACGCTCGCCGCTTTCATTGCTGTATGTGCGGGTATTCTTATTCTGCGGGTGACGGCTCCCACCGCGCGGCGGCAGTTCCGCACGCCTTACGTGTGGTTTACCGCGCCGGCCGGCATCGTCGTCTGCGGGGTGATGATGGTTAGCCTAGGCGGCGCAACTTGGTTGCGATTGCTGTTCTGGACAGCAATCGGTCTGCTAATCTATTTCGGCTACGGGGTGTATCATGCCGCTCCATCTAAATGGAGCATTGCGGAAACCAAGCCGATACGAGTTCACCCGGGAGTTCCAATCACCATCGGCGTATCACTCGGATTTGTGCTTCTTTCTTTCGTAAACA
>JAFAVP010000066.1 GCA_019242395.1 Alphaproteobacteria bacterium | reverse complement strand
CTGCCTTTGCGAGATTCTTAGAGCCTATCCCCAAATCCGAACAGCTCCGGGCGCTACTTGGGCGGCGTGAATTTTCGACTCAATACTACGATGAAGAAACAAGGCGCGATTTTTGGGTTGGGAGTGACGGCTCCGTAGTCGTTTGCGTCACCATCGCGGATATTGGGCTGGAAGACGCCGCCCGTGTCCGCCTGTTGCAACAGCAAAGGTCTCAGGAATGCGGCGGCAAGTTTGTGCTGTCGCATGAGACTGTCGCGCTTCTCGTTTCGGAAGCCTTGGGCGGCACTATCAGGCTCGCCAACTGAGACGCGCCCGAGTCTCCCCATGTCCGGCGATCTTCTCACCAAGTCCGCGCGTCGCCCTCGCACAAAACGCGAGGCGTGGCCGCGCGGGCTGCGCCGCCTAGACGCGGCGGATTATGTGGGGGTTTCGCCTTCCCAATTCGACAAATGGGTTGATGACGGCACAATGCCTAAACCAACAAAGAAGGGCGGTATTGCTCTTTGGGACCGCCATGCTTTGGATGACGCAATGGACCGGCTGTTCTACCCCGAGGCCGATCAATCGGAATGGGATAACGCATTCTAAGAGAGAGTGAAGCAAATGCCCCGTCGCCCTGTTCGCTTGCCGCCCTACACGTATGAAGAAAAATTGCCGAGCGGGAATTGGCGAATCATGTTCCGCAAGCCCGGAATGCGGAAGCGCCGCATTCATGGGGTAGCCTGGACTCCGTCCTTCATGGGGCAGTATGAGAGTTTGCTCAACGCGAGCGCCCCGGCTCCCGCCCCGCAGCTTGATAGTAAGGCAACGCCCGGAACATGGAAATGGCTTTGCATCCGTTACATGGCAAGCAAGGGCTTCAAAGCACTAACCGGCACCACGCCCGCAACGCGCCGCCGCATTCTCGAATGGACTTGGGAACAGCCGACTGAAAAGAGGCCAGACCTGCTAATCGGGGATATGCCGGTCGCTAAGATGGACGCGGAGGTTTTTTACGTCCTACGCGACCGCAAGGCAGAGACAAGAGCGGCGGCGAACATCTTGCTGAAAGTATGTAGCTACGTGTTCCGCTTCGGGCTTGAACGCCACCGGAGTGTTGTGCGGACCAATCCCGTTCGCGACGTGAATCGTTTCAGCTACGAAAGCGACGGCTGGCACACTTGGACCTTGGATGAACTGTTGCAGTTCATGGATTGCTACCCGCCCGGCTCCAAAGAGCGGCTTGCAATGGCTTTGATGCTGTTCACCGGAGCGCGGGGGTGCGATGCTCGCAAGTTCGGGCCACAAATGATCCGTGACGGATGGCTTGGCTTCCATCAACAAAAGTTGGCGAAGAATCCGCGCGGCTGGATTGACCTTCCCGTGCATGAGGAACTCGCGAGAGAACTGGAACTTGCCCCTAAGAGTGACCTCGCATTCATCCTGACGCCTTACCGCAAGACGTATTCACAGAAGGGATTCGGAAATTGGTTCAATGAGAGGTGCCGCGAGGCAGGGCTCGAAGGATGCACTGCGCACGGGCTGCGCAAAGCGGCTGCTACCATCGCAGCGGACAACGGCGCGTCGGTGCAACAGCTTATGGCGATGTTCGGATGGCTGACGGAACAACAGGCAATTCACTACACGAAAGAGGCAAATCGGAAAAAGCTGGCGGCTGAGGCCAATCCGCTCATTCGCTTGCCGAGCAGGAAGAAATTGGAATCTGAATTGCCCCACGTTTCGCCGCGAATTGCCCCACGCGATAAAATCTCTGGCAAAAACAATCGCTTAGAAACGGGATGGCGCTCCCACGGGGAATCGAACCCCGGTTTCAGCCTTGAGAGGGCCGCGTCCTGACCGCTAGACGATGGGAGCGTCCGCGGGCAGCCGATTAAAACCACAGTCTCTTCGGCGGATCAATTGAGGCGCAAGCACTCACACCTCTCTCGCACCACTGCCGGCTTAGTGCGAGCGATACCGCCGATGGTGCCGAGTCCCGTCCGGCCGTTGATGCCGAACTACGGAATCAAATTCCACCAGTCCAGCCAGTGCGGTTCGTTCCCCGTACCGATACTGCGGAGGTACGCCGCGATGTTCTTCACATCCGTCGCTGTGACGCAGCCCTTGAACGAAGGCATGCCACCTTCCCTTGCATCGCCATGAAGCACCGCGTCTTGGATATCGCCTTGCTCAGCGCCTTTGATTCCCGGCCCCATGGAGCCGCCTGCGGAGTCTCCGTGGCAGCCCGCGCAGTTGAACTCCAGGTAGGCACGCCGCCCTTCGCCGACCGCATCGAGCTTTCCACGGATTGCCGTCGGGCATTTCATCGCGTGTGCCTGGAGTGGCAGGATGGAGGTGCCCGTGAGCGCCGCCATCAGCAGTAAGGGTTGCAGGCGCATGATCCGTGTCTCCCTTCAATTTGTGGGCGTGGGAACCTCTGCGCCGGAGGCGGCTGCCAGCGGCGAGGGTTCCACGACCGGTATGTTGTAGTCTTTCAGAATGACCGCGATTTTGGAGGCGTTCCTGTCGAATGCCGCTTGCAAAGCATCCTTGATTTCAGTGTCTGCGCTGCGGACCGCCGCGGCCATCGGAAAGGTGAAAGCCAGGGCAGGAATCGCCGGATCGCGCGTCACCAGTTCGAGTTTCAGCGCATTCCCATAAGGCTTGGCGAAGTATCCGGCGAACGGACCCCACACCAGCGCCACATCGATGGCCCGGTTCGCCACGGCATCGATGATTTTAGACTGGGGAGCATCGTTTGCGGTGTCCCACGGCGAGAAACCTGTAATGTGGTTCGTGATCCCGCGCCGCGAGAGTGACATGGCCGGGGGAGGATTTGCGTCGCCTCCGGTGATGAGCTGCAAACCGATCCGTGCCGATTTCAACCAGGCATCGTCGAAGCCGGAAAAATGACGGCGGTCGCCGGTGCGCGTCACTGCGACGTAGGTTGAGACAAACCACGGCCGCGTTGTGGCGATGGTTGGGAATGAAACCGGCAGCGATGCGGGAACGCTGATCACCACATCGCAGGCCCCGGCCAGCAGGGTACGATTGAAGAAATTTCGTCTTTGTGGCGCCCAGGCGTAGCGAAGGGTGCGATGAAGGTCATTGGCGAGCAAGTCAGCGACACGGTTTTCGAAGCCGTCCAGTTTGCTGCTCGAATATGGAAGGTTGCCGGGATCCGCGCATACGGCGAGCGTGGCAGCGGTGCCCGCCGTTTCGGCACGAACGGCCGGACTGATGACCGTCGCTCCGGCAGCGGCCGCAACCGCAGCGAACAGCCCTCTGACGGCGTGACCACGCACAGGCCTGGTCCTTCGGCTACGGCAGCTTGAAGACATGCACGAAGCCACTGGTAGCACCGGCAGGAGGCGGCACGGCCACATGATTGCGCCGCAAGAATTCGCTGGCGGCGACCGCGTAAGGTGAATCGGTTGGCGCCTTTTCGGCCGCGTCTCCACCCCAGATGGACTTGTTGGGACAGGCGCCCCCGGCCAGACCACCGGCAAGGTAGCCAATGCCGGTCATAATCGCCACACGTTGGTGACCATCCGGCCCTGTGTAGGTCATCGGGTTGGAGGTAACGCCGCATTCCAGCGTTGTATCGAACACCAACTGTCCGGTGGTTGCATCCACGGCTTTGAAGTGCCGGTCGAGCGTTCCGTAGAAAACAAGATTACCTGCTGTTGCCAATACCCCGCCGTAGAGCGCGAGCGGCTCCGGTTCGCTCCACGCCACCTGTCCGTTGGAGGGATCCCACGCGATCAGCGCGCCCATATTGGCCCCACCGGGGTAAAGGCTGATCGAGTTGCCGACAAATGGCGTGCCGGCGAGATAAAGCGCCAGCATCGGATAGAGGTTCTGGCAGAAATTGATCGCCGGAACGTAGAAGAGTTTGGCCGAGGGTGAATACGCCGCCGGCTCCCAATCCTTGCCGCCGAGCGCCGAGGGACAATCGCCGTCGGTTTCGACGCCCTGGTGCGTTTGCTCGGACTCCACGAGCTGCGGCAACCCGGTCTTCAGATCAACGCCGGTCGCCCAGGTCACCCCGCTCGGCGCGAACGGGTTCGCGTTGAGCACTTTTCCCGTGCTGGCGTCGAGCATGTAGGCAAAGCCGTTCTTGTTGAAATGCATGACGACGTGCGCGTTCTTACCCTTGAACGGAACGTCTGCGACGATGCTTTCATTGATCGCGTCGTAGTCCCAATTGTCGTGTGCCGTCAGTTGATAGGCCCATACCGCCTCACCTGTCTTCGGATCGCGCGCGATAATGGCGCTGGACCACTTGTTGTCGCCCGGCCGCATGTCAGGATTCCACACGCCCGGTTGCGCCGTGCCGTAGAACAGCAAGTTCGTCTTGGGGTCGTAGGTCAGCCAGCCCCATACAGTGGACCCGCCGACCTGCCACATGTTGGCCGGCCAGGTGGACTTTCCGAGATCCTTGCCCTTGTCCTTAGCGTAGTACGGGTGGAACCGCTTGCCGATCAGCACATCGCTGTCAGAACCGGTGTTGTAAGCTTTCCAGACTGGCAAGCCCGTGGTCAGGTTAAGCGCTTCGACCCACCCGCGAACCCCAAGTTCCGCCCCCGAATTGCCTACGATCACATTGTTGCCGACGATAATCGGCGCGCCAGTCAGCACCTCGCCGCGCGTGGGCTCCCCGACGGCCGTTCTCCACACCTGCGTGCCTTTGGCGGCATCTACCGCCACAACGTGGCCGTCCAGCAGCGCGTAAACCACCAGCCCCTTGGCATAGGACGCACCGCGATTGACCACGTCGCAACACGCCACGCCACGCGAGTCGCCATTGGTGTGCGGATCGAAAACCCAGAGCGGAGTTCCCGGCTTTGTCAGATCCATTGCGATGAGCTTGTTCGGCCACGGCAGGACGACATACATGACGTTGTTCACGACGAGCGGATTGCCCTCGTGACTGGCAATCGCGTTGGTCGGGAAGTTGAACTCCTCGACCAAGCTGCCCGCGTTGGACGTGTTAATTTCGTTGAGCGAACTATAACGCGTACCCTGCAGATCGCCGGCTGGCGTTGTCCAGGTTGCGCCAGCATCTGCCAGAGCCACGCATGGCGCGGAGAGCAGAATCAATTGCATTGCCATGGCGCGCAATGAGGCGCGTGCCAGCGGAGAACGGGCCGTTTTCATGCGGTACTCCCTTCGACCAGAGACCGATTGCCTCTAAGTGTGGCGCAAACTACGGCGGCCTCAATGAGAATAGACTGACCGCTTCGTAAGCTGGAGATGCGTAGCTTACGAAGGCGATGTTCCGCCAGCGCAACACCTGCAAAAGCAATTGCAACTCAGCCTCAACATTGCGCCGAGAGGGAAGCATCTTGGTTTTGCGGGGAAATAGGGGTGTTGCTGCTGGGCCTCGAGCTTCCTTATGCCGCCCGGCCCGCCGGTACGTTTTGGCCGTGGCCGATGTCCGGCGGTGGAAAGCGGAGAAGAAAGACGCAACCGTGCGGCGCATTTGCATTCAGCGTGACGGTGGCCCCATGCAGATCCGCCATGGCCCGGACAATCGCTAAGCCCAGGCCCGCACCCTTGCTGCGGGGATTGCGCCAGAACGGTTCGAAAATAATGTCCCGCTCTTCGGCAGGAACGCCTGCGCCGCGGTCGGCGACCTCGACTGTGCGATCCGGCGTGACGCGGACAAGGATCCGCTCGTGCTTGGGGGAATGCCGAATCGCATTATCGATCAAATTGCCGATCGCGATCGCGACTGCTGCCGCGTTGCCTCTGATCAGAACAGGCGTTTGCGGCCCCTGCAGTTCGAGCTCCACCTGGGCGTCCAGCGCCGCAACCACTTCCTGAGAAATCGCTTCGCGCGCGACCGCAGTTAGATCGACCTCAGCGGCCGTGCCAACCCGCTTGGCCGTCAACTCGGCAATGATGAGCAATTGTTCGACCAACCCGCGCATCCGCAGCACCTGCTGCCGGCAGGCATCCGCTTCCGCGCGCGGCAGGTCGCGTTCGAGCTGCAGCAACAATGCGGCCAGCGGTGTCTTTAACTCATGCGCGACGACAGCTGAATACCGCTGCTGCGCGGCAAGCCCGGCATCCAGCCTCTCAAGTCCGCCATTCACCGCGCGGACAAGCGGCAACAGTTCGGAAGGAACACCCACCTCGGTGAGGCGTGTGTCCCGCACGCCCGGCTCTATGGCAGCCGCCTCGCGGGCAAGCCGGCGAACCGGCGCGAGCTCCCGCCGGATCGTGATCGCTGAAAGCGGGAGGGTGATGCACATGAGCGCGATAAGCAAAGGGAGGATTTCGTCGGCCAGTTCGTCAGCATACCAGTGCAACCACGCCGACCAGCTGCCCGCAGGCGGTGCAAACAAGAGGCGCAGCCAGTGACCGTTCACCGCACGAACGGTTTGATAACCGTCGAAAAAATCCCAGGCCCTCAGTTTCAGATCGGAGGGCCACTGCACGGCCGGGGTGGCACTGTGCTCGAACATTGCGACGCGGAGATCCCGGGCGAAGGAGCGGCCGCGAAGCGACTGGACGTCCAGCGACGGCAGGCCAGCAGGATTGAACCGGATGTACGGGACGATCTGGTCCGCCAGCCGTTCCAGCCTGGCGTCGACCTCGGGATTCGAGTTCTGCTCACCGACGACGATGATGTTGATGCCGGCCAGCAGCGGCGTCAGTGAAAACAGAATCAGCAGGCGAACCAGGAGCCCGCCGGCGATGGATCGCGGTGCGCTCATGGGCTTTCGCGGAGCAGGTACCCGACTCCTCGTATGGTGTGTATCTCGACTTCGGCGCCGCCCTGCATCAGGCGCTGCCGCAATCGCGATATATTGGCCTCGAGGGCGTTTTGCGTTGCGTGTTCATCGGCGGCGTATGCCGCGCGCATCACCGTGTCGCGATTCACGACGATGTTGGCTTGCCGCATCAGGGTCTCCAGGATGGCAACTTCGCGGCGCGGTGCATTTTCAAGGTGCCCTCCGATGCGCAGGCGCCGTCGGACCGTATCCAGCTCGACATTCCCGAGCGCGAGCAGTTCTCCAAGCGCCCCGCCGGGACGCCGCAACACCGCCCGCACCCTTGCCATCAGCTCCCGAATCTCGAACGGCTTGGCAATATAGTCGTCTGCCCCAGCGTCGAGGCCTTTGATCCTGTCTTCTATTCCGCCACGGGCTGTGACCGCGACGACGGGAGTGGCCCTGTCGCCGCTGCGCCAACGCCGAAGCAGGTCCAGCCCGCTGCCGTCTGGAAGACCGATATCGAGCACCACCAGGTCGAAACGAGCCCGATCGGCCGCCGCACTCGCCTGCTGGCGGGTGCACGCAAGTTCGGCGGCATACCCCTCCCGCTGCAGAGCGTTGCACAGTGCCGCTCCGATCGATCGATCGTCCTCCACCACAAGAATGTGAGCGGCATGCATGACGTAAGTTCGACCCCAGCCTGTTCTCCGAACAAGCTACCGCTTGGCGAATTGTCGGAGCAACCGGATATCTAAGTCGCTTATTTCGGCGCGATGATGCGGCTGACGACGCGGCCGGAGGCATCGTCGACAATGCGGATTTCCTCACCCTGGTCGGTGCGGATGCGCAGTACCACATGGCCGGAGTCCGTCCGCATGTCTGTGATGCGCGAGCCCGCCGGCAGCTGGTCGATCGCCACCCCCTCGGAGGCGGTGGACGGCGCGGCGCTGCGGCCGAACATGCGGGTGACCAGCGTTCCCACCACAATCAGGAACATGGCCATCATCAGGAGGCCCAGCCCGATGGCGAGAGCCCGCGCCGCGCGGTAGCTTGCGTTGTTGCGCGGATCGTCGTTGGACGGAGCGGTGGTGAATTCAGTCAAGGCAAGTCCCTCCGTGGACGGAACACTGCGCGCGGCGGCCGTTGCAGCGGAGCAAGCGGGCGAGCGGCTGGACCGCTTTCTGGCTGCCGCCCTCCCCGAGCTAAGCCGCTCGCGGCTGCAGGCGCTCCTGGCCAGCGGCGCTGTGACGCGCGCCGGCCAAACGATAGGAGACGGCAACACCCGGGTCAAACCGGGAGAAATCTACGACGTGCGGGTGCCGGAACCCGCGCCCGCCCTGCCCCAGGCGCAGGATATTCCGCTGACGGTGGTGCACGAAGACGCCGATCT
>JAFAVP010000210.1 GCA_019242395.1 Alphaproteobacteria bacterium | reverse complement strand
CATCTTCTGAATTTTGACGCGAAGCGTTCTTTGCCGACCTGGTGGTCCTTGCGGGGGAATTCCACCCGATCCCATTCCGAACTCGGCCGTTAAAGCCCCCAGCGCCTATGGTACTGCGGCACAAGCCGCGGGAGAGTCGGTCGCTGCCAGGTCAGCAAAGCACGCGGGAGCGTGTTCGCAAGGCGAAATATGCGTCAGCATGTTCGCCAATGTAGACGAAACGTCTTTGGCTGGACTGGTGGTCCTAGCGGGGGAATTCCACCCGATCCCATTCCGAACTCGGCCGTTAAAGCCCCCAGCGCCTATGGTACTGCGGCTCAAGCCGCGGGAGAGTCGGTCGCTGCCAGTCCAGCCAAGGACGCTTCGTTGGTATTCCTCGACGGCGCTCGTGCGCGTTCCCTGTTGGGAACACGTTTTCGCGCGTCGCTTTCAACCCCGCCTCACAACCCTTCCGAGCCACGCAATCTGCCGGATTCTTGAGTACAAACGGTGTGGTGCGATTTCGCCCACTACATCTTGTGTTCCTGATTGAGAATTCGATTTCTGCTTTCGTCGCTGGCGCTACTTCCCCGTGCCGGATGAGGGCTGCAGCCCGCTTTCGCCGATGCGGGCAACAAAGCCGGACCGATCCTTCGTGTTCGTCACCGCAAACGGCCGCTCGACCACACTCTTGCCGGAGCAGGGCGGGTTGCCCGCGCGGTGGAACTGGCCGCTGGCGACGCAGAGTTTCGCTGGCCCATTCACCAGGGGCGCTCCATTGGCGCGCTTGGCAAAAAGATACACGCGATCCATTTGCAGCGGTTGGGCCAGCGCCTGCGAACAGGCTCGCGGAGCAACCTGCCACCAGCCTCGAGTGGTGGTGGATTTTGGTGCAGGCAGGCCAATGGCGGCCCACAATGGCTGCTCGGTTTGGTTGCAGATCGTGTAGCCAGCAGGCGCGGTTGCGTTGATGGCCGCCGTTTCGAGCGCGGCGAACAACTCCGCATCGTTGGCATCCGCGGGCAATTTCGCCCGCTTGTGAAAGTCGTCCAACGCGAGGTCGCGGGCGCGCTCACCCGGCCCTTGCACGTGGTACCCCAGATCTTGGAGGAGCCGGTTCACGCCCGCGCGTTTTGCATCTGCCCGTGATCTGATGGCCGGCGATTCCGTGAATGTGGTGGTCCAATCGGGCTTCGCATGACGATCGACGACCGCGAACGGCATCCTGTAGAAGCCGTTCGTCTTGCAACGCCTCACGGGCAATTTCACACGTTCGGCGAAGTTGGTGTCACGGGCGCAGATTTGCGCGCCGCCGCCCCAGGCGCGCGCGGGGCCCGAATGTGCCCGCGAGGTGCGGGCGTAGATAAAATACGCCGGTGCGTCGAGCGGATCCGGAATGGGCGTTGCGCAATCGCCAGGCACGATGCGCGTCCAGCCGGACGTGCTTAGATCCGTTTTCGTGGCAGAGCCTCTCGCCGCATAGAGGATATAGCTCGTCTGGTTGCAAAGCTTCAGCGCGGCATGTGCCTGGGCGCAGGCGGCGAGAAATGCGCCCATCGCCACCAGCACCCGAAAATGCATCATTCCGCGGTGATCATCGTGCCCGCGCCATGCTCGGTGAACAACTCGAGCAGCAGCACGTGGGGGATGCGTCCGTCGAGAATGACGGCGGCCTTCACGCCCCCTCGCACCGCCTCGATGGCCGTTTCGATTTTCGGAATCATGCCGCCGGAGATCGTGCCATTCTCGATGAGCGTCTGTGCCTCCGCTGCCGTCAGCCGCCGGATGCGCTTGCCGTCCGGGTCGAGTACGCCCTGAACATCCGTCAAGAGCATCAGGCGGGTCGCCGTCATGGCGCTCGAAACTGCGCCCGCGACGGTGTCGGCATTGATGTTATAGGTTTCGCCCTGGCGCCCCACGCCAATCGGCGCCACCACAGGAATCAGCGCCGAGTCGATGATCGTGCGCAGAACCTCTGCATTCACCGCCTCCGGCTCTCCCACAAAACCGAGATCCACCTGCTTGCTCTGCAAGGTGTGCGGATCGAGCTTGGCGCGTTCGAGCTTGCGGGCGATCAGGAGGTTACCGTCCTTGCCGGAGATGCCAACAGCACGGCCCCCCGCAGCATTGATGCCGCTGACGATTTGCTTGTTAATCGAACCGGTCAGAACCATTTCGACGACTTCGATTGCGGCGCCGTCCGTCACCCGCAGGCCATCGACGAAGTTGGATGGAATCGAGAGGCGCTTCAGCATGGAGCCGATCTGCGGCCCCCCACCGTGAACCACGATGGGGTCGATGCCGGTTTGCTTCATCAGCACGATGTCTTGCGCGAAGTGCTCGGAGACGCCGCCCTCCATGGCATGGCCGCCATACTTCACGACGATTGTCTTGCCGTCGTACTTCAAAATGTTCGGCAGGGCTTCGACCAATACGCGGGCGGTTGAGCGCCAGCGGGCCAGAGTACGCAGGCTCGTATCCAGTGTGCCGGCGTCGTCCTGGAGCGCCATCAGGTCCTCGGAGTTTTCGCCTTATACCCCAGCCTTCCGGCCTCCGCCACCCGCCGGATTATCCGTGAACGGCCAATTCGGCGAGCCGCACGCGTAGCTCAGCGATGCCCGCGCCAGTTTCCACCGATGTGGCCAGCACGTCCGCAAGCGCGGCGGGATGCGACTGGATCTCAAGGACGGCCGCGTGCAACACGTTCTCCAGCTCGCTCTTCGTCACAGCGTCGGCTTTCGTCAGCAGCGCCTGATACGCAATCGCAGCCTGGTCCAGCAGCGGCATGACCTGCCGGTCGGCTTCCACGACACCCCGGCGGGCGTCGAGCAGCAGCAGCACGCGCCGTAAGCTTTTTCGCGTGGCCAGGTAGGCACTGATCAAGCGATTCCACGCTTCCATTTCCGCCTTCGAGATCTTGGCAAAGCCGTAGCCGGGCAGATCCGCGATCATCAGCGAATCGCGCAGGCGGAAGAGGTTGATTTGCCGTGTGCGTCCGGGGGTGCGCGAAACCCGCGCCAGCTTCCTCCGATTCACCAGCGCGTTAATGAGGCTTGACTTGCCCACATTCGAGCGGCCGACAAACGCAATTTCCGGCAGCTTCGATGGCGGCAGTGCTTCGATAGACGCCGCGCCGGCGACGAATTTGCATTCACCCGCAAACAGCTTGCGGGCGAAATCGTCGGTGCCATCACTCACCCGGTGTGGAATCCGCTTTCGGAGCGGCAAGCCTTCGGAGCGGCGCGAGGTTGTTGAAGAGGTGAATCTCGGCCCCTTCCCGCCGCATGATCACATATTGCTGGATCATCGAAAGCAGATTGCTCCACGTCCAGTAGATTACAAGGCCAGCCGGAAAACTTGCCAGCATGAACATGAAGATTAGAGGCATGAAGGCAAACATCCGCGCCTGCACCGGGTCTGCCGGCGCGGGATTCATCTTGGTCTGGAGCCACTGCGTCGCGCCCATAAGAATCGGCCAGATGCCGATCGATAAGAAAGAGACAGCCGCGGGCAAATAGGCGTGCGGGTTGTACGGCAGCAATCCGAACAGGTTCAGGATCGACGTAGGATCGGGCGCCGAGAGATCGTGAATCCAGCCGAAGAACGGCGCCTGCCGCATCTCGATGCTGACCAGCAGCACCTTGTACAGCGAGAAGAATACAGGGATCTGGATGAAGATTGGCAGGCAGCCAGAGAGTGGGTTCACCTTCTCCCGCTTGTACAGTTCCATCATCTCCTGCTGCTGCCGCATCTTGTCTTCCGCGAAGCGTTCGCGAATGCGCTCCACATGAGGCTGCAGCTTCTTCATCCGGCTCATGCTGCGGAATTGCGTGTTGGCCAGCGGGAAGAAGGCGAGGCGCACCACGATCGTGAGCAGCAGGATGGCGATGCCCATGTTGCC
Source organism: Alphaproteobacteria bacterium (assembly GCA_019242395.1). Classification (GTDB taxonomy): domain Bacteria; phylum Pseudomonadota; class Alphaproteobacteria; order Micropepsales; family Micropepsaceae; genus Rhizomicrobium. Next base: position 5,429 of record JAFAVP010000210.1, on the reverse strand, counting down.
GGCGGAGTGCCCGAACAGATCGAGCAGCCAGAACATCGGCCGGGTGAGAAACCAGAACCATCCCCAGTCGATGGCGTAATCGAAGCGCGGGATGCTGAGCCGGTCCTGATAATCGCGCAGTGTGCCGACCACCTTGGCACCGGCGAAGAGGTGCTGGGTCACCTGCACCCTTGCGCCAGGCGCCACAACGTGGGCGTCCATTCGATAGTCGGCCTGATAGTCCTGCTCGGCGCCGGGATGCAGCGCGCGGTAGGCGCCATCGAACGCTTTGGTCTGTGGCGGGATAACCGCCGCCATCCAATATTTGTCGGTGATGCCAAGCCAGCCGCCGGTGGAGTGAAACGTCTGCTGCGGGCTTTCAGGCTTCAAGTCGGTGTAGTTCGCGTCTTTCAGCGAACCTTCTGCGATGCCGATGAAGCCTTCATGCAGCGCCATGTAATGCGTGCCCTGCGGCACGCCCCTCCGCACCACGGAGGCATAGGGAAACAGCACGGCTGCGTTCGATCCATGGTTCGCCACCGCATCGTTCACCGTGAACATGTACTGCTTGTCGACGGAAATGGTGCGGGTGAAGGTCAGGCCTTGGCCGTTGTCCCAGCGCAAGCTGATGGGCGTGTCCGGGGTGAGCGTGTGGCCGCTCGCGAGAGTCCACGGTGTGGAGTCATCCGGCGTCTTCACCTTCGAGCCAGGCGCCGCGACCCAGCCGAACACGGTGAAGTACGGATAAGCCGTGCTCTCCGGCGAAAACAGCACGATCTCCGGACTCTTTGGATCGAGCGTCTCGCGGTACTTCCGCAGTTGCAGGTCGTCGAAACGGGCGCCTTTCAGCCGCAGCGATCCATTCACTGACGGCGTGGCAATCAGAACCCGCGCGCCGCCCGCTTTCAGCGCCGCGCTGCGCGAGAGCTGAATCGCCACCGCACTGGCCGCCTTCGGCAGCTCCGCTGTCTTGGTCTGTGCCTCTTGCCCCTTCTGCTTGGCGAGCAGTGCCTGCTGCGCCTTCTCCTTCGCCATCTGCGGACCGGCGACGAAATACTGCCAGCCGAAAATCATGGCGGCGCAGAGCAGCAGGGCGAGGAGGAAATTGCGGTTGTTTTCCATGGGTCCTATCGGGGCGGCGGAACGGGATCGAAGCCGGACGAACCGCCCAGCAATTTCACGGGATGGCATCGCAACAGCCGCCGGGCGGCGAGCCACGAGCCTCTAACCGGCCCGTGCAGGGTCAGCGCATCCACGGCGTATTCCGAGCAGGTCGGCATAAAACGGCAGGCAGGCGGAAACATCGGCGAAATGCACCATCGGTAAATTCGGATCGGCGCCAGCAGGAGGGCAAGGCTCAGCCGGCGCAGAACAGGGTTCATACAGTCAAGGCTCTTTGGCCAGCTTGGCGCGGGCGGCCTTCAGCGCGCCGGCAAGGTCCTCCAACAGATCGGCGAAGGGCCGCGTCAGCGTGCCGGCTCGCGCGACGAGAACATAGTCGCTCCCGGTGAGCCCATAAAGGGGAAGCAGCGCCGCGGCGGCGGCCCGAAGCCGGCGCTTGGCCCGGTTGCGCTCGACGGCTCCGCCGATTTTCTTGGTGGCGGTGAAGCCGATTCGGGCCGTTCTGGCTTGGGCGAATTTCGGTGGGGTGGCGGCGGCCTCCAGGCTCAGGCCCGGGGTGACCTTGCGGAAGCTTCGGGCGCAATGGAGGAAATCCGGCCGATGCCTCAGCCGCTCGATTTTCAGCGATTTCGGCGGGTCGTCCGGCAGGTTCAGGCGGAAAGCTTCTTGCGGCCGTGGGCGCGGCGGCGGGCCAGAACCTTGCGTCCGCCGGCGGTCGCCATGCGGGCGCGGAATCCGTGGCGGCGCTTCCGCACGAGCTTGCTCGGCTGATAGGTGCGCTTCACGGCGGGTACTCCTTGGGATTTTCGGGCTCGGACCGGGGAGCGCGCCTTCTAGTGAGCGCGCCTGCGGCTGTCAACCAAGCACCGGTCGGGCACTGCTACAGTTTGAGGCTAGTCGGCAATAAACCAATCCCGGATATTGCCTGTGTTGGGATCGAGGTACATCGTAAGACCCTTGGTAGATTCCGGGGGTATTTTCTGCCGTACTACCCACATGCCGCTTTGGAACTGCCCCGAGAACTCAGACAAGCATGTCGATGGTTTCAGGCCAGCCTCAGGATAGGTCGTTATCCATTGTAGGCACGCCGTCGCAACCGCATCGTCTGCGTTCTGAATAGTATGAGGATGAGGGCTGACCATCGGCCCACCACACGTATAAAGGCCGCAAGCCGCTGCGGCGAGTATTAACAGCATAGGCTCCCCTTTTCCCACGTCGCCCATGCAAGAATAACCCCATGCCTAAGACTCGAACAGGTGCCAAATGCCCCCGACGTTATCGGCGACGCCGTCCGTGTGACGCGCTTCGGCCCCTAAACTTCCAGCACCCTCGGTAATCTTCCGGTAGTCGGATTTTGCAGGAGCGCCCCGCGCTTCATTGGCAGCCCGGATCATGCTTTATGCGCGGGCGATGCCGGGGCCCGCAAAGCTGAGCAATGCCTGGAGGCTGGTCGCGCACAGCCTCTCCGGCCGGCTGTTGCTTCTCACCTTGCTTTACGTGCTGCTGACGGAGGCCGTGATCTTCGCCCCCTCCATCGGCCGCTATCATCACGCGTTGCTGCAAAGCCATGTGGAGTCGGCCGAGATCGCCATCCTGCCGCTCACCGAAGCGGCCGGCGAGAAACTCTCCACCGGCTTGCGGGAGCAGCTGCTGATGCGGGCCGGCGCCAACGCCGTGGTGCTGCGCCGCCCGGAAGAGCACGAGCTGTTCCTGGTGACGCAAACGCCGCGGCGGATCGATTTCTCCATCGACCTGCGGGAAGACAACGTCTTCAAGGAAATTTGGTACGGCCTCGACTGCCTCGCTAACGGCGGCAATCGCTTCCTGCGCATCATGGCGCCGACAAAAATTCGCGGCGCGCAGGGCGTCGACGTCATTCTCGGCGAAAAACCGATCCACGATGCGCTCGCGCTTTATGCTGGACGCACAGCGCTGCTGGCGCTGCTGCTCTCTTCCGTGACAGCGGTGCTTGTGTTCTTCAGCCTCTATTTCGTGCTGGTGCGGCCGATGGGAAGGATCACGCGCGCTATGACCGCGTTTCGCGAAAACCCCGAGGATGCCAGCCGCATCATTGCGCCGTCAGCACGCCGCGACGAGATCGGCATCGCGGAACGCGAGCTCGCCACCATGCAGCGCGACATCTACGGCTCGCTGCAGCAGCGGGGGCGGCTTGCGGCGCTGGGCATGGCTGTTGCGAAAATCCAGCACGATCTCCGCAATATCCTCGCCAGCGCGCAGTTGGCGTCCGACCGGCTCGCGGCGAGCGAGGACCCGGTGGTGAAGCGCCTCGCGCCGCGGCTCATCAGCGCCATCGATCATGCCGTAGCGCTCGCCACCAACACCTTGCGCTATGGCCGCGCCGAGGAGCATGCACCGGAGCGGCGGCGCGTAACGCTGAAGCCGCTGGTGGAAGACGCCGGCGAAGCGGCGCTGGCGGAACGCGCAGGCGAGGGCGCGCTGTCGCTCATCGACGAAGTGCCGGCAGAGTTGCAGGTGGACGCCGATCCCGAGCAGCTGTTCCGGATTGTGCTGAACCTCGTGCGCAATGCCGAACAGGCGGTGAATGGCAAGGCGGCGGGAGAGATTCGCGTGTCAGCATCCCGAAACGGCAAACGGGTGCTGATCCACGTCGCGGACAATGGCCCGGGCGTTCCGGAGAAGGTGCGCGACCGGTTGTTTCAACCGTTCGCCGGCAGCGCGCGCAGCGGCGGCTCAGGGCTTGGCCTTGTGATTTCGCGGGAACTCGCGCGCGCCCATGGCGGCGACATTTCGCTGATCGCCACAGGCCCGCAGGGCACGACGTTCCGTGTGGAAATTCCGGACCGGGAGACGGCATGAGCTGGGACCCAGACGTGTACATGAAATTCGCGAATGAGCGCACGCGGCCCGCGATGGAGCTGCTGGCGCGCGTGCCGCTGAACGCGCCGGCGCGAGCGATCGATCTCGGCTGCGGACCCGGGAATTCGACAGCGCTGCTCGCCGCGCGCTGGCCGGAAGCGAAGCTCGAAGGCTTGGAGTCTTCCCCGGAGATGCTGGCGAAAGCGCGCTCGTCCGGCGTGCGGGCAAGCTGGATCGAAGGGGAGGTGGAATCCTGGTCGCCCGAAGCGCGTTACAATGTGATCTTCTCGAACGCGACGTTGCACTGGATCGCCGATCACCACGCGCTGCTGCCGCAGCTGATGGGATATGTCGCGGAGGGCGGCGCGCTTGCCTTTCAGGTGCCGCGGAATTTCGATGCGCCTTCGCATCTGCTGATGCGCGAGGTGGCAAAAGCCGGGCCCTGGGCGGCAAAGCTCGCCAATGCGCGGCAGGTGAATGTGCTCTCGCCCGATGCCTACTACGACATCCTCGCGCCGCTCGCGCGCACGCTGGACATTTGGGAAACTACATACCTCCACGTGCTCGAAGGAGACGATCCGGTGCTCGCCTGGGTGAGCGGCACGGGCTTGCGGCCGTTTGTGCAGCCGCTCATCGCAGACGAGCGCGAAGCCTTCATCGCGCAATACCGCGCGCGCCTGCGTGAAGCCTATCCCCGCCGCAGCGACGGCAAGACGTTGCTGCCGTTCCAGCGGTTGTTCGTAGTGGCGGCGAAATAGGGGGAACGGAAGAGCTTGCTGCTTGAAGTGGCCTAAGCTTCGGCGGGCCAGTTCTCCAGCGTTTCCACAAATTTCGTCAGCCAGGCATTCGTCTGAAACGCATCGACGACACGGTGATCGATGGTGAGCGACACGTAGGCCATGGGCCGGATTTGGATAGCGTCGCCGCGCACCACCGCGCGCTTCTCCAGCTTGCCGACGCCGAGAATGGCCGACTGCGGCTGGTTGATGATGATCGGCGCGGCGATCAGCGAGCCCGACACCCCGTGGTTGGAGATGGAGAAGGTGCCGCCCTGCACATCCGATTGCGCGAGCTTGCCGGCGCGCGCGCGCTCGGTGAGATCGGTCAGCTGCTTCGCGATCTCTAACAACGATAGGGTTTGCGCGCGCCGGATCACCGGCACGATCAACCCCTTCTCACCCAGCGCCGTACCGATGCCGACGTTGATGTCCTCATAAATGTCGACGCGCTCGTCATACCAGCGGCCGTTCACCGCCGGCGCGGCTACCATGGCGGAAACACACGCCGCAACGAAATAGGCGGTGAAGGTGAGGTTCGCGCCTTCATTCGCGAACGCCTGCTTGTGCGCGGCCCGATGCGCGGCGATCGCGCTGAAATCCGCCTCGAACACGGCGGTGACATGCGGCGCAGTCTGCAGCGAGCGCGTGAGATGCTCGGCGATGCGCTTGCGCATGTTATCATGCGGGATGGAGCGCACGCCCGCGGCCGGT
>JAFAVP010000154.1 GCA_019242395.1 Alphaproteobacteria bacterium | reverse complement strand
CAGGGCGTCACGAGCCTGCTGCTTGTGTACCGCCAGATGCACCTTTCCCGGCGGCCAGCGCTCGCCTGATCCCAAGGAGAGGTGGAAGCATCCCAGATTGGCGGCCCCGGCAGGAATCGAACCTGCAACCAGCAGCTTAGAAGGCTGTTGCTCTATCCATTGAGCTACGGGGCCTGCGGGCCAGAGCTAGAAGTCGGAATCGACCGCCGCGTCCGCCTATAGCACAAGGACGAGGGCTTCCCTCTTCTGTTTCTGACTTCCAATTTCCAAGTCTCGCAGACGCTAGTGCGTCCAGGGCACCTTGCGGTCATAGCGGAAATTGTCGGCATAGGCTTTGGGCTTCTGCGGTGCAGGCGTTGGCTCGAACACCTGATACTCGATGCCATTTTTCTGGGCATAGGCGACCGCCTGCTCTTTCGTTTCGAACTCGAGCTGCACCTGAGAGAGCGTATCTTCCGTGCTCGCCCACCCCATCAGCGGATCGGGGCGGCGTGGCGCGGCAAGCTCGTGCTCCAACACCCACTGCTTCGTATTGGCGCGGCCGGATTGCATCGCATTCTTCGGCGGCTGGTAGATGCGCGCGCGCATGGCGTTTTCTCCGTGAGAGGCGCTCTCTAACAGATAGCCGCCCTGCAAATCAAAGCCGCAAGGCGCTTGCCCCTGCAACCCCATAGCTGGCAAGCAGTGCCCATGACGAAAGACAATCATGCTCAGAAAACCGCAGCCGCATATCGGCTGGCCGCCCTCGATCCGGATTTCCTGCTCGGCGACAGCATGCGCGGCGTGCGCCTGATGCTGGAGTACGAGAAGGCGGAACAGCTGCTGCGCGCCTGGACGGTGCGCTCGACCATCGTGGTGTTCGGCAGCGCCCGCGTGCTTCCGGAAGGCAGTGCCGATGAAGCGAAATCGACCGCGCCGCTGCCGCCGCGTGCCGAACCGCGCGCCGGTGGCCGCTCCGCTTTCTGGTACGAGCAGGCGCGGCGGTTTGGCCGTATCGCCTCGGAACGCGGCGGCGCGCTGAACGGGGAGAGCGGCATACGCGACAATGTGATCGCCACAGGCGGCGGCCCCGGCATCATGGAAGCGGCCAACCGCGGCGCCATAGAAGCGGGCGCCCCCAGCATCGGCTTCAACATCGGCCTGCCGCGCGAGCAGGAGCCCAACGCCTACACCACGCCGGAGCTGACGTTCCAGTTTCACTACTTCGCCGTGCGAAAATTCCATCTGGTGATGCGGGCCAATGCGCTGGTGATTTTCCCCGGAGGCTTCGGCACCTTGGACGAGCTGTTCGAAATCCTCACCCTGATGCAAACGTTGAAGATGCACCGCATTCCGGTGGTGCTGATCGACAAGGCCTATTGGACGAAGGTTCTGAATTTCGAATTCCTGGCGCAGGAGGGAACCATTGCGGCCGATGACCTGACGCTGTTTTCCTTTGCCGACGATGCGGAAAGCGCCTGGGCCGAGATTTTGCGCCTGGGGCTCAAGACCGGTCCCCGAGAGCCAGGCCTGCCCTCGGTGTGACTTCTGGCGCCGAAGCGTCAGCGAAGGCGGATGGTCGGGGCGGCGTGATTTGAACACGCGACCCTCTGCTCCCAAAGCAGATGCGCTACCAGACTGCGCTACGCCCCGAACCGGCGGGCGGCGGTTTAGCCGCTCCGCCTTAACGCTTCAACCGGCCTTCGGCTGCCGTGCTATGGTGCGGCGAACAACCGAAGGGGACGGCCATGCCGCACGAACTGATCCTGCTGCCGGTGGGCGCGCTCGCGCTCCTCACCTTTCTGGTGCTGCTGCTCGTTCCGATCCGCCGCTTCCGCGCCGCCTTTGCCGGACAGGTGGGCGCAGGCGATTTCCGCTACGGCGAGAGCGCGCGGGTGCCGGGCGAAGTCTCCATCCCAAACCGCAACTACATGAATCTGCTCGAATTGCCGATGCTGTTCTATGTGGTGTGCATGCTGAATTACGTGACGAGTCCCACGGTTTCCGCCGCCACCTTGGCGCTCGCCTGGAGCTATGTGGGGCTGCGCGCGCTGCACAGCCTTGTGCACCTCACCTACAACAATGTGATGCACCGGCTGGCGCTGTTCGCCACCAGCAATGTGGTGCTGGGGGCGCTGTGGATTGCGTTTTTCGCGCACCTGCTCCGAGGGAATAGTTAGCGGGCTTGTTTCCCTGTAGGCTGGGCATAAATCCGGCGCTCACTTCGGAGGACAATCATGGCATTGCGAAAATTCATCATCGAACGCGATATTCCGGCCGTCGGCACGTTTGAGCGCGAGCAGCTGCGCGGCGCGGCGGCGCAATCGAACAAGGTGCTGCGCGAGCTTGGCCCCGACATCCAGTGGGTGGAAAGCTATGTGGCGGCCGACAAGACGTTCTGCGTGTATCTCGCGAAGGACGAGGATTTGATCCGCGAGCACGCCAGGATCAGCGGCTTCCCGGCGACGAAGATCACCGAAGTGTCGAAGATGATCGACCCGACCACGGAAAAGGCGGCGTAGCTTCCGGCAACGCTGTGGTTGTCATCCCGGCCAAGCGATGCGTTAGCATTGCGCGAGCCGGGACCCATCATAACGCTGTCCCGATGGGTCCCGGATCGCTCGCCACGCTCGCGTCCGGGATGACAGCCCGCCCTACCCCTCCATCTTCGAAAAATCGGCCACCAGATGCAGCGTGGTGCATCACGACCAACTTCGGCATACTGAGCGCCGCAACGAGCGGGGCAGATTACAATGGCGGTTGCAGAGCTGACGCGGCCGCGCCGCGGAAGCGGCGGGGCCACACTGGTTGCATTGCTGGCGGCCGCGATCTTCATCAATTACATCGATCGCGGCAATCTCGCGACAGCCGCGCCACTGATCAAGGACGAGTTCCGGCTCAGCAATTTCCAGTTCGGCGTGATGACGTCGGCCTTTTTCTGGATCTACACACCATCGCAACTCCTCGCCGCCTGGCTGACAGACCGCTTGAATCCCTGCCGCGCGCTAGCACTCGGTTTCGCGGTTTGGTCTGCAGCCACTGCACTCACTGGATTTGCCGGCGGCTTTGCCACGTTGCTTGCGTTGCGCCTTGTGCTCGGCCTGGGTGAAAGCGCCGCCTTCCCGTGCATGTCGAAATTGCTCGCGCGGCACGTGGCGCCGTCATCGCTTGGTATCGCCAATGGATTCGTCAATGCCGGGCTCTGGCTCGGCCCCGCCGCCGGAACGCTTTTGGGTGGATTGCTGATTGTGCAATTCGGTTGGCGCGCGATGTTCGAAATCTTTGGCGTTGCGGCGCTTCTTTGGCTGTGGCCGTGGTTGGCAACCGCCCGGGAGGTGCCTTCTGAAAGCCGCGCTCACCACGAAAGGACGCAATTACCCTCGCTCCTCCATCTTCTGTCGATGCGCAGTATGTGGGGCGCGATGATCGGCCACTTCGCCTCGAACTATGGCCTCTACTTCATCCTCTCATGGCTGCCGCTCTATCTGGTGAAGGAGCGAGGCTTCAGCCTCGCGCAAATGTCAGAGCTTGGCGCAGTGATCTACTGCGTGGCCGGGACGAGCGCGATTGTCAGCGGCTGGCTGGCGGATCGCTGTATTGCGCGGGGCATTCCCCTCAACCTAGTACGCAAGACCGGCTGCGTGTTACCGCATATCGTGATCGCGGTCTGCTTCGCCGGTGTGGCGACCGGAAACCAGACGGTTGTCATAGGTTGCCTGGTTGTGTTCGGCCTAGCCAGCGGGTCCATCAGCAACTCGCTGTGGTCCATTTCGCAAACGCTTGCCGGACCGGCGGTCGCGGCACGCTGGACGGGTTTGCAGAACGGTTTCGCCAACTGCGCCGGTATCCTCGCGCCACTGATCACCGGCTTTGTGGTGGATCGCACCGGATCGTTTGCCGATGCCTTTCTGGTTGCCGGCGCGGTGGCGGTGGTGGGCGCCGTAGGCTGGGGTGTGATTGTACCCCGCGTCGAGCCCGTAAAGTGGGCGGTTGTTGCGCCCTAACCCTCGATCTTCGAAAAATCGGCCACGAGGTGCAGCGTGGCGCGGAGGCGCGAGAGCAGCTTGAGGCGGTTCTTGCGCAGCTCCGGGTTCTTGTCATTCACCGTGACTTTGTCGAAGAAGGCATCGACAGGTGCGCGCAGCCGCGCCATCACGCCCATGGCTTCGACGAAGCGCTCGCGTCCCACTTCCGCACGGATCAGTTCTGACGCCGTGGCGAGTTCTACGAACAGCGTCTTCTCCTCGGGCGCAGAGAGCAGTTCAGGATCAGGATCGCCATCGTAGCTGGTTTTGTCGCGCTTCTCTTCGTCGCGCAGGATGTTGGCGGCGCGGCGATAGGCGACCAGCAGATTGGCACCGTCATCGGTTTTGAGGAACGCCTGCAGCGCCTCCACCCGCGCCACCAGCCGCACCAGATCGTCTTCGTTGCCGAGGCTGAACACCGCATCGATCAGATCGTGCCGCGTCCCCTTCTCCCGCAAGGCAACTTTCAGGCGATCGGCGAAAAATTCGACAAGCTGCTTAAGCTCACGCTCAGAAGCAATCCGAACCTTTGCCACAGCCTCATCCGAAATGAGGTTGTCCAATGCGGTTTCAACCACTCGCCCTGCGGTGCCCTCCAAATCGATTTCGTTCAGAGCGGCCGCTGCTCCCGCGATTTTAGTTGTTGCCGTCTCCGCAGCGACATTCATCGTGGTAAGCAGGAACGGCCGAGCGAGCAGCACGCTAAGCGGCAATCTAAGACGTTCACCCAGCACAATTCTTATTGAACCTAGTGCAGCGCGCCTCAAAGCATAAGGATCGCCGGAGCCGGTCGGCTTTTCGCCGATCGCAAAGAAACCGACGAGTTGGTCTAGCTTATCTGCGAGCGCGACGGCGATAGAGACTTTGTTGGTCGGCACGGCATCGTGGGGGCCGAGCGGCTTGTAGTGATCGCGGATGGCATCAGCCACATCGGGATCTTCGCCGTCGTGCAGCGCACAGTAGCGGCCCATCACGCCTTGCAATTCGGGAAATTCACCGACCACACCGGTCGTCAAATCCGCCTTGCACAGCCGCGCCGCGCGCTTCGCCTTGATCACATCCGCGCCGATCTTCTCCGCAATCTCGCCGGCCAGCGCTTCGATGCGCTCCACGCGCTCATACTGCGTGCCGAGCTTGGCATGGAAGACGATGTTCTTCAGGTCGTCCACGCGCGATTCCAGGGTGCGCTTGCGGTCCTGATCCCAGAAGAATTTAGCGTCCGATAGTCGCGCGCGCAGCACCCGTTCGTTGCCGGCGACAATCTCCTTGCCGCCATCTTCCGCAGCCATATTCGCGACTACAACAAAACGGTTGGCAATGCTTCGAGGCTCGCCTGCGGCTCGCGCCTCAGCATGACGACCGCCGTCACCCTGAGGCGCTCCGCGCTTGAGCGGAGCCCCGAGGGGCTTGGTCGCGAAGTATTTCTGGTGCGTGCGCATGGAGGTCTGCAGGATTTCCGGCGGCAGTTCCATGAACGCGTCTTCGATGCTGCCGATCTGCACCACCGGCCATTCCGCGAGGCCGACCACCTCCTCGATCAATCCCGCATCTTCCACCACCGCCAGCCGCTGCGCAAACGCCTTGTTGCGCGCATCGTGCAGGATAATCTCCTTGCGCTGCTCCGGATCGAGAATGACATGCGCGTGCCGCAGCTTCTCTTGGTAATCCTCGAAGCGGCGCACCTCGATGGGACCTTGCGAAAGAAAGCGGTGGCCGTACGTGATGTTGCCGCTTGTCACCCCGGCAAACTCGAACGGCACCACCTCGCCATCGAAGGTGCAGACAATGCCGTGCAGCGGCCGCACCCAGCGCACTGGCGCGTGGGTTCCAAAAGGGCCTTTCCCGTAGGGTCCCACTCCAAATGGACGCGGCGGGACTTTTTGCGGCCAGCGCATCGATTTGCGCCAGGGCAGTTTGGCGAAGGTTTCGGGGAGGATTTCCGCCAGCACCTCGGCCGTCGCCCTGCCCTTGCGCGCGATCACGCCGATATACACATCGCCCTTCGGCGTCTTCTCGATTTTCAGCTGCTCTTTCGCCAGACCAGTCTTACGCAGGAAGCCATCCAGTGCCGCTTGCGCTGCGTCGACCTTCGGCCCCTTCAACTCCTCGCTGACGTCCGGCTGCTTGGCCGGCAGTCCGGTGATTGCGAGCGTCAGCCGCCGCGGTCCGGCAAAGGATTTCGCCCCTTCGAACAGCAGCCCGCGATCCGATAGCGCGCCGACCACCAGCCGCTCCAGATCCTTCGCCGCCTGCGCTTGCATTCGCGCCGGAATTTCTTCGGAGAACAATTCCAGCAGCAGATCAGGCATGGGCACCCCGCCGCCTGTACGTGTCATCCCGGACATGCGCGATAGCGCGTGATCCGGGACCCACTGCGTCGCTATCCCAATGGGTCCCGGCTCGCGCAGCGCTTCGCGCCGCTTGGCCGGGATGACAGTCAAGGTGCAACGTGGTCATCACCCAAACCTCGGCTCGTAGGCGCCCTGCGGCGATTCAAGCCAGGCTTCGCAGCAGGCTTTGGCAAGCGCACGCACCCGCGCGATGTAAGCCGCGCGTTCCGTCACCGAAATCACGCCCCGCGCGTCCAGCAGATTGAAGCAGTGGCTCGCCTTGATGCATTGGTCGTACGCCGGCAGCGCCAGCTTTTCGCCGGTCAATAGCTGCTGGCACTGCTTTTCGGCGTCCTTGAAATGCTGGAACAGAATTTCCGTATCGGCGCGCTCGAAATTGTACGCGGACTGCTCCCTCTCATTTTGAAAAAACACTTCGCCGTAGCGGACGATGCGCCCATCCGGCTGCTCGTTGAACGCGAGGTCGTACACGTTCTCCACGCCCTGCACATACATGGCGAGCCGCTCCAGCCCGTAGGTGATTTCCGCGCTCACCGGATCGCAATCGATGCCACCCACCTGCTGGAAATAGGTGAACTGGGTGATCTCCATCCCGTCGCACCACACTTCCCACCCGAGTCCCCAGGCGCCGAGGGTCGGGCTTTCCCAATCGTCTTCCACGAAACGGATATCGTGCAGCTTGGGATCGAGGCCGATGGCGCGCACGCTTTCGAGATACATGTCCTGGACGTTCGCAGGCGCGGGCTTCAGGATCACCTGGAACTGGTAATAGTGCTGCAGCCGGTTCGGATTGTCCCCGTAGCGTCCATCGTTCGGCCGCCGCGACGGTTGCACATAGGCGGCGCGCCACGGCCGCGGCCCCAGCGAGCGCAAGGTGGTGGCGGGATGGAAGGTGCCAGCGCCCATCTCCACGTCGTAAGGTTGCAGAATGAGGCAACCCTGCTTCGCCCAGAAATTCTGGAGCGTGAGGATGAGGTCCTGAAAGGTCAGCGGATTGTCCAAGGGCTGATCTAGCTTGAATGGTCTGATCGTTCAGGCTATTATAGCCAGATGAAAACGGCCAGCATAACCGAAGCGAAAAACAATCTTAGCGCATTGATCGACGGTCTTGCCAACGGCTCGCCGGTTTTGATCCTGGATCGCGG
>JAFAVP010000266.1 GCA_019242395.1 Alphaproteobacteria bacterium | reverse complement strand
CAGTGACACTCAAATGCGTATGCGCTGAAATGGTTTCAATAAGATGAGTCGTTTTATTTCATCGACGAACCGTTGACCGTAGTTTCGGGCGTTAACGGCGGCGAAAGAGTCAGCGTCGCCCGAACAGTTTCTCGATATCGCCGTGTGCCAACTTCACCCAGGTCGGGCGGCCGTGGTTGCACTGGCCGGAATGCGGCGTCGCTTCCATCTCGCGCAGCAGCGCGTTCATTTCGTCCGCCGAAAGCCTTCGGCCGGAGCGCACCGAGGTGTGGCAGGCCAAGGTGGCGGCGACATGATCGAGCCGCTCCTTCAGCGAAGTGGCGCTGCCTGCTTCCGCGAGTTCATCGGCGAGATCGCGCAGGAGCGATGCGAGGTCGATCTGACCCAGCAGCGCCGGTGTTTCGCGCACCAGCACGGCATCCGGCCCAAACGGCTCCAGCACCAGGCCCAATTGCGCGAATTCTTCGGCACGCGCGGCGATGCGGTCCACCTCCCCGGGATCGAGCGAGACGACCTCCGGGATCAGCACCGGCTGGCGCGCCACCCCGCCGTTGCCGAGCGCCTTCTTCATCCGCTCGTACACAATGCGCTCGTGCGCGGCGTGCTGATCGACGATCACCATGCCGTTCTGCGTCTGCGCCACGATGTAATTCTCGTGCAGCTGCGCCCGCGCCACGCCGAGAGGGAGGTGCTCCGTGGACGGATCGTCAGGAATTGGTTCAACGCGTGCGGATGTTATATGCGCATCACCCGGCGCGAACAGTGGTGCGTGATATTCGCGGCCGGGATCGGAGAATCCAGTTGGATATGGCGAATGATAGTGATGCGGGAATGGTGCCGTCTGCGGCCTCAACGCCGACAGCGCGTCGCTCGAAACGGTTGTGGAGGCGCGATGTCCCGCTTCGTGCAACGCGGCCTTCAGCGACGACACGATCAGTCCGCGCACCAGGCCGGAATCACGGAAGCGCACTTCGGTCTTCGCGGGATGCACGTTCACGTCCACGAAGGTGGAATCGCAGTCGAGAAAGAGCGCCAGCGCCGGATGGCGATCATGCGCAAGGTAATCCGCATAAGCGCCGCGCACCGCGCCCAGCAGCAGCCGGTCGCGCACCGGGCGCCCGTTCACGATCAGGAACTGCAACGCGGAGTTGGCGCGGTTGTATGTTGGCAATCCTGCGAAGCCGCCGATCCGCACACCCTCGCGCTCCGCCGCAATGGGAACAGCATTGTCGCCGAAGTCGCGCCCCATGATCTTGGCGAGCCGCTTCAATCTGCCGCCGAACAGATCGCCTTCGCTCTCCAGCGCCAGCACCCGGCGGCCATCCATGGTGAGCGTGAACGCCACGTCGGGCCGCGCCATGGCGAGCCGCTTTACGGCATCGAGCGTCGCCAGATCATCGGAACGCGCGGACTTCAGGAATTTGAGGCGCGCCGGCGTGGCGAAGAACAGCTCGCGCACCTCCACCCGGGTGCCAGATTGCCCTGGCGCATGGAACGCGCACGGCATGGGGCCGCGAACGTCGCCCCCTTCGACGCGAATCGCGTGCGCTTCTCCCTTTGCCGTACGGCTGGCGATGCAAAGCCGTCCCACGGCGCCAATAGAGGGCAGCGCCTCGCCGCGAAATCCCAGTGTCGCAATGCGCGAGAGGTCGTCTTCGCCATCCTGCACCGGCAGCTTCGAGGTGGCGTGGCGCTCGACGGCAAGGCGCAGTTCGCGCGGCTCCATACCGATCCCATCGTCTTCCACCACGATGAGATCGGCGCCACCACTGGAAGTCGTGATGTCGATATAACCGGCAGCGGCATCGAGTGCGTTTTCCACCAGCTCCTTCACCGCGCTGGCGGGCCGCTCCACGACCTCGCCAGCGGCGATGCGGTTGATGGTGCCTTCCGCAAGCTTGCGGATGCGCGGCTTCGACTCGGCGTTCACGCGCAAAGTTTAGCAGAGCGGTTGCAGCACAAGGCCAATCTCTGCTGTTTCGTCAACAGGTCAGCGGGGGGCGGCGCCAGGTGCTACGGGAGCGGGTTGCCGCGCCTGTTCTTTCGGTTTCGCTGCGGTGGTTGCAGCGACAGGCGGCTTGGCCGTAGGGGCGCCGGTCTTCGGCGCGGTCGGCCTGGAAGGCGGCTGCGCCGGGCCGGGCGGCTTTCCGGCCGGCAGCGGCTTCGGCTTAACCTGTGGCGCCTGCAAGCTGCCGCCGATCGTGATCGTCATCCTCGCGGGGTTGAACAGCCGCTTTGCCACGCGCTTGATGTCGTCAAGCGTCACCGCGTTGATGAGGCCATTACGTTTCTGGATGTAGTCCACGCCAAGTCCCACCCGCTGAAAAGAGTTGAGCTGGTTGGCAATCCCGGCATTGGACGACAAAGCCAGGGGGAAGGAGCCGGTGATGAAGGTCTTGGCATCGGCAAGTTCCTTCTCGGTCGCGCCATTCTCTGCAAAGTCTTTCATTGTGGCACGCGTGACATCTATGGTCTGGCGCATGGCACCAGCGCGCGTGGCCACTTGAACGGCAAAGATGCCGGCTTTTCGCAACGTATCGAGCGAGCTGCTGATGCCATAGGTGAGCCCGCGCTTCTCCCGCACCTCCTGCATCAGCCGCGAAGAGAAGCCGCCACCGCCAATAATGTAGTTGGCGACGTAAGCTGGGACGAAGTCGCGGTCATTCCGCAATATGCCCGGCAGGCCCATCACGGCATTCGGCTGTGGTACCTGCAGCGGGATGATGTGGGTGCCGGGCGATCCCATATGGCTCACGGATGGAAGGGGAGGAGCCCACCTGGCCGGGAGCTGTCCGAAGGCGCTACCAATGAGCGCTTTGAGATCGTCGGGTGTAGCATCGCCAGATATTGCGATCTTCAGTCCGTTCCGCACCCAATGTGCCTGCTTAAAGCTCTTGATGTCGTTGCGGCTGATACGGGCAACCGACGCTTGAGTGCCGTTGATGGGATGCCCGTACGGATGTTCGCCGAAGAATGCCGCAATGAATGCCTTGGAGGCGACCTGCTGAGGGTCTTCATCTTCCTGTTGCAAGGAGGCAAGAATCTGCCCTCTGACACGGGAAATCGCCTCCGGCTCGAATCGTGGTTTCGTGAGCGCAAGCCCCAATAGGCGGAATGCCTCCTTTGCGTTGTCTTTCAGGGTCACCAACGAGATCACCAGATAGTCCCGGGTGGGCGTCATGTTGAGGCGGATGGCCTTGTTGCTGAGGGCGGTCTGGTACCCCTGCGAGTTCAGGCTGCCGGCCCCTTCGTTCAGCATGTCGGCCGTGAAGGCGGCGAGGCCCGGTTTCTCGCGGGGATCGTAGGCTGAGCCGGCGGGGAGGGCCGCCGTCATCGCAATCATCGGTAAGGTGTGGTCTTCCACGTACCACACCTGCACGTCCTTCCCCATATCGAGCGTCTTGACGCTGACCGCTTGCGCTGCGGCCGGCACGATCAGCCCGGCAACACAAGCGACAAGGAACAGAAGCCGTTTCATCTAATGCGCGCCCGCGGGGGCAGGCGTGAGATAAGCCGTCACCGCTTCCCGCCGGTTCAGCTCTTTTGCCGCGGCATCACGGACAGCTCCTGGCGGTACGGCCTTGATGCGATCTGGCCATTGCTCGACGTCGTCCACAGTGAGGCCGATGGCCAGTGCTTGTCCGTAAGCGGCCGCCATTTCGTATTGGCTATCCCGGCGGTACGTGGCACTCGCCACCAGCTGCGTCTTGGCGCGGCTGAATTCCCCCTGATCGGGGGACGCACTTGCGTACCCTTTTATCGCATCGTCCACCGCCTTCTCGATCTCTTCGAGGCGAACACCGGGGCGGGGCACGGCATAGACACTGAACTCCCCGGAGTCTCGATTGAACCCGTCGTAGGAGGCTCCGGCATCGGAAGCGATTTTCCGCTCGACCACGAGCTTTCGGTAGAGCGTGCTGGTGGAGTCGCCCCCGAGGAGTTGCGCCAAGGTTTCGAGCGCTTCTGCCTCGCCCGGTTTGGCTTCTGTGTAGCTCTGCACACGATAAATGCGGAAGAACAAGGGCACCTTCACATCGTGCCGGGTGATATTGAGACGGGCCTCGCCGAGCCGCGGCGGCTGCGCGAATTCCCAGCGCGGCACCAGTTCGCGTGCGGGCAATTTCCCGTACTCGGCTTCCGCCGCTTTGCGGACCTCATCGGGTGTAACGTCGCCGGCGATCACCAGGATGCAATTGTTCGGTGCATAATGGTGATTGTAGAAATCTTGGGCGGCCATGCGGTCAATGCGGCGGATTTCCTCCGGCCAGCCGATCACGGGTCTCCCGTACGGATGGCTTAGATGCAGCGCCGCCTCCATCTGCTCGCGAAGCAGAGCCTGAGGATCATTGTCCGTCCGCATCCGCCGCTCTTCCAAAACCACCTCTCGCTCGGTGCGGACGCTGGCGTCGGAAAGGTCGAGATTTGCGATGCGATCGGCTTCCAGGCCCATGACCATCCGAAGCCGGTCCTTCGCGATCTGTTCGTAAAATGCGGTATAGTCGTGGGTCGTGAAGGCGTTGTCTTCACCGCCATTCCTCGCCACGGTGGTGGCAAATGCATCGCCCGGATTGGCAGTGGTGCCGCGGAACATCATGTGCTCAAAAAAATGAGCCAATCCGCCAATCCCGGGTGGATCATCAACCGCGCCGACGCGGTACCAAAGCATCTGCGTGATTATGGGCGCACGGTGGTCAGGCACCACAAGCACTTGCATGCCGTTCTGCAACGCGAACTGGAACACCTTATCTTTATCTTGGTTCTGGGCAGGCGCGATGCCAGATCCAACGAGGAGCGCAGCAGCCAATGTGACTGGTGCGAGACGCCTAAAAAATTCCATCGAGCCAACCGCCGCTATCTTTCTTAATCTGCGGAGCCTGCTGTTTACCGGCATCGATCCGGGCCTTTTCTCCGTCCGCATCCACAGGCGCGTCGCCTACATTGTTGGAGCCAAACAATAAGCTGTTGACGAACCCTTCATCGGCGCTGTCTGCACCGGAATTGTCCGCGGCGATCTGCTGTCGAATGGAGTCGTTTGCGGCGGCGGCCCCGGTTTGCGCCAGCAGCATCTTCTCGGCAGGGCTGTAGCTGCCGCTGATCGTGCCGGCGACCGTCCTGGGATCGTCGCTGAACAGGGCCGCTTCGGCGCTGTCAGTCGGCGAAACCTGATTTAGCGGGGGCGCGCCGGGCTTGGGCGGCCGCAGATTATAGTCGGGCGGGATTATCAGCGGCGCTTTCGTCACCACCGCAAATTCGTCGGGCGGCTGCTTGTTTGCACCGACCGCCGTGCGAATGGATTCACATGCGCTGAGCGAAAGTGCCAAGCAGGCGGCGAAACAGGGCACGAGCCTCAGTAGACCATCACTCCACATCGGATACTCCTCAGCCTTGGACTTGCTTGTTTTCCGGCCGCAACAGTGCGTCATACAACAGCGCGCCTACACCTATGGTGATGGCGCAATCCGCGACGTTGAAGACATACCAATCGTAGGTGCGGAAATAAAAGTGGAAAAAATCGGCGACACGGCCGTAAATCAGCCTATCGATCAGGTTTCCGATAGCGCCCCCGATCACGAGGCCGAGACCTATGGCCAGAGGCCAGCGGTGAGCCTTCAGGAGCCATAGGCCAAGGCCGATCACTGCTCCGATGGAGAAGAGCGTGAGCACCGCCGTGCCCCAGGGTCCGTGTGCCGGAAACAAGCCGTAGCTGACCCCTCGATTCCAAACCATGACCAGATTGAAAAAAGAGAGGACTGGAACGGCCGAGCCGGGGGTCATTTCACGAAAATGAAGGCCGTAAAGAAAAAGGAGCTTCGTGGCCTGATCCAGGACCAGCGCGGCAATTGCCGCGAGAAAACCGAGGTCACGGGCTGAGTTCCGGGTTGTCATGCCGCGCCTCTGCGCAGCGCCTTCACCGCGTCATCGCAGCGATTACAAAGCTCCCCGGCTTCCGAACCTTGGCCGACTTCGGGAAGGATTCGCCAGCAGCGGGCGCATTTGTCGCCCTCCGCGTGATGGAAGACGGCCGCTGCGGCGGCAACATCCGGCACGCGAAAGGCATCCTCCGGCGCGTCATGGCTCGACACCATGGCCTGCGAGGTGATGGCGATTTCGGCGAGATCGATCCCGTCGAGCAGGGCTGCATCCTCCGGTGTGACGAACAGAACAGGCCGCGCTTCCAAGCTGGCGCCGATCACCTTGTCCTTGCGCTTGATTTCCAGCGCGCCGGTCACGACGCGACGCAGATCGCGGACTCGGTTCCACTTCTTGATCAGCGCGTCGTCATGCCATTCCGGCGGCCTTGGCGGAAACACCTGCAGATGAACGCTTTCATCATCCTGGAAGCGCGAGAGCCAGGCTTCTTCCATGGTGAAGCAGAGAATCGGCGCGAACCACGTCACCACGCGCCGGAAAATTTCGTCGATGGTGGTGCGGGCGCTGCGGCGGCGAGTGCTGTCGGCGCGGTCGCAATAGAGCGAATCCTTTCGGATATCGAAATAGAAGGCGGAGAGGTCGTTGGTGCAGAACGCGAAGAGTGCCGTGAACACGCGGTTAAAGTCGTATTGCGCATAGCCTTCGCGCACCAGCGCGTCGAGCACGGCAAGCCGCGCCAGCATGTAGCGCTCCAGCTCCGGCATTTCGGAATGCGCGATCCGCTCCTTCTCATCGAAGCCGGAAAGGTTTGCCAGCATGAAGCGAATGGTGTTGCGCAGGCGGCGGTAGGATTCGACGTTGGACTTGATCACGTCGTCCCATACCCGCAGATCGCCGGTGTAATCGGCGCTGGCCGTGACCACCCGCAGGATTTCCGCGCCATTTTTCTCCGCGATCACCTGCGGAAGCATGGTATTGCCGAGCGACTTCGACATCTTGTCGCCGGACTCGTCCAGCACGAAGCCGTGCGTGATCACCGCATCGTAGGGCGCACGGCCGCGCGTGCCGCAGCTTTCCAGCAGCGACGATTGAAACCAGCCGCGGTGCTGGTCCGAGCCTTCGAGATAAACATCCGCGTGATCCGCTTTGGGCCACAGGGGATCGATGGGCTCTTCCACGGTGAAAACGTGCGTCGAGCCGGAATCGAACCACACGTCCAGAATGTCTTTCACCTGCTCGTAGTCGGCCGCGTTGTAATCGTTGCCGAGAAAGCGTTCCGGCGGCGAGCTGAACCAGGCGTCCGCGCCTTCCTTATCGAAGGCTTCCGAAATGCGCGCGTTTACCCCGGGATCATTGAGAATTGCGCCGCTTTCCTTGTGCACGAAGATGGCGAGCGGCACGCCCCAGGCGCGCTGGCGCGACAGCACCCAATCGGGGCGCGTCTCAACCATGGAGCGCATGCGGTTCTCGCCGGCCGGCGGATACCAGTCCGTATCGTCGATCGCTTTCATCGCAAGCGCGCGAAGCGATTTGCCGCCCGAGCCTTTGAACGGCTTGTCCATCGCGGCGAACCACTGCGGCGTGGCGCGGAAGATCACCGGCGCCTTGCTGCGCCAGCTGTGAGGATATTGGTGCCGCAAGGTGCCTTTCGCGAGCAATGCACCCGCTTCGATTAACGCATCGATCACCGCGCGATTGGCATCGCCATCCTTCTTGCCATCGCGCGAGAGGATGAACTTGCCCTCGAAGCCCGGCGCGTTCTTTGTGAAGGAACCATCCTCCGCCACCACATTGAAGGCTTCCGGATGCTCACGCGTGTAATTTGGAAAATTTTTCAGGATGAGTTCGAAGTCCTCTTCGCCATGTCCCGGCGCGGTGTGCACGAAGCCCGTGCCGGTGTCCGCAGTGACATGTTCGCCCGACAGCAAGGGCACCTCGAATTCGTAGCCGCGCACGCCTAGCGGATGCGACGCCACGACGCTGATCATATCCGCATTCGCGATGCGCCGGAGTTCTATGTTTGCATGCTTCGCCACCTGCTCGGCAAGCGCATCGGCGAGCGCCAGTCTTTCACCAGCAGATGCGAATGCGCCGTCCGCGGCAGATGCGACTTCGTAAAGCCCGTAATCCATCTCCGGCGAATAGGCGATGGCGCGATTGCCCGGAATCGTCCACGGCGTTGTGGTCCAGATCACGATGCTCGCGCCGCGCAATGCTTCGGAACCGCTGAGCACCGGAAATTTCACATAGATCGTCGGAGAGGTTTTCTCCTTGTATTCCACCTCAGCTTCGGCGAGCGCGGTCTTCTCTACCGGCGACCACATCACCGGCCGGAAGCCCCGGTACAGCAATCCGTTCTCAACGAACTTGAACAGCTCGCGCGCGATGGCCGCTTCTGCGCGGTAGTCCATTGTCGTGTACGGATGATCCCACAACCCGATGCAGCCGAGCCGCTGGAACTGCTCGCGCTGCACCCCGATCCATTTCTCGGCAAAGGCGCGGCAATCGCGCCGCAGTTCCTCGACCGGAACCTGCTCCTTCGATCTGCCCTCCGCCCTAT
>JAFAVP010000235.1 GCA_019242395.1 Alphaproteobacteria bacterium | reverse complement strand
TTGCTCACCAATATTGGCAGGAAACCAGAGCCCTCCGCTGCAGCAATGTTTGGACGCGCTTGGTTCCCGCCTTGGCTCGTTGACGCCCCCAAAGACTTCTGGTCCCGTGGGCTTCGGCGCCTACTTTCAGGTCCATTCTCAGTAGCGATTTACTCGCTCGCTCTCTGCATACCACATGTCGCCATCCCAGAAATCGCTTGTTATCACTTGCTGGCGCACACTCGCAGTGTCCGGTACGTCATAGCAATTCCGGGGCAAGAAGATTGTTCGCTTCGATCAAAGCTAACGGAATGGCATGCATTTAGGCTCTCAAGATTTACTGGAGGGCTCTCGGGCGTCAAGTCGCGGGCGAGAAAGTCGTCATGCCAGATTTTGAGCGCAGTCGCTGACCGAGTGCTTGCCTCCGGGGCTTATCGAAAATCAGGATCTGCCAATGAATGCCATCACGTCCGGCGAACCTTGGATCGAGGCATATTACCCGCGGGCCCCGGGGGCCATCCCAGCGAACCTGGCGCGGCCAACGCGCACCTATAAAGTGCGAGCCTGGCTAGCCCTCGCGGGTCTGGCAGCTTTCTTTGGGATTTATCTGGCCGGCATCGCCTGGTTTGCCTGGGTGGCTTACCGCGCGCTTTTCAAGGCAGCCCTAGGTGAAGGCGGCGGCTTCTGGGCCGTAACGGTCGGGCTCGCAGCGTGTTTGCTTTCGGCCTTCATGCTGAAGGCTCTGTTTTCGTTGCGCAATCAGAAGTCACTACCGGGCACGGAGGTCAGAGAGAGCGAGCAGCCCCATCTGTTTGCTTTTCTTCGCCGCCTGGCGCCTGAGGTCGGGGCGCCGCTGCCCTACAAGGTATGCCTCTCATCGCGCGTCAACGCCGCGGTGGTCTCCGATACTTCCTTAGTGAGGCTGCTGCTTCCCCAGCGGCGCAATCTCGAGATCGGCCTCGGCCTGGTCAATGTACTGACGTTGCAGGAGCTGAAGGCCGTGCTGGCACACGAGTTCGGACACTTTGCTCAGCGCTCCATGCTGGTCGGACGCTGGGTGTACGTCAGCGCGCAGATTGCCACGGCTTTGGTCGCCAAGCGGGACGCGCTCGATGCATTTCTGGCACGTGCGACTCGGACCGTCTGGTTGAATCCCCTTGGACTCCTGATGCTCGCCATCGCGTGGGCGCTGCGGCTCACGGTCTGGTCGATTCGCTCGATCACGGATGCCATCTTCCGTCTGCTCGTGATTTCGCAGCGGGCGCTATCGCGTCAGATGGAATTCCAGGCTGATCTGGTCGCCGTCTCGGTGGCCGGGAGCGATCCGCTCGTACAGGCACTGCATAAGTTGCAGGCAGCAGATGTTGCTTGGAAAAACGCTTGGATGTTTGCCAGCTCCGAACTGCGGCGCGGTCGTCGCGTCCCCGATGTGTTCGCTTTGCAATCGACCGCCATTGCGCAGCTGCGGGCCGTCCTCGGCATGCCAGACTTTGGCTGTGTGCCGAGCGTACCGGAGCGCGAGCGAGCCACGTACCGGCTCTTCAAGGCCGGTTTCGCCCAACCGCCACAGATGTGGCTAACGCACCCGCCGAGCTTCGAGCGCGAGGAGAACTGCAAACGCCAGTATGTGCCCTCGGACCCCAGCGATACGAGCGCCTGGATGCTCTTCGAGAATGCGGATGATCTGCGCGCACGGTTTACCGCAGCGGAACTGAAATCGGATAAGGCAGTGCCTATATCGCGCGAGGAGTCCCTACGGGCCTATGAACGCACTTTCGAGCGACCGTCGCTCGATCGTGTCTATCGCGGGGCCTATCTGGCACGGCCGGTCGCCAGATACGTCGATGAGCTTGCGGAACTCTATGAGTCGATACCGGCAGAAACCTCACTGGACGACGCCCTCGCGTCGCTGTACCCGGTCTCCTTGGGACTGGATGTCGAGCGGTTGCGGGCACTTACGGAAGAACGCGACGGACTTAAGGCCCTACAGGATGCATCCCTGTCAGCCACGGATGGCGTGATTCGCTTCCGCGGCGAAGCCATCGGGCGTCGGGCCTTGACGGCGACAGTAAGCAAAGTTCAGTCAGAGCTCGATGCGGTAGCCGAGCGCATTCACGATCACGACCGACGTTGTCGCAGCACACATCGAGCCGCGGCGGCGAAGCTGGGAGCAGGCTGGGAAGACTACCTCGGCGGCCTGCTTGCGCTACTGCACTACGCCGAGCACAGCGAAGCGAACATCATCGATGCCCGCGGATACCTCAACTACGTCATGTCCGCGGTTACTCGACAGGGACGAATCAGCGGAAACGGCGTGTCCATTGTCATCACTGCGGCGGAGACTCTCTTCACCGCGATCCGCGAGGCTTTCGAGCAGTGCAATCAGGTGGTGCTCGACCCGCTGGTCGCTGCGCGCATGGGCGTACCGCTCTGGCCGTTGCGCAATATGCGCTTCACGCTCGCGCCACCGGTGGCGCAGAACATCGGCCCCTGGCTCCAGGCGATCGACCAATGGGTAGGACCGTGCGCCGGTGCTTGTGGGCACCTGCGGGGTGCCGCGCTGGATCAGCTTCTGATAACCGAGGGGCAGGTGGCCGACGCCTACCGCAAGCACGGCACACTGCCACAGGCGCCATCGCCGTCGACGGTGCCCGGTGATTTCAGGCATCGGCGACCTGGCACGGAGCGTGAGCGCAACTTGGAACTCGATTGGCTGGATCGGTGGCAGGCTGCGCCGGGGCCGCTGGCGGCGCTCTCGCGTATGGCGGTTGCTGCCTTACTGATCGTGCTTGTTTCCATGATGGGCCTCGCGCTCGGCGGCCATGGGGATGCGCGCAAGCAGTTTGAAGAAGGTATCAACGCGGCGGGCGCGGACGACTTCGCGCGGGCGGCGCATTGGTATCAGAGAGCTGCCGAGCAGGGCTATGCGCCGGCGCAGAATAATCTCGGCGTTCTCTACAACCAGGGGAAAGGTGTTCCTGAAGACCCCGCTCGAGCGGTCGTCTTGTTTCGCCAGTCCGCGAACCAGAAAGACGTGCAAGCGCAAGCCAATCTGGCCGCCGCCTACTTTCAAGGAAGAGGAATTACGCGCGATGTCAAGCAGGGAGAGTACTGGCTGCGAATGGCGGCGAATCACGGACTCGCAAGTGCACAACTTGCGCTCGGCACAGCGCTCCTGAACGGGGCAGGGGTGCAGAAAGATGCCCAAGAGGCTGCCGACTGGTTCAGCAGGGCGGCGCTACAGGGAAACGCTATCGCCCAGACCCAACTCGCTATTGCCTACAGCACGGGCAACGGCGTTGAAAAAAATGCAGAGCTCGCTGCGCACTGGTACCAGAAGGCGGCTTCCCAGGGAAATCCCATTGCGCAGCTGAACCTCGGCATCGCGTATGCGAGCGGATCTGGTGTCGGTAAGGATGCGGCGCGCGCCGTCGACTGGTTTCGTAGATCCGCGGCTCAGGGCAATGCGGTTGCACAGGTGGATCTCGGCATTGCCTACCTTTCAGGTGCAGGTGTGCCGAAGGATGCCACCCAGGCGGTCGAATGGTTTCGCAAAGCGGCCGAGCAGGGGAATGCAGCCGGTCAGACGGGCTTGGGCATTGCCTACAGCACCG
>JAFAVP010000020.1 GCA_019242395.1 Alphaproteobacteria bacterium | reverse complement strand
GTCCACGCGCGCAGCAGTTGCTCCGTCTTTTCGTATTCCAGCATCAGGCGCACGCCGCGCATGCTGTCACCCAGCAGGAAATCCGGATCGAGGGCGGCCAGCCGATACGCGGCTGCGGTTTTCTGAGCGTGATTGTCCTTGGTCATGGGTGCTGCTTGCCAGCTATGGGGTTGCAGGGGCAAGCGCCTTGCGGCTTTGATTTCCGGAAGGGCAATCTGTTAGAGAGCGCGCCGCACCCGGAGTGAACGCCATGCGCGCGCGCATTTATCAGCCGCCCAAAAACGCCATGCAGTCCGGCCGCGCCAACACGCGGCAATGGGTGCTGGAGTACGAGCTTGCGGCGCCGCGCCGGCCGGATCCCCTGATGGGCTGGGCGAGCACGGAAGACACGCTGTCCCAGGTGCAACTCGAGTTCGAAACGAAAGAACAGGCGGTCGCGTATGCCGAGAAGAACGGCATAGAGTATCAGGTGTTCGAGCCAACGCCTGCGCCGCAAAAGCCCAAAGCCTATGCCGACAATTTCCGCTATGACCGCAAGGTGCCCTGGACGCACTAGCGTCTGCGAGACTTGGAAATCGGAAGTCAGAAATCAGAAGACGGAAGCGCCGGCGCTTGTGCTATAGGCGGACGCGGCGGTCGATTCCGACTTCTGGCTCTGGCCCGCAGGCCCCGTAGCTCAATGGATAGAGCAACAGCCTTCTAAGCTGCTGGTTGCAGGTTCGATTCCTGCCGGGGCCGCCAGCGCTGGCGCCTTTACATCTGCTGTCTCTCAGGCGAGTGCCGGCCGCCGCGAAAGCTGCATCTGCCGGTATACGAGCACCAAGCTTGTCACCGCCTGAAGCGCCACTGTCGCGACGGATAGGTACCACACCTCCTCGACATTGAAGCGGGGCCGGCCCGCCAGCCACAGCACGGGCACAATGAAGGTGAGCAGCCGCGAGCCAGAGGACAACAGCGACGGCAATGTCTTGCCGAGTGCCTGGAAGATGCTTGAGCAGCTGTAGATGATCCCGGTCGCGATGAAATTCCACGAGATGATCCGCAGGTACTCGCTGCCGAAGCTGACGATGGCAGGATCGCGGCTGAAAAATCGCACCAGCGGTTGCGGATTCCACTGGCATAGCAAAGTCACCAGACCCATCAACACGCTGGAGATCACGACTGCGGAGAGGAGCGTTTCCTGCACGCGGTGGTGATGCCGCGCGCCAAAGTTTTGGCCTGCAATAGGGGAGGCAGCGAAGGCAACGGCCATCACGGGCAGGAAGAAGGCCTGCATGATGCGGGAGCCGATGGTGAATCCGGCCTGCGCGGCCGGTCCAAACCGCGCGATCACCACATAGATGATGGCGCTGTAGACGAACAATAGCACCATTTCTCCGCCGGCGGGGACGCCGATCTTTAGCAAGCGGCCCCAGGTGGCGAGCTTCACCGTCAGCCACTCCCCCGGCGCGAAATGCACGAATTTCTCCATGCGGATAAAATAGACGAGGAGCGCCAGCACTCCCGCCGCAATGGCAATCGAACTCGCCGCGCCTGCACCGGCGGCCCCGAACGGATGGCCGGTCAGCCAGCCGGCAATCAGCACGGGTGCCAGCAGCATGTTCAGCAGCACAGTGGCGATCTGCACGACCATCGGGCCTTGCACCACGCCGGTGGCGCGCAAGGCGGAGCCGATACCTGCTATCGCGAACTGCAGTCCGAGGCCCGGCGCGTAGCAGAGGAGGTAAGAGCGGCCGGCGGCAACCGCCGCATCGTTGGCTGCGACCAGCCGCATGTAGGGACCGCTGATCACCGCGGCCGCCACCGCAACAACGATGCCGCTGACGATGCTGAGCGACATAGCCTGATTGAACACGGCGGTCGCTTCGTCCCGGTCCTTGCGCCCAGCGGCATGGGAGATCAGCGCAACCGTCCCAACGGCTACCATCTGCGTGAGCGCCATGACGACGAAACTGACCGTCGCCGCCGCGCCAACGCCAGCTACGGCGTCAGGGCCCAGCCGGGCCACGAAGTAGAGATCGACCAGAACATATAGGACCGAGAAAACGAGCCCCGCGCTGACCGGGGCCGCCATGGCGAGGATGTGCTTGTGAATGGACCCGACTGTGAGATCGCGCATGCATGCCCTGGACTCGCCCGTGCGCATGTTAGCGCGGACAGGGTAGACGGGGTAGTTGATCGTTCAGCGCGTGCCCTCAGGCCCAAGGCGAAGGCATCGGGGCTGCTGACGACGAGGCTGCTGCCAATGAAGTGGGTGCCTCAGCGGTCAGCGGCAAATGGCCTCCCAGCTGTTCCAGGACAGCAATCCGCCTTTCGAGGGATGGATGGGTCGCGAAAAGTCCCCCCAGGTTGAATGCACTGCTGGGGTTTTCGATGAACATCTGCCTGACTTCCGTGGGCACATGCGGCACGTCCGGATTGCCGGCGATCTTCATCAGCGCGCTGATCAGCGCGTCGGGATTCTTGGTGATATCCACTGACCCCGCATCGGCCTGATATTCCCGGCGGCGGGAAATGGCGAAGCGCAGCAGGAGCGCGAGCACGTATCCTACGGCCAGCGCCACAGCCGCGATCAGTACAAGGATGATACCGCCTCCCGCGTTGCGTCCGCGCATTCGCCGGAAGGATGCAACCTGCAAGCTTCGCCACAACATCTGCGCGAGAAAGGAGATCATCCCAACGAAAACTATGGTGACGATGAGCAGACGCGTATCCCGTTCCAGAATGTGGGTGAGTTCGTGAGCCAGCACCGCTTCCAGCTCATCGCGGTCCAGCCGCTGTAAAAGCCCGCTGGTGACAGTGACGGCATAGCTCTTTTCATCGATCCCGCTGGCATAGGCATTCAGCGCGTCGGTATCGACGATGTAGAGTTTCGGCATCGTCATGCCACGCGAGATGCACAGATTCTCAAGCAGGTTGTAGAGCTCTGGATTGTCAGCCCGCATGGCAGGCTTGGCGCCGGTCGCACGATGGATGATCCAGTCGTTGAAGAAGTAGCCGATCAATACCCATACGGCGGCGATGCCGATCACGATGGGCCACCAGGTGTACACCGCGGAGAGCGCAAGGTCGGCAGGGCTGCCGCTACCCAGCACCGGCGTGAGGCCGAACAGATCGAATAGGTCGGGCGAGCGGCCGAGTGCGCCGAAGGCGAAGAAGACTACGGCCAGCAATGTCAGCAACAGCAGCGGGAACAGAACCAGCAGCGCCGCCGACTTGATGTTGTTGTTCAGCCGGTAGGTGGTGAGGCCCAGAATTGCCATGGGTCAGGCGCTGAAGCTCACCTTAGGCGCATTGCGCGTTTCCCCCCGCTCTGTTGCGTCCAGTTCGAACATTGGCATGGCATGAAAGCCCAAGGGCCCGGCAACCAGCACGGCAGGGAATTGCTGGATGGCAGAATTGTATTCTGCCGCGGCGTTATTCATGAAGCGGCGGGCGCTGGCGATCTTGTTTTCCAAGTCTGTGAGTTCGGCTTGAAGCCCCTGAAAGTTCTCGCTCGCGCGAAGCTGCGGATAGGCTTCCGCCACGGCGAACAGGCTGCCGAGTGCGCCCGTCAGTGCCGTCTCCGCAGCGCTTTTCTCCGCGACAGTGTTCGCCTGCATGGCGGCGGATCGCGCTGCTGCGACCTGGGTGAATACGCCACTTTCGTGCGCCGCATAGCCCTTTACGGTTTCGACCAGATTGGGAACGAGGTCGTGCCGTTGCTTCAACTGGACATCGATATCTGCGGAGGCGCGGGTCCAGGCGAGCCGCAAGGTCACCAGGCGGTTATAGGTGAAGATTCCGAAGAGAATCAGAAGGCCAAGGACAATCAGCACGATGATCATGAAGGCGCTCCTTCGGCCTACGTCAGCCGGGCAGTAGGTAAGCACGAGTCCCGCGACTTACCAGAGCCGTCAGCGCCGGAGCAGCGGCTCGATGCCAGCGCCGATATTCAGCAGCCCGCGATCGGCCATTCGAGGGCCGATCAGCATCAAACCGACAGGTGCTGCTCCAGGGAGGTGACAGGGGAGCGACAAGGAGGGTGCATCCAGCAGATTGGCGATCATGGGATTGCGCAGGATGAGCCCGTTGGCGCGGCGGTACCTGCCGTCGTCTTTCATGTCGGCAATCGGCGGCGCGATGATCGGCGTTGTTGGCGCGATCAGGGCGTCGTAACTGGTCATGGCTGATTCGAAGCGCGACATCATTGTCTCCCGGGCCCGGAGATTCGCTAACCAGTCTGTCGCGGTCATGCTGCGGCCGCGGAGTATGCGCTCCGCGATCCGCGGGTCGATATCGTGCGGCCTTCCTTCAACAAGGGAACCGAAGCGCTCCCATGATTCAGCGTTTGAGAAGGTGCCGCGATGGCTGTACTCGGCCATTTCCGCAAAGATGCCAGAGGGAAGGGGGTCAATTTGCGCGCCACTGCTAAGCAGAGTTTCTTTCGCATCAAGGTAGGCGGCCAACACAACGTCATCTGCGTCGCGCAGCATGACATCGTCCGCTGTGCAGAGGCGCAGGCAGCCCTTAAGGGGGACAAGCGGTGTGGGATCATCCGCAAGAATGCCGTCTATCTGCGCACAGTCAGCCACGTTGCGGGCAAGCGGGCCGATGCAATCCAGCACAGTAGAAAGCGGTAACACCCCTTCGGCCGGTACGCGCGCCTGTGTGGGTTTGAAACCGACCAATCCCGTGAGCGCAGCGGGAACGCGGACGGAACCGCCGGTGTCGGTGCCGAGCGCCGCAACGGCCATGCCATCGGTGACAGAGATCGCGGCTCCAGACGATGAGCCGCCGGGAATGCGCCTCGTGTCACGATCAAAAGGGTTAGCCGGCGTGCCATAGAAGCGGTTGTAGCCCACGCCGGAAAACGCCAGCTCGGACATGTTGGTGCGCCCCACGACTATTGCGCCGGCCGCGTGCAGCCGCCGAACCACAGGCGCATGCTGCGTGGCTGGCGACACACCCTCCAGCAGCTTGCAGCCGCCGCGCGTCCGTTCACCCGCGAAGTCGATGTTGTCCTTGATGGACACCAGCAAACCGGCCAGCGGTGAGGCTGTCAGGCCTACTGAGCGTAGCAAGCCCTGAGCGCGCGCCTGCACCAAAGCTGCTTCCCGGCGCAGACCGCGGAACACCCGTGAACCTTCGCCGTCAGGATCGGTTGCGCGGGCCAGGGCGCCTCCGACGATTTCCGCACAGCTCCTACGCCCCGCTGCAATGGCGGCGTTCAGCCCCTCGATGCTCCAGTCCTCCATCGCGCCACGCTAGCCGAGCGGGGGCACGCTTGCCATGCCGTGCGCCTGCCGCTCTATCGTTACCGGCATGGCACGCAAGAAGCGGCTGATCGAAGTTGAAGCCATCTTTGGGCGCCTGCTCGCCTTTCCAGACGATCTGATCACCAAGCAGATTGTGAAATTTGGCGCGCATACGCGCCCCGAACTGGCCATGCTGCTGAGCGTCACCCAGCCGGGAGACTTGGTTTTCGATCTTGGCGCCCATATCGGCACCTTCGCCATTCCCCTCGCGCAGAAGGTAGGATCTGCCGGCCGCGTTGTGGCGGTGGAAGCATTCCCACGCACCTTTCGCGTACTTCAACGGAACCTGCGCAGAAACGGTGTCGATCACATCACCACAGCGGTCAATGCCTTGATAGGGCCGAAAGGGCTCAGTTTTGTGGCTGTGCGGGACAAAAGAAACACCGGTGGCACACGGTTCGACACCGTCGAAACACTGGACGGTCACACGGATATCGAGCGGCTCGGCATAGACGCGCTCTGCGCGGCTTACTTCCCGCCGCGCGTCATCAAAATCGATATCGAAGGCTTCGAGGTCCTCGTGCTTTCCGCATCTCAGGTGGTCCCGGATCTGAAGCCGGTGCTCTACACAGAGGTGTCGGCACGGAGTTTGTGCCGGATGGGCAACAGCATCGCTGAGCTGGACGCACTCTTGCGTGGTTGGGGGTACCGCCTGTTCCGCAACGTCGCCCCCCGCAACGGGCCCACGGACCATTTCGAGATACAGGAGCTTGCCTCCCTGACGGAGGGCGGTGGCTTTTTCGACGTGCTCGCCATCCACGCCACCGACCAGCGCCTCTGGGCTTAATCATGAGTGGCATACACTCTCCGCCCATGGCGAGGATTACGGTCCCCCCTATCACCACCCTCCGCGCCGCTGGCGCGGGTATTCGGGCTGCATGCGTGCTGCTCGTACAGCTATTGAGCCATCCACCGCTTGGTGACTTGCGCAAGGCACCGCGCCTCCGCAAGAGTGCGCCGCCTTAAGCGCAGGGGATTGCAGGTGAGCGAACGAGCGGTGGCTATGGCGGAGGCGGCGCAAGGCGGCGCGTCCGACCGGAAATTCATCGGCCACCCGGTCGGACTTGGCTGGCTGTCGGCTTCCGAGTTCTGGGAACGGTTTGCCTATTACGGCATGCAGACGCTGCTAGTGCTGTATCTCACCCATTACCTGCTGCAGCCAGGCCACATCGAGCAGGTGCTGGGCTTCGATGCCTTCCGCCGCCTAATCGCTTGGGTGTACGGCAGCCAATCGACCATGGCACTGGCATCCAATACGGCGCAACTGTACGCCGCGCTGGTGTATGTGACGCCGCTGGCGGGCGGCTACATTGCGGACCGGCTGATCGGCCGCACGGCCACCGTCAGCATCGGCGCTACTGTGATGGTGATCGGCACGTTTTTGCTGGCGCTGAACTCCACATTCCTGATCGGGCTTGCGTTCCTGCTCTTCGGCGTTGGGTGCTTCAAAGGCAACATCGCAAGCCAGGTGGGCGATCTCTACCGCATCGACGATCCGCGGCGCGCCGATGGCTTTCAGATCTACTTCATGGGGATTCAGCTGGCGGTGATCATCTCACCGTTCATCTGCGGCACGCTCGCGCAGAAGGTGGATTGGCATCTCGGTTTCGTGGCTGCCGGTGTGGGCATGGTACTGGGGCTCGCCATCTATCTGACCGGCCGGAAGCATTTCCCGCCGGAGCCGCTGCGCAAGAGAAGCGATGCCGCGGCCCCCGAGCGCCCGCCACTGACCTCACGCGATTGGAAAGCGGTGATCCTGCTGGTGGCGCTGCTGCCGGTGCTGGCACTTTCCATCATCGGCAACCAGCAGATCTTCGATGCCTACTTGGTTTGGGGTGAGAAGGCCTTCCAGAAGGTCTTCTTCGGCTTCGACATGCCGATTACCTGGCTGGTGTCGATGGATGCGTTCGTCAGCGCCGTGACCATGGTTGGCGTGATTGCCTTCTGGCGGTGGTACGGCAAGCGCTGGAAAGAACCGGACGAGATTACGAAGATCGTTATCGGCGTGGCGATCAGCAGCTTGGGACCGCTGGTGCTGGCGGGTTGCGCTATGGTGGCCGACCGGACACACCATCCGGTGCCGCTTTTCTGGGCGCTCGGCTTCCACCTTCTGAACGACATCGGCTTCGCCAACGTGCTGCCGGTGGGCCTCGCACTCTACTCGCGCGCCGCGCCGAAAGGAACAGGCGGCACCATGATCGCCGTCTATTACGTGCACCTGTTCATTGGAAACCTGCTCACCGGCTATCTTGGTGGCCTCTTGGGCACGATGCCGAACACCACCTTCTGGCTGATGCACGTAGGTTTAATGGGGATCGCAGCCGTCATCTTGCTGGTTGCGAGCTTTGCTTTTTCGAGCGTGCTGTCGCCGGAAGCGAAGGAGACCGGCGCTCCCGTCGCCGCAACGGCCTAGCGCAGGTCCGCCGCTTCCAGAGGGCGAGCGGCCCCGGCTGATCGCGCGAAGCGCGCAATCAAGCGCCGCAAACCCGGCTCCTGCACGCGCTCGAGTGCCTCTTCCGGCGAGCACCAGCAGGTGGTGCGGACCGCCTTCTCAGGCCAGGTGCGGCGCTGATGCAGCACCTGCATCGGAAACACGTCGACTTTGCAGG
Organism: Alphaproteobacteria bacterium; assembly: GCA_019242395.1. GTDB lineage: Bacteria > Pseudomonadota > Alphaproteobacteria > Micropepsales > Micropepsaceae > Rhizomicrobium. The sequence goes on along the minus strand of JAFAVP010000020.1, from coordinate 860 downwards.
GCAACAATTCGCCCGTCTTGCGTCGTTTCTCATAATGGAAGGAGCCGAGCGGTCTTTCTGCTATGTCACCGTCGATGCCCGCCTCCTCGAAAGCTTCGTGAGCGGCGCATTGCGACGGCGTGCAGCCGGGAATGGGCCAGCCCTTGGGCACTATCCAGCGGCGAGTCCGCCGCGTCGTCACGAGAAGTATCTCAACGGTTTGCTCGCTTTGCCGCCAGGGCAGAGCCGCATACTGCACACTTGCTACGCCACGCACGATACGCCTCACTTACCTTCGGTTCAGCTCATCAGTTTGGCCAACCCAAAGAACACCGCCCCCATAACACCAGCGGCCGGCATTGTGATCACCCAAGCGATAACAATCTCTTGCGCGACGTTCCAACGCACCGCACTGGCCCTCCGCGCGGCTCCCACGCCCACAACAGCACCGGTAATCGTGTGGGTGGTGGAGACCGGAATTCCGAGGCCTGTGGCCAGAAACAAGGTGATCGAACCTGCCGTTTCCGCGCACACGCCTTGCACCGGCGCAAGCCGTGTGATTCGGGTCCCCATGGTACGCACAATTCGCCAGCCGCCAAGCAGGGTGCCGAACGCCATGGCGCCGTTGCAGGTGATCACCACCCAGAGCGGGACGTGAAACTGTCCGGAAAGCTGGCCATGGGCGTAGAGCAGCGCCGTGATGATGCCCATAGTCTTTTGCGCGTCGTTACCCCCATGGCCCAGCGAGTAGAGCGAGGCGGAAATGAACTGCACGCGCCGGAAGAGCCCGTCGACCTTTGCAGGCAGCGCGCGAGCGAAAGCCCAGGAGACGATCAGCACCAGGAGCAGTGCGAGAATGAGGCCGGTGAGGGGCGAGAGGA
>JAFAVP010000213.1 GCA_019242395.1 Alphaproteobacteria bacterium | reverse complement strand
AGCCAGCGTCCATTCTCCTTTCGGTAGCAGTCGGTCTGCCGTAGTGCGATATCCAGGTCCGGCATGCCGTTCTTGCCTTTGGCCGTGATATGCTGGGTACTGTTCGCGAAAGCCAGCTTCCCATCACTCTCGATGTCGAGCGACAGTATCTCGCCCTTGGCATCCGTATAGTTCTGGAAGAAACCTTCCATCTCTTTGCGGAGCGCCGTCAGCCCGTGGCGGCGACCAGGGGTAAAATCGTCGAGGATGACGTTCTTGTCGTAAAGCGGTAGTACTTCATCGACGCTAGTCGCAGTTGCAATGATCTGTTCGCTCTTCCGAATGGCCGCTTTGTCCGCATCGCTCGAGGACGCTGAGGCCGTCTCGTTCGCCTGGGCCAGAGCGGTAGTTGCAAGCATTCCCATAAGAACCGCGACATAGGCCGACCGTATCTTCGTCATGTGTTTCCCCCCTTCGTTGAGTGTGCTGCGATGGCAACTCTGCGCTCCAGAGTAGCTCAAGCAAGAGTTTTCTTTAGCGCCGGAATAAACAATCACCGATCAGCAATCAGCTCTCAGCAGTCGCCTACAAGCCGCGCTCCACGACTCTGACATATTGCTCGAACGGGACCCGTTCGCTCTCGAAGCGGTTGATCGGATGATCCCAATCGGCATGGCCGATCGCCATACCCGCGTAGATCGCCTCGTGATCCGGGATCGACAAAAACTCCCGTAGTGTCGTCGGCCAGATCGCCCAGGCTTCTTGCGCGCAGGTATCGAGCCCGTATTCGCGGGCTAGCAGCATGATGTTCTGCATGAACATGCCGAGATCGGCCCATTGCCCCTGCTGCATCTGGCGGCCGATGGTGAAGATCATGCCGACGGGCGCGCCGAAGAATTCCCAGTTGCGCGAGAACGCGGCGAGGCGCGCCAGCGTGTCCTCGCGGGGGATGCCGAGCAGGCCGTACATCGCTTCGCCAACGCGGAAGCGCCGGCTGCGATAGGGTTCTGCAAGTTCCGCCGGGTAGATGTGGTACTCCGGCTTCTCGCCTACCGGGTGCTCTTTGCGCGCCTCCGCCACGCGGCGGATCAGTTCCTCGCGCGCGGCACCTGCAAGCACATACACTTTCCACGGCTGCAGATTGCCGCCCGAAGGGGCTCGCGCGGCTAGCGTCAGGATCTGCGTCACCGTTTCCAGCGGCACCGGATCGGGCCGGAAGGCGCGCACGGACTTGCGCGTCGCAATCGCTTCGCTGACGTTCATGTGAAGGGTCATACGCGGCGGCTGCCGCTTTCTCCAGAGCGAGGCGCCTTAGCGCTTCCGCGGCGGAGCCCTGTCACCAAACCACCACACGATGGCCGTGACGGCCGCGAACACGAGCGAATCGATCACGTAAGCGCGCGCGGCATCGTTCGGCGCCATGGAAAGGAAGGCCGCCGCCAGCACGGCCGACAGTCCCAGCGTCAGCAGCGGCCGCACCAGCGCCCGCGCCGCATCGACCCACTTGTACGAAGAGGGAAGCGCGCCTTCCGCCGCGACGCTCGACAGCAATCCGCGCCAGGATGCGGCGGCCGCGAACGCCGGCTCCGATTCCGTCTCTGGCTGGCGCCATTGCGATTGCAGTTTCAGCAATTCGGTCTCGTGCGACCATTCTGCTTGCTTCACCGTCAACGCCTGTTTGGATTCCAGATAGCTGAAGGCCTTCGCCGCCAGATTGCCGGTCAGTCCGAAGATGCCGCCGGCGCCAGCGGAAAGCCCGCAGCCTAGAAGATGCCCAAGGATGCCCATTTCGCTTTGCTCCTGTTGCCGTAGAACCAGCGCGCCGGTTTCGCGCGCGTGTCGAGGTGAAGAAAACTTTGCCCGTAACCGAAGCCGCGGAAGCCGCAGGCATGCGCGGCATGTGCGAATTGCGCGGGATCGTGACCGGCCAGCGCCACGTCGAAAGCGAGTTGCTTGTGCAGCGACAGCGGCGCGCCTCCCACCCTCGCATTGTGGATCGCGCAGCGATGGCCTGAGGTGATTGCGAGCGGCGAGGCCGGCGCGCGCCGCAACGCCTCGATTGCGTCCAGCGCTTCCGGCCAGATGCACATCTCGCCGCAGCAATGACAGGCAAGTTCGTGCGCGGAGAAATGCGGCCAGCGCCCGCAATCCCATTCCACGCGCGACCAGTGCGCGACCTGCATGATTGTTCTCCGTGAAGCTATCCCGCTACTGTGCCCTTCGAACATCTTCCGACCCGGCCTCCATGCTGTCACACCGCTTTCAGACGATCTTCGTGCATGTGCCGAAAACGGCGGGGCAGAGCATCGAAACAATCTTCCTCAAGCAGCACGGATTGACGTGGCGCATGCGCGGCGAGTTGTTGTTGCGGGCGAATTCAGATCGCTCGGCCGGTCCGCAGCGCCTCGCGCATCTCTATGCGCGAGAATATGTCGCCTGCGGCCACGTACCTGCGCACGATTTCAGCCGCTATTTCAAATTTGCGGTGGTGCGCAATCCGTACGCGCGGGCGATATCGGAATACCGCTTCCGGGTTCCGCATGGCGCGCGATCCTTCCATTCGTTCCTCGGTGCCATTCCCAGCGACGACCACGACGACCGGGCTCGTCATATGGCGCCACAGGTGAATTTTGTCTGCGACAGAAGCGGGCGCGTTCTGGTGGATCGCATTCTCCGCTACGAAACTCTGCAGGAGGAAATCGGCCCAGTGTTTGAACGCATTTTCGGAGAGCAGCAGCGGCTTCCGCACATCAACCGCGCTCCATCGGGTCAAACCGTAGAGCTTTGCAGCCAAGAGGCGCGGCTTGTTTATCGCCGCTTCGAAGCCGATTTCGATTTCTTCGGGTATCCCCGGCGTCAGAAATAGGCAGTCAGCCGCACTTCGCCGCGGCCGCCCGCAGCACCGGCGCCGGAAGCGCTGCCGTTCACGCTCGCGCCACCGCCGCCTCCGCCGCCACCGGGCGTTCCTCCGGCGCCGCCTGCGCCACCGGCCCCGGCAGAATTGCCTCCCCCGCCACCGCCTCCCGCGCCGCCCCATTGCTGAGCGGTGTCGGTGACGCTCCCGCCCGCCGATCCATTGCTGCCCGTGCTGCCCGCCGCTCCGCCATTCGTGCGCGTGCTGGAAGCAACGGAGCCGTTGGCGCCGCTTGCCCCCGCAAAGGCGACGTTTCCAAGGGACACGCCTCCGCCATTTCCGCCGTTAGTGGGCCCGGCGGCGTCCTGCGAAGCGGCAGGCACAGCACCCGTCGCGGTTGCGGCGACCGTAGCCGCAAGAGCGCCGCTGAGCGCGTTGATCGTAACGAGGCTTGCGGCATTCACGGTGCCGCCGCCCACTCCGGCCTGGCCGCCAAGCGCCGCAAGGTGCGTGCCGAAACTGGAGCTGCCGCCGGAGGAACCGGCATTGCCATCGCTGCTGTCGGAGGTTTGGGCCGCGCCGCCAGCGCCTCCGCTTCCGACGGTGACCGTCTCGCTTCCGCCAATGAGGGATGCCGGAAATGAGAAACGGTTGAGGACGCCGCTTTGCCCGCCCTGACCGCCCGAGCGCGCACTTCCCGCAGCACCGCGGCGGCCCGATCCCCCGCCGGCGCCGGCACCGATGACAACAGCATCCACCGTCTTTGCGAGGGGCGGCTTGGTATAGCTGCCGCTTGCGGTGAACACCTGCGAAAGCGGCGCGATATTCCAGCGCAGGGGAGTCCAGGCGCCGTCCCAGAAGGCGAACATCGCTTCGTCATACTGCGACGAGAGCCAAGCCATATCGGTGCCGCCGCTGGTTTTGACGGCAATCCGGTTCGCGCTCGAATCCTTTTTGCGCACAATCACCCAATCGTCCGCATCGGCGCTCGCTGGAAGCGTGACATTGTATGCACCGCCGCTGGCATCCGCGCGCACGAGGCGGCCGAGATGCGTGGCGCCGAGGGCCGTGGTGCTGCTGATATCGACATGCTTCAGCAGCTGCGAGCCGGTGTTGCGGTTAAGGACCAGCGCTTCATAGAAGGTGCTGCCGTCCGGTGAGACCTTGAAGTGGAAATTGTCGTCGCCGGCGAGGCCGATTTCCGCGCGGCCCGAGAAGTTCGTTTGGTACAGCAGCGAGGCAGTATCGCCGCTGGCGTTCTTGTTCAGCTTCGCCTGAACACCATTGCCGATGTTGTTGAACAGCACCGCGGCGCTGGCGACGGTGAGCTTGTTGGTGCTGTCGGCGGTGGCATTGACGCCGAGCATCGGCACATTCTGCAGCGGCACTGCGCTGCCGAAATCGATCCAGGCAGAACCGTTGTAGAATATAAGCTTCGCCTCATCTGCGACATAGGCGGTGAACCCTTCGAAGGGCGCATAGAAGCGCCAGCCGCCATCGATGGCGTAGGCAAGCTTGCCGCTTTGCCCCGTCCAGCCACCGCTGCCGGTGGCTTTCACCAGATAGGTATCGCCATCGCTTGGGCCGGACGGGGGTGCGCTGAGATCCCGATCCAGAATGACCGTGGGGATGAGCGCGTCGAGCTCGAGCAGTGCTTCGTTGTGGGTGACGTGCTTTTGCGATTGCGCAGCCGCCAGCAGCGGCAACGCCACGCGCGGCGTGGTGTCGGACATGGTGTGGTTCCTTGTTGAGGTAAGCTGTCTCTCAATCCGCTTCTCCGCCCAGCAGCGGGAGAAGCGGATGCTACGGAGTGCGCAGCCGCCGGGCTGTAGTGGCGCTCAGGCGTTCGAAATGCTTCGTATTCCAGGTATAAAGTGTTTGCGCTTTAGACTTGAGAGCGCAGCGCGCGATTAGCGCGTCGTAGACAGCGCCGCCGAAAATGCCGGCCGATGCCGCCTCTTCGATCGTCTCCAGGTATTCCTGCTGGTCGAGGTGAACCAATGTCAGCCGTTCGCGTACATCGTTGAGGAAGAGCAGCGCCTCGTGCGGACTGGCGCGAATGCGGCCCGGCATCCCCGTCACGACGGCATACACTTCGGCAAGACAATGGGCGGCCGTTGCTGCCATCGATTTCTTCTGGCTGGCGAACAGCACAAGACTGCGATCATGATGCTGGTGATCGCCGTAAAAGGCCGCGATCAGAACGGACGTATCGAGAAACGCCTTCACCGCCGCGCGGTGGCAGGGCGGCCGCGCGATGCGCGCAGGCTGGCGAGTGCTTCGTCCGTCTCCGATGCCGCGATTTTTCTGCCGCTGCGGAACACCCAAACGCCGTGCTCCTTGCGCATGGCAGAGTCCGGCCGCATGGGCTTTAACGTCACCTGCTCGCCATCGGACGCCAGGCGGAACGTGTCACCCGGCTCCATGCGGAGTTCGTTGCGCAGGGCGCGAGGAATCAAAACCCGTCCGGCACTGTCCATGGTAACTCTGTCGGCCATTCTGGGAAAATGGAACGGGATTTCCCACTTGTCAATGACACTGCCTTTCGCCCGTGCGGCAACAGCCCGCGCGGCGCGATGCCGGACATGATGTGGTTCCTTTAGAGAACGAATTCCCTCGCCCCCACGCAGTGGGGGAGAGGGTGAGGGGGTCTGCGACGTCTTCAGTAGCGACTGATCCGCCGATTCAAAGCGCCCACCAAAAAAGCAAAAGGCATCCAACAATGGCCCAGGTTATTGCGGCAAGAGAAAGCTGAATCGCCATCTGACGGTATTTAAAGCCTTCTGCCTGTAGCATACCGTCGATCCATGGCCACCACGGCACGAGGTACACCGTGCCGTTGTCGTTCAGAGCCTTCTCCGTTCGATAATTTAGCAACCACAGACGGCAAGAGGCTCCGGCCAATCCTAAGATAAGCAGGCCAGCCCACCACACACCGAATATTATCAGCCACGTGGTACCGCCAGATTTCATCAGGCGCGTCTCCTACGTCGGAGTCGGGATCATCTGCATGTCCGAATTCCTACTTCACTTTGCGTTCACAAACACCGCCTCACCCCAACCCTCTCCCCCATTGTGTGGGGCAGAGGGAGAAACTGCCCTAAGCTGTCATCCCCGGCTGAACGAGTGCCGCGTCAGCGGCACAAGTGAGGGGAAGGGGACCCAGGAGGTGAAACCGGCGCACTTTCGAAGGATGAAGCAGAGCGCCGTGCCACCATTCTCAGAGTGGGGCTGCGTCACTACCTGGGTCCCCCTTCCCTCACATTCGCGCGTGAACGCGCGAATGCTCGCCGGGGATGACAGTGTGGTTATGCGAACGCGATGCTTGCCGTCCTCCCCACGCCTCGGCCGAACACCGAAGAGAGCTGGTACACGGTGAAGCGGAACGGCGATGGGATCCCAGATGGGAAATCGGCGGCGATCTCAGCGGCGGTGTACGTGAGCGAAGGTGAGGCTGTGGAGCTGAAGGTGCGCATGACGTTGAGCGAAGCATCCAGAATTTCCACGTCGTAGCGTTCGGACGATTCGCTCATCGGGATTTCCACCTGGTCCCAGCTGTCGCTGGCGGGATCGCGGTCGCGGCGCAACCACGTGAGCAATAAATTGCCGGACGCGTCGTCAATGGCGTTCAGTTGCACTGGCGACAGCGGCCGCAGGCCGATGCCTTTGAATTGCAGGGCAACGCTTTGGTACGCCGGATCGGAAAGCGGCTTGCCTCGCGGGCCGTAGAGATAGTTGAACGGCAGCGCGTACTCCGCTTGGCTCAACCCCAGCTGCACACACGCGGTATCCAGCAGCACCACGCGCCCACCGGCCGCGGCCGGCGAGCGCATCGCGCCTTCGCTGCCGCCGTGCCCACGAAGCAGGCGCGAGAGCGTCCACTCGCCGGGGCCGGTGAGCGTCGCCCTCGCGAACTGCAGCACTTCCCACTCGCCGTCTGCGTTCTGGACCGCGAGCGCGTTGGCGCCGCCGAACACGGAGAGATCGTCCAGTGAAGACAGCGCGCTGCCATCATAGATGGCGACCTTCAGTTCATTCACCTCGTCCCAGCGCCACGTGGGACCTGCGAAGAAGTCCGCGGTGGTTTCGCCGATAGTAGCGGGCTTGGTCAGCGTGGTGTCGAGCACGAAATTGGAATCGCTCGCGCTGCGAAACACCAGCACCGATCCGGGCCACGGCAGCGCGAAGGCAGCGGCGAACGCATCCCACGGCTTCTGGTCTTCCGTGAGCCACGGCAGATCGAGAAACGCCGCCAGCGCGCGGCCGGGCGAGGACAAGCTTTGCATCTGCCCCGGCGCGCGGGCAGGGCCAACAATCTCTTCGTAGATGGAGGGATCGGTGGCGACCGCCTGCACCGCGCGCGCGCCGGCATCGTCCACTTCCGTCAGGCGCAGGCGACGCTCGCGGCCGCCGGCGGTGAGCAGCACCTCGTCGGTCGGATCGAGCTTGAGCTGCGAGGGCGGCAGCGCGAACGCCGCGCTCTCCCGCATCACCCAAGTATCCTGCAGCAGGCGTTCGCCGATCCCGATGGCACTCGCCTGATCCAGCACGATCGGCAGCGAGCCTTGCGTCACCCGATCCGAGGCGCCAATCAGACGCCGCGCTTCCGCCACCGCTTGCCGATAGTCTGCATCCACGTCGATGTAGCCGATGCGGATATCGCTCGGCAGATCGGTTTCCTGTGCGCGGGTGAGCGAGAAGCCGAAGTTCGGCTCCCCCTCTGCCGGGATCACCAGATCGGACTCTGCGAGCGGTAGCGGATCGGGCCGCCCGCGCGCAACGAATTTCATCTCGCCTTCGCTCTCCGCCGCGTCGAAGAAATAGGCGGTGGAGAGCGGCGCCAGCGCGTCGCGCACGCTCATGGTATCGGTCACGGCATAGCCTGTAACCATACCATCAATGTTCGCTACATCGATCGCGCCGAAGTTCGCGTCCGCGCACAGTGCCGTCACCAGATCGGGCAGCATCACCGCGCCGAGGCGGCCGTTCAGCCAATGGCCAAGGTTGTAGTTGGCCGCGTCGCCCCAAACATTGGCGTACGCCGGAAAGAACGGAAACGGCCGCGCATCCCAGCACCACAAATAGATATTCGCGATGTCCAGCATCGCGCCGGCGTACACCGTGGACACCGGATTGTTGGCGGGATCGCTCCAGAATTTCAGCTGTGCTTCCAGGAAGCGGCGTTGGATCAGGTCGTCGCGCCCGCCATTCGAGTAATATGGGAGCACGCTTTCGCTGGATTTGGGATCGAAGAACACGTTCGGCTGGTTTGAGCCTTTGTCGACCGCCGGGCAGCCGAGCTCGGTGAACCAGAGGGGCTTGGATTGCGGCACCCAGGCCGTGGGGGAAGCGCTTTCCGTGCCGTCGGCGCGGTTGTAATGCGCGTTGCTCCACCAGTTCCAGATATCCTTCTGCCGGAATACCCAGGGCTTGCCGGCAACCCCATCGGTGATGGCGGTGCGCGTTTGGCTATCGCGGTCCGCGCCGCTGGCGTAATACCAGTCGTAGTCCTCGCCGCCGTGGATGTTGCGCATGAGGTACGTCGCATCGTGGATGTCGGTCGGGCCGTTTACGGCGTCGTAGTCCAGCTGCGCCGTGCCGTCGCGCCAGTCGGAAAGCGGCATGTAATTGTCGATGCCGATGAAATCGATGTTGGCGTCGCTCCACAACGGATCGAGATTGAACAGCAGCGCGCCCGGCGCATCGCCGGTCTGATGATTGTTGTATTCCGTCCAGTCCGCGCCGTAGCCGATCTTGGTGCCGCTGCCGAGAATGGAGCGCACATCCGCGGCTAGCGTCTTCAGCGCAGCAACCGCCGGATAGGTGGTGCCGCTATCACGCACGCGCGTAAGCCCGCGCAGTTCCGAGCCTACGAGGAAAGCGTCCACGCCGCCGGCCGCGGCGCAAAGCAGCGCATAGTGAAGCACCATGCGGCGGTAGCCCCAATCGCTGCCGCCCGTCCAACTCACGGTTGTTCCGCTGACGGAGAAATCGCTCGGCGTGGCGCTGCCGAAGAACGCGTTCACCTGGCTCGCCGCCACGCTCGTCTTGTCCGGCGAGCCGCTCACGCCGGGCGCGGGATCACAGGTGATGCGCCCGCGCCAGGGGTAAGGCGGCTGGCCAGAGGCGCCCGTGTATGGGTCTTCCAGCGCGTTGTCGCTGGCAATGTCCATGAAGAGGAAGGGATTGAACAGCACGCGAAGGCCGCGGGCTTTCAAATCCTGAATCGCCTCCACCACGCTCTGCTCTGACGGCGTGCCGCCATAGGCGGGAATGCCGTTCACCTGGCTAACCACCCGTGCTGCGTTGCGCGCAACGCCGTCCACGCTCCACGTTTCCGGATAGGTGTTTTTGGTGGCGATCTCCACGCCGGGCCTGATCTTGGTTTGACCACAGCGCAGGTCGTCGCCGAACCAGCCCGCCACCAGCGACACCGCCGCCATATTCGGTGCCAGCGCCTGCAGCTCATCTAGGGAAGCTGTGTAATCCGCCACGCCGCCGGCGTTGTGCGCGTTCTGAGGACTCGTGGTCCCCTGGCCATTGTCGGCGGTCACAACTTCGGTCGAATACACGAACTCGCCCGCGCCGGGAATCAGCGCCACGCCGCCGAGCCGGTTCTCCAGCGCATCGGGATTGTTGGCGGCGAGCGAGCGGATGATCTCGAAATTCAGCTGCGGAATGCGGTTGCCGAAATTGGCGAGGTCCATGTCCTCGAACACGATGTAGGCAAGGCCGCGATAGGGGGGTGTGTTGCCGGCGCCTTCGATCTCCTCGATCAGCGGATCGAAGGTTTGGGACTCGTCGCCCGCATAGAAGCGGGTGGTGAATTGCGAGATGTCGATCAGGTTGCCGTCCGCCCAGACGCGGCCGATCTTCGTCACCACCCCGGCGCACAAGCCGACGGCGAACGAGAGCGAGTATTTGTAGGTGATGTCCGTCTCGGTGACGCCTGGGCTGCCTTTGCCGCCGCCAGACTGCTGCGACTTGATCACGGTTTCCTTGAACTTTGTGGCCCACAAGAGCTGCCCTGCCACGCGCATGCGCCCGTACACGCGCGGAATGGCCGCGCCTTCCGTGGAGCCCTGTATGTTCACGTCGCTCAGGCGTGGCGAGGTGCGCGTGACGTGCGTGCCCGGCGCGATCAGGTTGTCCAGTTCCGCGCCGATCAAGGTGCCGATGGCGCCGCCGATCTGCGCACCGGTGATACCGGCGCCGAAGAGCGAAAAGCCTGCGCGAAAGAGCGACGGCCCGATCGCGGAGCCCGCGATGCCGAGTACAAGCGATGCCATGTGTGTAAGTCCTTGGGGAGAGGCTATGATTGCTTTCGCGGCCGACAGTAACCGGGCATCAACCTTTTCAAATAGGAAACGGAAACTATTGCGTGAAAGACAAATTGCGCCGAACGCGCGCCCGTCCCATAACGAGGCGATCGGCAAGACAGGGCACGATGGCCGCAACTCCCGAAAATGTCTGGGCACGGATCGTTCGCTACCGGCAGCTGGCGGCCGAGTACGATGCGCGCGCGCAGCGGGAATCCGATCCGGAAATCCGCGCCGAATTGTTTAACGCGGTGGTTCAGTTCATCGGGCTGGCTGACCGGGCGACCATTCCGCCCGCGGGAGAAGACGCGCCGGAGGATGACGAGTCGGGCATGCCACGCGTTTTCTATTGCCGGGCGCTGCGGCCTCGTCCTTCGCCGGTCACGCGACCGGCAGCGGCATTGGTGCCCTCCTCCCCTAAGCGCCATGGTGCTGCCGGAGCATCGAGGATTTTGAAGGGCCGCGGCGGTTCGAGAACGGCACCGCATCGGGAACGAGGCATCCTCCCAGCGTAAGTTTGGGTGCCGCTAGGGCTTTACGCCCATCAGGATGAAGGCCTTCACCACATTGGAATCGCGGTTGCGAGCGGAATCGATATCCGCGTCGCCGCGCACGGCATCTCCGCTTTTCCGCCTGGCTACCCCACGAAGATAGTACGATGAAGCAAGGTTCGGATCGGCACCGAGCGCGGCCGAGCAGTTCGAAATGGCCACCGCGTACGCCGCCTTGCGAATCTCGGCGAGACAGCGCGCGTCCAGAACGAGCACATCGCCCGGCTTGAGCGAGAGTGCCTGATCGCAATCCTCCAGCGCATCGTCGAGATCGCGGTTCCAGGCGGCGCGCGCCCAGCAGCGCTCGCGGTGGGCATTGGCTGAAGACGGCTGCAGATCGATCAGACGGCTGAAATCTCCAATAGCATGCTGATAATCGTCGAGCGCCTGGAAAGCGAGAGCGCGGTTCTCCAGCGCTTCCACGTCGTCCTTCTTCTTCAGCAGCACGTCCGTCAGATCGCTGATCGCGCTGCCGTACATGCGCGCGTTGAAATACGCCCGCGCGCGATCGAACAGTGCCCACGTGACATCGCCATCGGCTGCGGCGATAATTTCGCTGCAGGCGGCAATGGCGTCTTCACCCTCGCCTTTCGCGCAACGATCCGCATCGCCGGTTTGCGCGCGTGCTGCCGTGGCGAAAATCGAGAGCAAAATGAAAGGATAAATTGATTTCATCCGGCTATCTTAGCTCTGCAGGATCAAAGCCGGAAGGCAAAGGCGAGCTTGCTGCGCCAGAAGGCGGAGAACGGTTCCTCGCTCACCCGCTTGTTCTGCCGCGCGTGGATGAGCATCGGCGTACCGTCCCGGTTGCTGACAATTCCGCAATGCTTGGCGGGCCCATGGCGGGTCATGCGGAACAGCGCAATGTCACCAGGCGCGAGGCGGCCGATGCCGATCTCAAGGATGTGACGCTTCAGAGCCATATATAAGGTCTCCGAGCCCGTCGCTTCCGCCCAGTCGAGCGAATAGGGCGGGATCTCCTCCGGCTCTTCGCCGTGCAGCTCGCGCCAGATGCCGCGCAGCAAGCCTAAGCAATCGCAGCCCGCGCCCTTGAGGCTCGCCTGGTGCACATAGGGCGTGCCGATCCACGAGCGTGCAATGGCGACGATGCGCTCTGCAACATTCCCCTCGCCCCCGGAATCGGGGGAGAGGGGCAAGGGGTGAGGGGGCGGCTGCTTGTGTCCGAACACCCCCTCACCCTCGATCCCTCTCCCCCGTTCTGTGGGGGAGAGGGAGGACTCGGGGTCAATTTCCATAACGGCTGCCTCCGTCGAGGGTTTGCGACTGCGAGGGATAGGACGTCACCGCGTCGTTGCCGGGCATGTAGGGGAAGCCGCGGAAGTTCACCGCGTTGCCGAACTTTGCTTTGCAGGTGCCGAATTGCTTGTCGCAACCGGCGGTGACGATGAAGGTATCGCCAACCGCGAGCGGTTCGCTCATTTGCTGCCAGAGTTCGAGGCTGACGCGGCTGCCCACCACACCGTGGCGTTTCACTTCCATCGCGCGGCCGCTGTTTGCACCGCCGGTCCAGGTGAGCTTGCCGCCCGAGAACCACTGATCGGCGAATGCATCGAGGCCGCTGGCGGTGAAGCGGCGCGCATCGGTGAGGACGGCAACCGTGCCGGCGCCGCGATACAGCGGATTGCTGACATCTATGGTGCAGCGTGGATCGCCGAGATCGGCATCGCAGGAGTAACCGTAGGCGCGGCCGGCCGGCTGGTTCAGCAGATGCGCCAGCCCGCGCACCTCCGCCTGGAACGCGGTTTTGCCCCGCTTCACCTCGCCGAGATTTCCCTTGCGCATCAGCACACGCCGCGCCGGCTCGCGCCAGTTCACCCGCCAGATTTCGATATCCGCATTGTCGTATAGGCCTGCGGCGAGATCGGCTTCGGTGATGGCCTCCGCTGACAACGCGCCGAGCACGGTGAGATTGTCCACCGCGAGCCCGAGCGTGGATTGGACCTCGCTGGCCGTGAATCCGCTCACTGCTTCATAGGTGACGCCATCGAACGCCACCGGCACATCATGGTCGGTAAAGCCGAGCACTACGCCATCGTTGCGGACAATCTTCCAGCACCAGCACAACGTCGTGGTGCCGGAGTTCAGATGCGTTTGCAGCTCTGGAGGAATACTTTTCATCGTTCGAGTTTCCTATAGGTTCCTCCCCCCGCTTCAGCGGGGGAGGAACCATGAGGTTTCCGTAGCGGATCGAAAGCAGCTATCAATGGGCGAATGAGTGCCGCCATCTGGTCAGCGCTGCTTTTCGCAATCCTCGCTGCAACGGCCGTGCTGCACGGGTGCAAGGTGTGGGAAGCCGCGGGTTTTTCGCTGGTGGTCTGTGCAATTGTGCTTGCGCTTGCATTTACATTCAGACTCATTAAGCGAGGTCGCGGTTCCTCATAGCCGAATCTCCACCAGCGGGATGGAGGGGATTTCACCGGCGGCGAAGTTGGAGAGATTGATTGAAAGGGAGTCGGTGTCGAACCGCACCGGGGTATCGAATTCGTACCCCGCGGTGATGGCAGCGCCGGATGCAGGCGCAGAGTCAAACGTGATCAGGCCATTGGTATTATCGATGCTGAGGCCCGCGGTTTGCTCCACGCCCGCAACCGCCACGCGCACCGTGCCGGTCACAGGTTTGTTGATGGTCCGCACCCAATTGGAGGGCCCGGAGGTGTAGGTCTTGATCAGCTGAAACTGCGTCGTCGTGCCGTCTCCGGCAGCAATGTTCTGGTCGAGCGGCGTCACGCCATCGTTCGGCGGGCAGGATTTGAAATCGGCAAAGTCCTTGAAGCGGAAACCGTAGAGCCGCCCCGCCCTCGCTTCGAAGAAGGCGATCACCGCATGCAGGTCGTCGAGCGTCTTCACGCCGTAGCCGACATCGAAGTGCCGGCGCGAGTTGGCCCACACGGCATTGCGCTCCTCGAAACCGGAGCCGAGCGTGACGATCTCCGTCTTGCGCTCCGGCCCGCCGCTCGAGTGAAAGGCAATGGCGGTGGGAAATTGGATTTCGTGGAACATTCATCATCTCCTGTCATCCCGGTCAGCGATGCTTCGGCATCGCGTGAGCCGGGACCCACCGGGAAAGCGTTACGGTGGGTCCCGGATCGCTCGTTGCACTCGCGTCCGGGATGACACCTGTTCTGGTCATAAATTCCGCTGCCCTCTCGCCAGCGCGCGCGAGAGCATGGCGGCGACTTGCGTTTCGGATTTGAGGAAGCTCTGGGCATCGCGTGCATTCACGTTGAGCACGATCTGCGGCCGCGACGGCGTCGCCGCACCGTTCGGCACGATCGATCCAGCGCCCTGCGGCACGAACAGTTCCGGGCCCTGCTCGCCGACGAGATAGGCAAGCCCGGCGTCCACCGGACCACCGCTCGCGCGCGCGCCGCCGATGGGCAGCAGCGAAGAAAATAGCGATGCGATCACGCCTTCGATCGGCTTCTCGATGAAGTCCTTCACCGCGATGCGGTCGAAATCCGCCAGGATCGCGTTCACCAGCGAATCCATCGAGGCTTTGCCGGAGAGCACGGCGCGCGCGATGGTGCCGGCGATGGCATTGAAGCTGCCGCTCACCGCGCGCTCGATTTGCGTCGCGCTGTCGGTCACCGGACCTTTGGCGAAGGCATCCAGCGCCTTCGCCACGCCATCCAGCGCAGAATCGACCCCGGAGAAATCGGTGTTCACCGATATGGTTGCATTGGGCATTCTTCACTCCACGAAACACACCAACTGTCATCCCGGGCGCGAGCGCAGCGAGCGATCCGGGAGCCATCGAGAAGCTTCACGGTGGGTCCCGGCTCGCGCGGTGCGAAGGCACCGCTTGGCCGGGATGACAGCTAAGGATGCTGGCGATCCGGATACATCTGCATCAGCTGCTCGAGATCGGCGCACGCGAGCGGGGCGGCGCGGGATGAACGGCGTGCGAAGCCGTTCACCGCCGCGCGCCATTCGCAAAGCGACATCGACCAGAACACATCCGGCGCGATCCGCATCCGGCCTAGGGCGAAGGCGAGGAGGTCGTCCCAGCCAAAGGGCCGGATGAATCCTTCACGGAAGTCGAAGCAGCATGATGACCAAGACCAACCGCATCGAACGCATCCGTGATGGCGCCGATCAGCGAGCCGAGATCGGTGGCAAGCTTGAGCACATCGCCGGGCGATAGCGAAAATCCACCCCCGCGCAGCAGCGCCGAGGCGATCGCCGCGATATCGCCGCTGCCGAGGTTCTTGAGCTTCGTGCCGATGTCCGAAAGCGATTTGACGCTGAGCGCATTCTCAATTTCGGCCAACGCGCCGAGCGTCAGCTTCATGACGTAGCTTTGGTCGCCGGCGAGGAATTCGCTCTCGCCGCGGGCTTTGTTGGGCATTGTCTTTCTCCTTCTGAGGTTACAGTTTTGGGCGATGAGGCGCTTTGGAGAACCGAAGACCGACGAGGTCGCCGCTCGAAAACGCATGAAGCGCTTTCAGCTTCTGTTCGTTCTGGTAGCTATTTTTGGCGCGGTGCTGACGTTCACGATCGGCTCAATCGTTCCGCTCGTCGCAGCTTTTTTGCTCGATGGCCTTCTGGTTATTTGGATGATAAACAGTCCCTGGGGTCGCGAGATGAGGGACAAGGGAATTGGGTTTTAGGCCGGTGCGAAGGTGAGTGCGCCGGCGGAGGCCAGCGACAGCGACAATTTCACTTCGCCGTCGTATGGCCCTTCGTATTGCAGCGAGGCGATCTGAAACGGTCCAGCGATCGTTCCGAAATTCGGAATCACCACCTGGAAATCCGGCGTGGCCTGGTTGAAGAAGGCGCTGCGCAGACTCTCGTCGCTCGCCGCATCCTTGAACACGCCGGAGCCGGAGAACGCCGCGCTCTTCACGCCGGCGCCGGCCAGCAACTCGCGCCACTGGTTGGCGGAATCCGCGTTGGTCACGTCCACGGTGGTGGAATTGAACGACAAGGTCCTGGCGCGCAGGCCCGCAACCGTGGTGAAGGTTTCGGGCGACCCGCCATTGCCGATCTTGACGAGCAGGTCCCGCCCCTTTTGTGCGGACATTTGTTTGTGTCTCCTTGCAAATACCTGTCATCCCGGCCAAGCGATGCGTCAGCGTCACGCGAGCCGAAACCCACGCAAACGCTTTTCCCGGTGGGTCCCAAATCGGCTCGCTGCGCTCGCCTTCCGGGATGACATGGGGGGTTAAGGTTCGGTCACCGCGCGGAACCGCAACCGCGCGCGGAAGGTTTGGCCGTCGGGCTCGCGGCTGAAGTCTGTTGATAGATGACGAATGTCGATCAAGGTCGCGCCGCTGACGATGAGCGCCGCGTTGTTCAGCGTGGCGCGAATGACCTCCGCGATCTGCTTGGCTTCCTTGTGGCCGGTGTTTCGCGACCAGACATCGATCTGGATGGAATGCTCCGTGCCGTCTTCGGTGGACGTGCTCCAATCCGTTTCGCCGCCGTCGCCGAGCACCACGTAAGGAAACCCGCTGTCCGGCGGCACGTAATCGAACAAGCGCGGCGGATTGGCGATCAGCGTCTGCAAATCGCTGCTGGCGGAGAGCGCCGCGAAAATCGCCTGCTGCAGCGAGAAGCTGACACTGCTCATCCAATCTTCTCCGTCAGCAAAGTGAAGAACTGCGACTGCGGGCCGTCGTCCAGCACCGCTTTGATTGCGAACAGCCGCCCGCCATCGTTCACCCGCATGCCGGCGAACGCATCGTTGCGGCGGCGAATGGTGATGCGATACTTCACGCGGGCTTCGCTGGCATCGGGGCCGAAGACATCGCTGCCGCTCACTGGTTCGATGGCTGCCCAGATCGTCGCGAGTGTGTTCCAGCTGGCGCTGTATCCGCCGGCGCCATCGGGCGTCAGCGTTTGCGCTTCCAGCGCAACGCGCCGGTTGAGTGAAGAGAGCATGGTGGTCGTCCGAGCAGAACTGTCATCCCGGACGCGAGCGGAGCGAGCGATCCGGGACCCATCGAGACGCTTCACGGTGGGTCCCGGCTCGCGCGCTGCTGGCGCAGCGCTTGGCCGGGATGACAGTGGTGGTTAAAAGTGAAGCACCCGAAGCGGCGCGAGCAGCGCCAGCACATCGATTGGCAGTTCGGCGGGCGCGTCGCCGCGGTGTTCGTAGAGGAACGCGATCAGTTCCAGGATCGCCGCGCGGAACCCGGCTGGGACATCGGTCGCGTTGCTGCCGTAGCCGGCAGTGAAGGCGGTCGCAACGGAATTGATCGCACGCAAATTGATAGGCGGCAGCACCGTGGATTTCAGCGTCAGCCGCGCCGGAGATGAGACCGCGTCCACCTGGTACGTCGCGGGATCGAGCACGCTGGCGGTGTCGTCCGGCGCGTACACGGTCACCGACGTCACGCTCTGCAGTGGCGGAAGCGGGATTTCGACGATTCCGTACGATGGCCAGCAATCGAGCCACAGGATCCAGCTTTGCGTGTTGAGGGCGCGGCCCGTGTGCCA
>JAFAVP010000068.1 GCA_019242395.1 Alphaproteobacteria bacterium | reverse complement strand
TGTGCCCGTGGTAAAGCATGCCGAAGCTCGCGATCTTTGGGATAGCGCACTGGAAGTGGCGCGCGTGGCCTCGCTCGCGCGGGACAATAAGGCGTCGAAAGACGATCTCACCGGCTCGACCATCACCATCACCAGCCTCGGCACCTTGGGCGGCGTGGTCACCACACCGGTGATCAATCATCCGGAAGTGGCGATCATCGGGCCGAACGCCATCATCGAGCGGCCTGTGGTGCGCAACGGCCAGGTGGTTGTGCACAAGATGATGAACCTGTCCTCCTCGTTCGATCACCGCGTGGTGGATGGCTACGACGCCGCGGAGTTCATCCAGCGCATCAAGGCGCTGCTGGAACACCCCGCAACATTGTTTATGGATTAGCGCGAATGGCGAATAGCGAATGGGAAATAGCCCCCCTCCCCTTGCGGGAGGGGGCAAATTCGAGCGGCGCAAGCCGCGATGAATTTGGGGGAGGGGTTTGCGAACTTAAGTCCCCCTCCCCCGAATTGCACTCGCTTTCGCTCGCGCAATTCGCCCCCTCCCGCGAGGGAAGGGGGAAGTAGGCGCGAATGGCAGAGCCGATTTACACCAAAGTCCTCGTCGTTGGCGGTGGGCCGGGCGGATATGTTGCCGCCATTCGTGCCGGGCAACTCGGACTCGACACCACTTTGGTCGAAGCGGACAAGCTCGGCGGTACCTGCCTGATCCGCGGCTGCATACCTTCCAAGGCCATCATTCATTCCGCCGGCTATTTCGAAACGATGGCACGTGCGGCGTCAGAAAAAGGTCTGCACGGAATCCGGCTCGCAAGCCCGCCTTCGCTCGACATGCCCGAGCTGTACAAATGGAAGGAAGGCGTCGTCCGCAAGCTCAACACCGGTGTGGGCGGGCTGCTGAAGCGAGCCAAGGTGCGCGTGATCGAAGGCTGGGCCAATTTCTCCGACGCCAAAACCTGCACGGTCACAACGAAAGACGGCGAGCAGATCGTCACTGCAGAACATGTCATCCTGGCCAACGGCTCCAAATCCGTGGAGTTGCCCTTCTTGCCGTTCGGCGGCGATGTGATCTCTTCGACCGAAGCACTCGATCTGCAGCAGCTACCGAAGAGGCTGGTGGTGGTCGGCGCCGGTTACATCGGGCTCGAGCTGGGGATCGCGTTCCGCAAGCTCGGCAGTGAGGTCACGGTTGTCGAGGCACTCGACCGCATCCTGCCGCTCTACGATGCGGAGCTTGTCGCCCCCGTCGCGAAATGGCTGAAGGCGAACGGCGTCACCGTCCATCTCAGCGCCAAAGCAAAGGGCAAAGACGCGAACGGCCTCATCGTCGAAACCGCTGACGGCAAAACCGAAACGCTGCCCCCAGACAAAGTCCTCGTCACCGTCGGCCGCAAGCCCGCCACCGAAGGGTGGGGCCTGGAGAACATGGCCGTCGATATGGATGGCCGCTTCGTCAAGGTCGACAAGCAGTGCCGCACCTCGATGAAGAACGTCTGGGCGGTGGGCGATCTCGTCGGCGAGCCGATGCTGGAGCACAAGGCGGCCACGCAGGGCGAGATGGTGGCGGAAATTATCGCGGGGCGTAACCGCTGCTTCCAGCCCGCGTCCATTCCTGCCGTGTGCTTCACAGAGCCGGAAATCGTCGGCGCCGGATTGCTGCCCTCCGAAGCGGGGCCGGACGCCATCGTAGCGGTGTTCCCCTTCGCCGCGAACGGACGTGCCCTCAGCATGGATGCGGGTGAAGGCTTCGTGCGTGTGGTGGCGCGGAAAGACGATCACCGCATTCTCGGCATTCAGGCGGTGGGAGCGCATGTGGCCGAACTGTCCGGCGAATTCTCCCTCACTTTGGAAATGGGCGCGGTGCTGGAAGATATCGCCGGCACCATCCACGTGCACCCGACCTTGAGCGAGGCCTATCACGAGTCATCGCTCCGCGCGCTGGGGCATGCTATCCATATCTGATGGGGTTTCGGGCGCCGGTTCGCGATATTGCCTTCGCGCTGAATGAAGTCGCGGGGCTGAAGCATGCGCTCGCGTCGTTTCCGGATCTGGATGCGGATACGTGCCTGCAGGTTTTGTCCGCAGCGGGCGATTTCACCACCGAAGTGCTGGCGCCGCTGAACCGCGCGGGCGATATCGAAGGCGCGCGTTTCGAGAACGGCCGCGTGTTCGCCGCGCCGGGATTTGCCGATGCCTACCGCAAATACATCGAAGGCGGCTGGACCTCGTTGAACGCGCCGCCGGAATTCGGCGGGCAGGGATTGCCGCGCGCCATCGCGCTCGCCGTGTTCGACATGGTGACGGCCGCCAACATGAGCTTCGGTCTCTGCCCGATGTTGAGCGAAGCCGCAATTCACCTGCTCACCAAGCACGGCACGCCGCGCCAGCAACAAGTCTATCTGCCGAAGCTCGTGTCCGGCGAATGGACCGGCACAATGAATCTCACGGAAGCGCAAGCGGGTTCCGATCTCGCGCTCATCCGCACTCGGGCCGAGCCGGATGGCGAAAAATTCCGCGTCACCGGACAGAAGATTTTCATCACCTGGGGCGATCACGATTGCGCGGAGAACATCGTGCATCTGGTGCTGGCGCGCCTGCCCGATGCGCCGGAAGGAACCAAAGGCATCTCGCTGTTCCTGGTGCCGAAGCGGCTGCCGGATGAAAACGGCAAGGCCGGTGTTGCCAATTCACTGCGGCCGCTCTCCATTGAGCACAAGCTTGGCATTCATGCCTCGCCCACTTGCGTGATGTCGTACGAGGGTGCGGAAGCGGAGATGGTCGGTGCGCCGCATCAGGGGCTCGCGCTGATGTTCCTCATGATGAACGCGGCTCGGCTGAACGTGGGCGCACAAGGGGTGGGCATCGCCGAGCGGGCGTGTCAGCAGGCGCGCGACTATGCGCTGGAGCGGCGGCAGGGACGTTCGGCGTGGAGCGACGATGCGCCCGCCCGGCTCATCGATCTGCCGGATGTGCGGCGCATGTTGCTGCTGATGAAAGCAAAGACGGAAGCAGCGCGGGCCATCTGCTTCTCAACGGCTGTGGCCGCCGATCTTGCGGAGCATGCCGCCACTGCCGAAGAGCGCGAGCGCGCCAGGCTGCGCGAGGAATTGCTGGTGCCGGTGGCAAAAGCCTGGTCCACCGATGTCGGCGTGGAGGTGGCATCGCTCGGCATTCAGGTGCATGGCGGCGCGGGCTTCATCGAGGAAGCGGGTGCGGCGCAATTCTATCGCGACGCGCGGATCGCGCCGATCTACGAAGGCACCAACGGCATTCAGGCGATGGACTTGGTGGGGCGCAAGTTGGGCCTCGCCGGCGGCGAACCCATCCGCGCGCTGTTCACCGAGATGCGCGCCACCTTGCCCGATTTCGACAAGGAAGTTGCCCGCCACTTGCGCGAGGCGATCGCTGCAACCGAGCGCGCGACGGAGTGGCTGAATCTCAACCGCGGCTCTACCGACGCACTGGCCGGCGCAACGGCCTATCTTACATTGCTGGGCGATACTGTCGGCGGCTGGCTGCTGGCCGAAGCCGCGCATGCTGCAGCCTCTCTAGGCGACAAGGACTACGCGCGCGGCAAACTCTCCCTCGCCCGCCTCTTCGCGAGCCAAGTGCTGACGCAGGCACCCGGTTTGGCGGATGCGGTTGCAGCGGGCGCGAGCGAACTGGAGTTGGGCAATGCCGCACTCAGCGCGAATTAGAGCACCAATAGTGGCGCAGAAGCGCGAAGTTTTGGCGGCCCTCCTTGCGACCTTGGTTGTGGTCGCATGTGGCACATTGCCTTTGCCAGAGAAATCCGTGCCCACGGATGCAATCAGGGACTCGGCTACGGCAATCCGAATGGGGCAAGAAGCATGTGTGGCCCAATGGGCGTTGCCGCGCGCCCGCAAAGAGTCGGGCTGGTACGCCGAACTCCACAATCGGGTATGGCACGTCGCGCAGCGCTATGAAGCATGCGAAGGCTTTGGAAGCGATTTGGATGCCGCCAGCGGCAAACAGATCGGCGGCTGCTCCATATGCGTCACCTAGCGCACCAAAACTAGGGACACTGCCTGATCTTGACAGCGGCACGCTGGTTTTGCATATTATGAGAACTATGAAATTGCGCCCTGGACGACGCGGGCCGGAAATCTCCGGGCCGCGTTTTTGATTCCAGCACCACCCCAATCCGTCATGGCCGGGCTTGACCCGGCCATCCATCCGGCGCGCGTCTGCGCGCCGAAGAGAGTCACTTGCGCTCGCGGACGCTCACGCGATGGATGGGCGGCTCAAGGCCGCCCATGACGGAGGAGCGGGGCGCGAGGAGGTGCATGCAAATCGTCGAATCGGTGAGTACGAATGGTGCAGCGCTTTGCGGAGCACAAGATGTTGTGTCCAGGCAGCGTTCCACGGCTCCACGTGATACATGAGGAGCCCACGCGGAGGCGCGGGAATGATCGACATCGCACATCTGAAGTCGTGGATCGGGCGGACGGCGGAAGCGACCGATGTTGCGGCGCCGGGGCCGCTCACCCGGCTGGCGGCGCTGCTTGATCACGAAGCGCTGCCCTGGATTCTGGATCAGCTGCCGCCGCTGGCGCACTGGCTCTACTTCCTGCCGGACGCGCGGCAATCGGAACTCGATAGCGATGGACATCCTAAGCGCGGCGACTTTCTGCCGCCGGTGCCGTCGCCGCGGCGCATGTGGGCCGGCAGCCGCCTCGAGTTTCGTGCGCCGATCCGGATCGGAACGGCGATGACGAAAACATCCACCATCGCGGCGGTGGAAGCGAAATCCGGCGTCAGCGGCGAGATGGTATTCGTGACCATCCGCCATGAAATTTCCGCCGCCGCCGATGTCGCGGTGGTTGAAGAGCAGGACATCGTCTATCGCGAGCCACCGAATGCCTCTGCTGCCAGCGCAGGTTCGCGCGCACCCGCAGCCGAGGAACGTATCCCGGAGTGGAGGCGAACCATCACGCCCGATCCCGTGCAGCTGTTCCGCTATTCGGCGCTCACCTTCAACAGCCATCGCATCCATTACGACCGCGAATACTGCCGCGACGTCGAAGGATATCCAGGCCTGGTGGTCCATGGGCCTTACATTGCCACCTTGCTGGCCGACCATTTCCTGCGGCAGCATCCGCGAACACCACTCGCGAAACTGCGGTTCCGGGCCCACCGCCCGTTGTTCGACACGGCGCCTTTCGATCTCTGTGGCTGCCGCGCGGAGGGCGGCGCCGATTTATGGGCCCGTGGGCCCTCGGGGGAAATCGCTACCTTCATGACAGTGGCGTTGGCAAAATAACCAAAAGAGCGCTTTCAAGCCCTCCCGGCTGGGAACACATCATGCGTTAAATCCGTTATTCCCGGCACGGACGGGGCTTCAACTGTTGGAGCAACTGAAATGAAGCATATTTTCTTCGCGGGCACGGCTGCGGCGCTTCTGGCGAGCGGCTATGCCATGGCACAGGATGCGACGCTGACCATCGAGCCGGCGCATCGCACCGTCATCAAACAGTACAT
>JAFAVP010000091.1 GCA_019242395.1 Alphaproteobacteria bacterium | reverse complement strand
GTTGGGGGAGGTGAATGATGGCGTCGACTCTCTCGGGTTATCTTTGCGATACGCGCTCTTGTCCGGTGGGCCCAACGACCGTCCTTCCTTTCACCTCCCCCAACGCGGGGAGGTCGGCGAGCACGCGCGCGCAGCCGCGATTGCGAGCCGGGTGGGGGGCGTCACCGCTTCACTTCCCAGGTGGTCCCCTCGGGGCCATCTTTCAGCTGGATGCCCTGCGCCAAAAGTTCGTCGCGAATGCGATCGGATTCCTTGAAGTTCTTCGCTTTCCGCGCCGCATTGCGGGCTTCAATGGCGCGCGCAATCTCTACCTTATTCACGGCCTTCTTCGAGGCCAGCCGCTCCGACATCGGATTGAAGCCCAGCAACATCAGCCCGCCACCCAGTTCCTGAAGGCTGGCCTTGTGCAATTCCGCGATGGCAAGTGGTGTATTCAGATCGTCCGACAATGCGGCAAGTAAACCTTCGCCGATCCTGGGAGCGCTGACCGCTTCCGCCACATCGTACCAGCGTTCCAGCGTGGCCCAGCTTTCCTTCATGCCGGCGAGTGTCCAATCCATCGGCTGGCGGTAGTGCGCGCGCAACATGTTGAAGCGCAGCACATCGCCCGGCCAGTCTTCCAGCAGTTCATGAATCGTCACGAAGTTGCCGAGGGATTTCGACATCTTCTCGCCTTCCACATTGAGGAAGCCGTTGTGCATCCAGAAGCGGGCGAGCGGATGACCATGGTGTGCGCCTTCACTTTGCGCGATCTCGTTCTCGTGGTGGGGGAAGACTAAATCTATGCCCCCGCCGTGAATGTCGATGGTCTCGCCCATCGCGGCTTCAATCATCGAGGAGCATTCGATGTGCCAGCCGGGCCGCCCACGCCCCCAGGGTGATTCCCAGCCCGGCGTGGTGGAATCGCTAGGCTTCCACAGCACGAAATCCATGGCCTCGCGCTTGTAGGGCGCCACATCCACCCGGGCGCCGGCGATCATCTCGTCCAGCGGCCGGCGCGAGAGCTTGCCGTAGTCCGCCTTCTTCGCCACGTCGAACAGCACGTGGCCCTCGGCCTCATAGGCCAGCCCCGCATCGATCAGTGTGCGGATCATCGCGATCATCTGCGGCACATGCTCGGTGGCGCGCGGCATGAAGGTAGGCGGCAGGTTGCCGAGCGCGGCCACATCCTGCTGATAGACGGCGTAAGTCCGCTCCGTCAGCTCCCGCACAACCTCCAGCACATCCACGTTGCGCTCGCCGCGCAGCTCCAGCGCGCGCGCGTTGATCTTGTCGTCGATGTCGGTGATGTTGCGCACATAGGTGACGTGCTCGGGGCCGTAGATGTGGCGCAGCAGGCGGAACAGCACGTCGAATACGATGGCCGGACGCGCGTTGCCGATATGCGCGTAGTCGTAAACCGTCGGCCCGCACACATACATGCGCACGTTGTTCGGATCGAGCGGCTCGAAAGCTTCCTTCGAGCGCGTGAGCGTGTTGTAGAGGCGGAGACTCATTTTCGCCTCCCCTTCCGGGCCGGCTTTTTGGCCGCCCTTGCGGCACGCGCATCAACCATCCGGATGATGTCCTCCGCTCCCTTTAGAAACAGGAGGACCTGTTTGCGCAACGCCCGCTTTTCGCCGGTGAAGCGGCCGAGCTTCAGCGCCTGCCGATTGCCTGGCTGCGCCCCGCGCCGCCGTTTGGCGATAGGTTGGGCACCAGATATAGCGGGGCCTTCGCTAGGACTCGTTTTCGCGAAAGGCGCGTACCCCCTCCCCCCCCGGCTCTTATCCCTTTGTTCCAGCTCAGAAATCACGTCGGCTGCCTTTGTTCCTGTTCAGAACATAAATAGAACAATATTCCTGACTGTCAACTGGCGGGAGCGGTAACAGGTTCGACTAGCACGGTCCACGCGTCGGAGGGCAACGCTCCCATCCAGAATGTGGGCACGGGGCAGACCAACCGGCGGCAGACGCGGCGCTGCGTCGATCACCAGAACCCCGGTTGTAACCCTAGATATATCCGTCATGGCCGGGCTTGTCCCGGCCACCCATAACCTCGACCTCGTTCAGGACTTACCGACCGAACGCGGTGTTTTCATTTGGGCTCAGGGCCACTGCCTTCACCTTCGCAGGTCGGATTCCGACAACGGCAGGATAGAGGTCATCCCAATACGGATTGTCGCGTTCGATCAGGTTGATCTTCCATTCGCGCTTGTACTTCTTCAGCGATTTCTCCCGCTGGATTGCCGAAACGATGCTCTCGTGGACTTCGTACCACACGAGACGATGAACACCGTATTTCTTGGTGAAGCCGTCGATCAGATCGTTGCGGTGTTCGTAGATGCGGCCAGGAAATCGGCTGGTCACACCGATGTAAATGGTGCCATGGCGACGGCTCGCCATCATGTAAACAGCAATGCAGACGTTGTAGCTGTCGCGCGAGACCATAGCCCAGCATGGAGGGCATGGGTGGCCGGGACAAGCCCGGCCATGACGATAGGTTCTAAGCTTCTTGGTTCTTCAGCCGCTTGAGCACGCGCTCGCGGCCGATCAGGGGAAGGAGCTTTTTCATTTCCGGGCCGCTTTCGCGTCCGCTAAGCGCCAGCCGCAGCGGATGAAACAGCGCGCGGCCCTTCGCGCCGGTGGCCGCCGACACCGCTTTCGTCCAGGCACCCCAGGTTGTGTCATCCCACGGCTCCGGCGGCATCAGCTCGGCCGCTTTCCCCAGCAGCGTCGCGTCTTCCATCACCGGCGTAACCGGACCGGCAACAAGGGTCCACAAATCCTTCGCGTCCGAAAGGTGCGTGAGGTTGGCTTTCACAGCCTCCCAGAACGCTTCGCTGGATGGAATGCCGAGGGCAGACAGGCGGGCCTGAACCTCCGTGTACGGAAGAGAATGCAGCAGCTTCGCATTCAGCACATTCAACTCGGCGGGATCGAACTGCGCCGGCGCGCGGGCTACCTTCGCGAAATCGAACTCCTGCACCAGCGCCTCCAGCGATGGCCGCAACTCGATGGCATCGGACGTGCCGGTCTTCGCCAGGTACGATGCGAGCGCCAGCGGCTCGATTTCATCGGCGCGGATTTCCTGAAGGCTCAAGGAGCCGATGCGCTTCGACAGCGCCTCGCCGCCCGCGCCGACCAGAAGCGGGAAATGCGCGAAAACCGGCACTGCCGCGCCCAGCGCCTCGAAAATCTCGATCTGCACCGCCGTGTTGGTGACGTGATCTTCGCCCCGCACGATGTGGCTGATAGCGAAATCCACATCGTCCACAACGGAAGGCAGCGTATAGAGGAAGCGGCTATCTTCGCGGATCAGCACGGGATCGGAGAGATGCGCGGTGTCGATCTCGACGTCGCCACGCACCAAATCGCGCCAGCGCACTTTCGTTTGGCTGAGCTTGAAGCGCCAGTGCGGTTTGCGGCCTTCGCCTTCCAGTTTCGCGCGCTGCTCAGAGGTGAGCGTTAGCGCCGCGCGGTCGTACACCGGCGGCTTTCGCATGGCGACCTGCCGCCTGCGCCGACGTTCCAGCTCGTCGGCGGATTCATAAGCAGGATACAGATGGCCGCTCGCCTTCAGCTGTTCCGCGGCATGCCGGTACGCGTCGCTGCGTTCGCTCTGCCGCGCAAAGGTATCGTGCGTCAGGCCGAGCCACGCCAGATCTTCCAGAATCGCGTGCTCGAAATCCTTCTTGCTGCGCTCCGTGTCGGTGTCGTCGATGCGCAGCAGGAACTTGCCCTCTTCCTTCTTCGCGAACAGCCAGTTGAGCATGGCGGTCCGCGCATTGCCGACATGCAGCAACCCGGTCGGCGACGGCGCAAAGCGGACGACAATCGTCACGGCAGAACACCATTGGCTCTCCCCCCGTTTACGGGGGGAGTACGGCCGAAGGCCGGGAGGGGGGCGGACTCAGGCGCGGAGCTGGCCCCCTCCCCCATGCTTCGCATGGTCCCCCTCCCCCGCTTCGCAGGGGAGGAGCCATAAGCGAGCGGCGCGAAACGAACGATGGTGGTCATTTCTGTTCCTCCCTCGCCCCCACGAAGTGGGGGCGAGGGTGATTCAAGCTCAAACATCCCGCGCGTCCCGGAAGGCGTTGGTGATGGGGTAGCGGCGGTCGCGGCCGAAATTCTTGCGCGTGATCTTCACGCCCGGCGGTGACTGGCGCCGCTTGTATTCCGAGACGTAGAGCAATTGTTCAACCCGCTTCACCACCGCCGGTTGGTAGCCCTTCGCAACAATCTGCTCGAACGACATTTCCTGCTCCACGAGCCCTTCCAGGATGGCGTCGAGAATCTCGTAAGGCGGCAGCGAATCTTCGTCCTTCTGATCCGCGCGCAATTCGGCGGACGGCGGCCGCGTGATCACGTTGTCGGGCATCACCCTGCCCTTCGGACCGAGGCACCCACGCGGGACATGCGCATTGCGCCAGCGCGACAGCCGGAACACCTCCGTCTTGTACACGTCCTTCAGCACATTGAAGCCGCCGCACATATCGCCATAGAGCGTCGCGTAGCCCACGCTCATCTCGCTCTTGTTGCCGGTGGTGAGCACCATGGGCCCGAACTTGTTGGATATCGCCATCAGGATCACGCCGCGAATGCGAGACTGTATGTTCTCTTCCGCGGTGTCCACCGCGCGCCCCGCGAAGGTGGCCGCGAGCGATTGCGTGAACGCCTGCACGGCCGGCTCGATTGGCACCGTTTCGTATTTGCAGCCAAGCAGCCGCGCCACCTCTGCCGCGTCATCGAGCGATTCCTGCGAGGTGTATTGCGACGGCAGCATGACGCAGCGCACGCGGCTCGCGCCCAGCGCATCCACCGCCACCGCGGCCGATAGCGCCGAGTCGACGCCGCCCGAAAGCCCCAGCACCACGCCGGGAAAGCGGTTCTTGTTCACGTAATCGCGCAACCCCAGCATCATGGCATGATAGACGGAGGTTTCGCGGTCCTCCTCCGGCTCGATGTCCCCTTTGGCGCACACCCAGCCGTTCGGTCCGCGCGTCCAGTCGGTGACGACCAAAGACTCTACCCACGCCGGCAGCGCATGCGCGAGCGAGGCATCCGCATTGCACACCAGCGAGGCGCCGTCGAACACGAGTTCGTCCTGCCCTCCCACCTGGTTGAGATAGATGAGCGGTAGGCCGCTTTCCTTCACGCGGCGCACAATCAGGTTGAGGCGCACGTCTTCCTTGCCGGCCTCGAAAGGTGACCCGTTGGGCACCAGCAGGATCTCGCCGCCGGTTTCGGAAAGACACTCCACAACATCCGGTTTCCAGATGTCTTCGCAGATCGGCACGCCAATGCGGATGCCGCGCACGTTGAACGGCCCGGGCATATTGCCCACCGCGAACACGCGCTTCTCGTCGAAGACGCCGTAGTTCGGCAGATCGTGCTTGTCGGTGCGCGCCGCGACGCGGCCCTCATCGAGGTACAGGCAGGCGTTGTAGAGCTTGCCGTCATCCACCCACGGTGCGCCAATCAGAAGACCGGGCCCCCCATCGCCGGTGTCGCGCGCCAGCGCTTCGATGGCATCGCGCGCGTCTTCCTGCAGCGCCGGCTTCAGCACCAGATCCTCCGGCGGATAGCCGACAATGTAGAGCTCCGGAAACAGCACCAAATCGGCGCCCGATTTCGCCGCTTGCGAGCGGAAGTCGCGTGCTTTCCGCAGATTCCCGGCAATGTCGCCCATCAGCGGATTGGCCTGCGCCAGCGCGATTCGGAACCGGTCTGTCATCTTGGCTCGTTTAGACAATGCCAAGAGAATTGGCTACATTGCTGCTATCATCGCCGTCAGAGCAGGAATGATGCGGTATATCCTTGAGAATATCGAAGCAGGGAGAATTCCCGGTGAAATCCAGCGGCGCGGCATTCCTGCACAGCAGCGCGTCCGCGTAGTGGTTGAGACCTTGGACGAGCAGTTACCGCTCGCGAAGCTCGCCGACGAGGGTGGAGCGTTCAAATTCCTTGCCGACGAACCCGATCTCTACAGCGAAGCCGACATTCAGCGTCGCTAATGTTTGCGTTCGGCAGCATTGTCCTCACCAGATTTCCATTCACCGATCTCTCCTCTGCTAAGGTGAGGCCCGCGCGGGTTATTTCTGATCATAACGACCGACGGTCAGATATCGTGCTCGCATTCATGACTTCCAATACCTCGGCAGCAATAGCCGACGCGCTTTTGCTTCAGCCCAGCTCCCACAATGGATTGAAGGTGCCGACACTGGTGCGCTTCGACAAGATCGCGACGCTCGAGATGCAAATCGTAGCCGGCAAGATCGGGGATGCTGAACCAGCGTTCTTGAAAGCCGCCGCCCCGATTTTTTTCGGCGTGTTCGGTTTCGGCGAACCCTAAGCGTAGCGGGCGAGTTCCAGTTCTTCGTGTGCAGGGCTGGAGGCCGCATCCTCGATGAGCAGCGCCGTTTCGAGCGCCCGGCGGGCTTCCTCCGGCCGGACCAGAGACGCAGCCCCGAGCCGCGCCGCCGCCACGAAGGCTTTGATGGATTCGCCCAGTGGATCCTCCAGATGAAGATCGTTCAAAGGCCGGCCGGTCGTGTTCTTGACGGTACGGGAAATGAAATCGATCTCGATCACGCCGTCTGGATACACCGCGCGCATACCGCGGCGGCGGACAGGAGAGATGCGGCTCGCATGCAGCCGCGCCTGCGATCCATTATCGAAAAAGACCCGCGCCGTCACGTCATCGGAACGCTTGCTGACCCCTGCGCGGCCGCGTGCTTCCACATCGGCAACGTCATCGGGGATCATGCAATGGACCAGATCGAGATCGTGGATCATCAGGTCCAGCACGGCCGAGACGTCCGCGCCGCGCCCCGTCCACGGCCCCATACGCCAGCAGTCGACTTCCAGCGGGGCGTCTTCGTAGTCCAACAGGCCCGTCCGGTTGAAGACGAAGCGTTCCTGATGGCCGACGGTGAGGACCCGGTTCTTCCGCTCGGCCAGCGCGATCAATGAATCGGCTTCCGCCAGGCTGGTGGCGATCGGCTTTTCAACGAGCACATCGGTTCCCGCATTGAGGAAAGCGCGCACGATGGCGGCATGCGTCACCGCCGGTGAGCAGATGCTGACGATGTCCACTTCGCCCAGCAGCTCCCGCCAATTCGCCACCGCAAGGACCCCATGCGTCCCCATCGCTTGCCGCCGCGCATCGCGGCAGGGATCGGCAATGCCGACGAGTTCCACCCCAGGCATGCGCGCGTATTTGGCGGCGTGGTGGCGCCCAAAGGCTCCATGGCCGATTACTGCGGCACGCAGGATTGGCATCTGGTCAGTGTTCTGATCCAAGCGGGAGAATCTCTGGAGAATCCGAGGCTTATCAGGCACGGGCGGCCTCTCACATGCGACTCATAAAATGTTTCGCCTTGTTACACTTGCGCGGGCCGCTAGGCTGGTGATGGTTTCCATAAACTGAAAATTAAGGATCACGACATGCCCACCCGCAAAAGCCGGGAAATCCGCCTGGCACGCCGCCCTGAAGGTCTCCCCCGTCCACAGGATTTCGCGCTTGGCGAACGGGAAGTGCCGGAGCCCGGGCCCGGGCAGGTCCTCGTCCGCAACATCTATATGTCTGTGGATCCCTACATGCGCGGGCGCATGGTGGACCGCCAGAGCTATGTGCCGCCCTTCCAGGTAGGCCAGCCGCTCTCGGGTGGCGCGGTGGGCCAGGTGGTGGAATCCCAGAACCCGGCGTTTCAGCCCGGCGACTACGTCAACAACTTCTCCGGCTGGCAGGAGTGGTTCGTCACGTCCGGCGGGGAGCTGCAGAAAATCGACCCCCGCATGGCGCCCATCCAGGCATTCCTCGGCGCGCTCGGGATGCCGGGGCTGACGGCGTATGCCGGCCTGCTCAAGGTGGGCGAACTGAAGGAGGGTGAGCGCGTGTTCGTCTCCGCAGCGAGCGGCGCGGTGGGGGCGGTTGTTTGCCAAATCGCCAAAAACAAGGGCTGCTACGTCGCCGGCTCCGCCGGCTCTGACGAAAAGTGCGAATGGCTGCGGAGCGAGGCTGGCGTGAACTGGACGATCAACTACCGCACCTGCGGAGATCTGACCAAAGCCGTGCGGGAGGCAATGCCCGAAGGGATCGATGTGTATTTCGAGAATGTCGGCGGCGCGCATTTGAATGCCGCTCTCGCCAACATGCGGATGCACGGCCGCATTCCCGTCTGCGGGATGATCGCCCAGTACAACGACACCGCGCCGCCGCCCGGCCCTGCCAATATCGTCAATGTGATTCCGCTGAGACTGAGCATCCGCGGCTTCATCGTGTCGGACTACTTTGCGCTTCTGCCGGAATTCCTGCGCGACATGAGCGAATGGCATCGCGCCGGCAAGATGAAATGGCAGGAAACGATTGTGGAAGGCATCGAGAAGGCGCCCGAAGCCTTCATCGGCCTCTTCAAGGGGGAGAACTTCGGCAAGATGCTGGTGAAGATCGGCCCCGATCCCGCGGTGTGATTATCCGATCAGCCTGATTTCCGCGCGATGGCCGTGCGAGCGGCTAAGACGCGCGTCACAGGTATAGAGCGGCGCGTGCAGCGCCTCAGCCAAAGCGACATAGGCAGCATCATACGCGGACAATGCATTCCGCAACTCCCAAATCCGATGCAGAAACACGGCATGCGGATAGCGGTGGAGTGGGAGCTCTTCGAAATCGTGAAGCGCCTGATGCGCTACACTGGCTTCTACCTCTCGCAAGAGCACGAAGCGTCTCAAGGCATGCGCAACTTCGACATCGATGAGATGCGGCGCGTGCAATTCCGCCGCCGACCGAAAGGCCATGTCAGTCGCATGGACACCCCTTTTGGTATTTAGGGCGAATTCGACGGCAAGCGAGGCATCGATCACCAGCATCAGCGCCGGTCACGTTCCTCGCGGATGATATCTGCAGGCGAGCGCTTTAATGTGCGAATCGGACGGCGCTCCAGCCGCCCTCGCATTTCCTCCAGCGTGGGGCGCTCCGCAAATTTCTTGAGCTCGCGGATCGCCAGATCCGACAGGGACACGCCTTCCGTGGCCGCACGGATCTTCAGCGTCCTGTGCAGCTCGTCGGGCACATTGCGCAACTGGATCATCTTCGGCATGTGCGCAACATGCAAACATGTGCTGCACATGTCAAGGGATGTGGCCTTTCCTTAGCCAGGGCATGAGGGCGCGGAGGCGTTCACCGACAGATTCGATAGGATGCGCGGCGGCGCGTTCGCGCAGTGCGCTCATCTGCTTGAGGCCGGAGGCATTCTCGGCCATCCAGTCGCGCGCGAATTTGCCGGACTGGATGTCGGCCAGCACGTTCTGCATCTGCGCACGGGCGTGCTCATCGATGACGCGCGGGCCGGTGCGGTAGGCGCCGTATTCGGCGGTGTTGGAGATCGCCTTGTACATGCCGGCGGGCCCGCGGACGTGCATCAGGTCGACCAGCAGCTTCAACTGATGCAAGCATTCGAAATAGGCGAGCTCGGGTGCGTAACCGGCGTTCACCAGCGTGTCGAAGGCGGCGCGCACCAACTCGGCCGAGCCGCCGCATAGCACCGTCTGCTCGCCGAAGAGATCGGTTTCGGTTTCTTCCCGGAACGTGGTTTCGATCATCGCCGCGCCCACGCCGATCGCCGCGCCGTAGGAAAGCGCCAGCGGCTTGGCGTGGCCGCTCACATCGCGATGAATGGCGATGAGCCCGATATAGCCGTCGCCGCTCAGGTAGTTGGCGCGGAGCGCGCTGCCTGGGCCCGCCGGCGCCACCATGACGACGTCGAGATCGTCGCGCGGCCGGATGAAGCCGAAATGCAGCGCGAACCCATGGATGAACAGCAGCGCCGCGCCCGGCTTCATGTTCGGCGCAAGATCCCGCGCGTAAATTTCCGGCAGCTTTTCGTCCGGCGCGCCGAGCACAACCACATCGGCTTCGCGCACGGCTTGCGCATTGGACAGCACCGGAAAGCCGGCCGCCCTCGCCTTCTCTCCACTCGCGCTGCCTTCATGCGCACCGATCATCACATCGGCAACACCGCTGTCACGCAAGTTCAGCGCATGCGCCTCGCCCTGATTGCCGTAGCCGATAACAGCGACGCGCTTGCTGCAAATGATGGTGAACTCAGCATCGGCGGCGGTGTAGGTTTTCATTCTCTCAACCTACCTTGGCTGTCATGGCCCGCGAAAGCGGGCCACCCAGTAGCGCGCGTCCGCGCGCGAAAAGACTCATTGCGGCGCAGACGCGCCTCTGCTGGGTGGCCCGGTCAAGCCGGGCCATGACAGTGGGGAAGTTGATCGCTGCTCAATCCACGTCCAATCCGCCATGCGGTTGCGGAACCAGGTGAGCTGGCGCTTG
>JAFAVP010000081.1 GCA_019242395.1 Alphaproteobacteria bacterium | reverse complement strand
AGCAACTACAATAGCGAAAATCGCGGCGCTGGGCGCAACTGCCCGAGCGGCTCTCGATCCTACTAGGCCCCGGTGTACCAGATACGCCGCAAGCAGGCTGGTACCGATTAGGACAGAGGCATAGGTCAACAGAGTTGCAGCGGGAACGCCAAGAAAGGCGCCGAATGACACGGCTACCACGGCATAAGTAGCCGCCTGTGACCAGCGGCGCGCCAAGGGCCACAGATCCTCTAGCGGCGCTAGCAAATTCGCCAGCTCCAGCGCCGAAGCTAAAGCCAACCCAGCAAAAAGTGCACCGAAGCCATACGGCCCGCCCACCGCGGTCACCCATCCCGCGTCGAGCACCCCTGCCCCCTGGAGACGCGAAAGCAACACAAAGATCAGCACAAGCGCCGCCCATGCGGGCACCGGATGTACGGTGAGTAGGGCCACACCCGCCATAATGGCAGCGGCTGCTGCGATGAGACCCGCGCCCGCTGCAAGAAAGATCGCGACCTGCCGTTTGTGCGCCACTAGCGCCGCTTCATTCCAGGCGAGGATAGAAGGTTTCTCATCGCCGTTCGTCACACGAATCGCGATGGAGGCAGTTGTGGCAGGCGGTACAGTAACTCGGTAACTATGACGGCCGACGGCCCGCACCTGCTCCACTTGAACGGCGGAATCTGAACCGGCTACTTGCAGGATTTTGGCGCGGGAACGGCGAGGAAAAATATGCACAGCAGCATCGGTCGGATCGGACGCAAGCAATACCCGTGCGATCGGACGCACAGAACCATTTGTAGCCGCTAGCAGATACCACCGAGATCCGTCGGCTTGCTGGTTGGGTGCGCCGTACGTGGTGAGTAGGTCCTTCACATCGATAACTGGGACCGGCCCCGCGAAGTCGATACTCAGCTGATCTCTCGGAATCTCTCCGGCCGAAGAAGCTGGACGTAAGAGCAAGACGCTGCCGAGCAGCGTAACGAACAGCGCACATGCCAAGAACTTTAGGGAATCTCTCACGGTAAGAGCGATGAAGGCGGAAAGCGCTCGGCGGGTCAACCGACCGCTTCATCCGCCAAGAGGGCGAACAGTAAATGATCTTGCCACTCGCCGTTGATCTGTATGTAGCGTCTCGCGATCCCTTCCTGTTCAAACCCGATCTTGAGCAAGAGGCGTGTTGACGCGAGGTTTGCGGGCAAACAGGCAGCTTCGATTCGATGCAGCCCCAGGGTTTGGAAGACGAAGGGCAGAAGCGTCCGGATAGCTTCATGCATGTAGCCCTGCCGGGAGAACCGCTCACCGATCCAGTAACCAAGCGAACAACATTGCGTTACGCCGCGGCGGACATTGGAGAGGGTGCAGCCACCCAGAAGGATTTCATCCCCGCTGCGAAAGACCAAGAAAGCGTACGCGGTGTCAGCACGCGCTTCAGTGGCGTACCTTTTCAGCCTGCGGCGGAAAGCTCCTCTTGTCAGTTCGTCGCGAGCCCATTCAGGCTCCCAGGGCGAAAGAAAGGCTCGGCTCTCACCTCTTAGCCTCGACCATTGGAGATAGTCGGCCATCCTGGGATAACGAAGATAGACCCGGTCCCCCCGAATTATGGGCTGCTGGCCCCCGGGGAACGTCAATCCCCGCATAAAGGCCATAGGACCGGCTTTCATTCAGCGGCCCGGGCAACCCTCGGCCCGAACCGCGCGGCAAACCGCTCGTAGCTTTCAAGACCAGCAAGGGGACCGACTGCCGCCACCGAAGGCTGGCGGGCGTTCATCATTTTTTCGCCGAAACGGCGGACAGCTTGGGCGTCCACCGCGTCCACTCTCGCCACCAACTCCTCAACCGGGACAACCCGGCCGAAGGTGAAGACTTGCGAGGCGATCTGCTCCGCTCGTGTAGCAGGACGCTCGAGGCCCATCAGCAACCCAGACTTCATTTGTGCCTTGGCACGGGAAACTTCTTCTTCCGTGGCTGTCGCCGCCAGCGAGTCCATCTCGCCAGCAATGAGGCCCGAAATCTCCTGGGCTTCCCCTTCACCCGTGCCTACATATATGCCTAGGATGCCGCTATCGCTGGCAGCTTGGGCGAAGGCGTAAATCGAATAGCAAAGACCTCTCTTTTCACGTGCCTCCTGAAAGAGGCGCGATGACATACCGCCGCCGAGCGCCGCAGCGTATACCTGAAAGGTGTAAAAGTCCGGATCAGTGTTGGAGACCCCAGGAAATGCATAAGTAACATGAACCTGTTCTAGATCCTGTGCCACACGCGTTTCGCCACCAACATATCGCGCGCTCATTGGCCCGGCCGCAGTCCCCGGCTTAAGCCCATCGAACGCTGCGCTAGTCAGCTCCACGACCTGGGCGTGTTCGACTGCTCCCGAAGCGACGAACACCATGCTCGAAGCCAGGTAATTTGCTCCCATGTAGGTGCTCAGATCGTCGCGGGTAAAGCGGGAGACCGTCTTCTCATTACCAAGGATGGGCCATCCCATTGGCTGCTCTGGAAATGCAACAGCTTGGAGATGGTCGAAGACAATATCATCTGGAGTATCGCGGGCTTGCCCCAGTTCCTGCAGCACCACCTGACGCTCGCGCTCCAGTTCTGTCTGGTCGAAGGCCGGATGGATAAGTATGTCTCCTAGTATGTCGATCGCGAGGCCCACGTCAGGTTTCAAAGTGCGCATGTGAAAAGCCGTTTGCTCCCGGCTGGTGTAGGCATTCATGTACCCACCCACAGCTTCGATTTCCTCGGCGATCTGACGGGCGCTTCGACGTCCGGTCCCCTTAAATGCCATATGCTCCAGCATATGGCTCACGCCCATCACAGGCTCTGTTTCATTGCGGCCACCGGCATTCACCCACACCCCAACAGCCGCGCTGGAAAGTTGCGGCATTGGATCCGTAATGACCGTCATCCCATTAGGAAGTATGCTTTTCTCAATATCCATATTACTCAGCTCGTTCTTCGAGGTGCCCTCTCTTAGAAGGCTTGGCCAACACACGGCAACCCCTCGGACAAGGCGTTCGCACCCTTAGTTCCTGAAGCTCCTCCACACGAGCCTGCCCTGTGCAATGTGATAAGAAATCCAGCCCGCGAACGTTACGGCTGCCAAGCCAAACCAGGTAATCGCATACTGCAGGTGTTCGTTGCGGAAGGTGGTGACAGTTTGCCCTCCTCGCGGCCACCCGCCTGGGTTCGGTTTTGCATCAGCCTCTATGAGTACCGGGGCTGCTAGCCCGAGATGACTTGCCTTCGCGATGGCGTTTAGATCCCGGCTATACCAAACGCGTTTGGCAAAATCAGGTGCGGGGGTCAACCAACCCGGAGGATCTGGAACGCGCCACACGCCGATGAGGCGTTGCTCACCATTAAGTTCGCCGGCCGCACGAGTGCCGGGGTCACGTCGCTGCTCCGGAACGACACCGCGGTCGACGAGCAGGGTCCCGCTATCATGCAGAATGAAAGGTGTGATGACATGGTAAACCGGTTTGCCGGCCGCATCTGTGGCGAACACATACGATTCTTTGGAGTTATCAAAGTGCCCGGCGAGACTTACGCGGCGATACTGTGCTGCCGGGGCACCCATTCGCAGCACCTCCGCTACCGGAACAGGCGCGGCGTGCAAGTTTTTGTCCACCTGGGCAATGAGCCGAATTTTCCATTGCAATCTATCGAGTTGCCATACCCCAAGCGCCACGCAGCTCAGAAACACCAGCAGCATGAAGGCGGTAAATTTCCACAGTGGTCGAAATCGTAACATCTACTCCATTAATCGCGCTTCTCCCGCGCGGTGTTTGTACTGGAGCACCAGCAATGTGGATTTGACTAGTCGCAGGAATGCGAAGGACAGTAGTGCGATGACAGGCAGCCATATTACCGCATGAACCCAATATGGCGGCTGAAATTTAGCCTCAAGAATGAGTGCACCCCCCGCAACCAGGCATCCGACCAGTAGGATGACAAGCACTGCGGGGCCGTCTCCAGGATCAAAACTGCTGAAATCCAGTCCACAGTGGCTGCAAGAGCGTGCAACGTTCAGATAACCCGCAAAGAGCGACCCTTCAGCGCAACGCGGACAGCGGCCCAATAGCGCTGCCCTGAATGTCCCATGACTTTTTTCAGCCGCGTGCAAAATCAGGCCTGCGTGATGGCGCCCGCGCCCCATACATAGATGCAGGAGAACAGGAACAGCCAGACGACATCGACGAAGTGCCAGTACCAAGCTGCCGCCTCAAACCCGAAGTGACGCTCCGGCGTGAATTGTCCGGCCATAGCGCGAAACAGGCACACTGTCAGGAAGATGCTGCCAATGATGACGTGCATCCCATGGAATCCGGTGGCCATGAAGAATGTGGAACCGTAGATGGCGTCGAAATTGCCCGCACCCGCCGCCAGGTTCTGGTGTGCAGGATCGGTGAATGGCACCAGCGCCAGATGGTTGAAGCCGAAGGTAAAAGGTGCGTGCGTGTATTCATACGCCTGCACACACGTGAATGAAAAGCCAAGCAGGACTGTGAGCAACAAACCCTGCACAGCCCCCTTGCGGTCGCCATGCAGAATGGCATGGTGGGCCCAAGTAACCGTCGTTCCGGACGTGAGAAGAATTAGGGTATTGAGCAACGGAAAGTGCCAGGGATCCAGTGTGACGATGCCGGTGGGCGGCCACTGTCCGATCGCCACATCGTGCGGAAACAGCTTGAAATTGAAATACGCCCAGAACCAGGCAAGGAAGAACATCACCTCGGAAGCGATGAACAACACCATCCCGAAGCGGAGGCCCAGCTTTACGACCGGTGTGTGATCATGCTCGACCACCGATTCGTGAACGACATCACGCCACCAGCCGGCCATGGTGTACAGCACAAGCAAGAGTCCAACGATGAAAATGACGGGCTGGCCATTCAGTCCATGAAAGCCCGCATAATCCTTGTTCATCCAAAACACCGCGCCAATCAGCATCGTGAATGCTCCAAGCGAGCCCACGATCGGCCACGCACTGGGATTCACCAGATGATAGGGATGCTTCACCTCTGCGTGCGCCATATCAGCCCTCTGTCCTCTAGCCGAACCGGATTCCCAACCGGACGACGGTCATTACGAAAAACAGCACCACGATTCCGCCAAGCACCAGCGCCAGCGCAATGCTACGCAGGCGGCGGGCTCTTGCGTTTTGCTCGCCTTCCCCATGCATTTGCCTCACATCCAGCCAGCCACATGGAGTGGAGCAATGCCGATCAACCGCTCGGCGATCAAAGCCGCAAAGAGCGCAAAGAGATAAATGATCGAGACACCGAACATACGCCTTGCCGCAGGCTCACGCACTTCATCCCGCTCGCGCCAGATCGCCACCGCATCGGCGACAAGCCAGATGCCGAGCGCCAGCGCCACGGCCGCATAGAGAGGGCCACCAAGCCCAATCAGCGCAGGAGCTAGGCCAAGCGGTAGCAACAGGAGCGAATAGGCGAGAATCTGACGCCGCGTAGAATGCTTGCCCTTCGCCACAGGCAGCATAGGAACACCCGCGCGCGCGTAATCATCGGCGCGATAGAGCGCCAGCGCCCAAAAATGTGGGGGTGTCCAAAAGAACGTGATGGCGACAAGCATCAGCGGTGCCAGGGCTAGACTCCCGGTCACCGCCGTCCAGCCGATGGCCGGAGGCAGTGCTCCGGCCAAACCACCGATAACGATATTTTGTGGCGTGCGCCGCTTCAGCCAGAGCGTGTACACACCGACGTAAAACAGAATCGTGAATGCCAGCAGCCCCGCGGCCAGAGCGTTCACAAACAAACCCATCATCGCGAC
The DNA here is from genome assembly GCA_019242395.1 of Alphaproteobacteria bacterium. Lineage (GTDB taxonomy): Bacteria > Pseudomonadota > Alphaproteobacteria > Micropepsales > Micropepsaceae > Rhizomicrobium. The sequence continues at coordinate 19,438 of JAFAVP010000081.1, read as the reverse complement.
ACTGGATGCACCCACCCACCATCCGAACGCCAACGCTTCCTCTCGAGAAAGCCGGCCGAGTGGAATGGGACGGGTGGCCGTGCGCGCCATCAGGCCATCGATATCGGAGTCATAGGCCATGTTCAGCGCACCAGAGGCTCCCGCACCCAAGGCGATGCATAGCAGCGCCGTGAACGCCACCAGCGGGTGCGCGTGCCCGGGCGCAACCACGATTCCAGCCAGTCCCGTAAAGACCACGAGGGACATCACGCGCGGCTTGAGCAGCGCGAAATAGTCACCGACCGTGGCGGTATATGCCGGTACGCCGAGTACGGCCGTCGACATGCGCTAGTGCACTCCGCCTGATGCGATGCGTGGAAGCTCGTTATAGGTGTGGAACGGCGGCGGAGATGGCAGCGTCCATTCCAACGTGGTCGCCCCAGCGCCCCACGGATTGTCGCCCGCGCGCCGCTTCCGCAGGAAAGCTTCCAGCAGCACGATCAAGAATATACCGAGCCCGGTGATTGAGATGTAGGAGCCTATGGAGGCTACATAGTTCCAGCCGGCGAAGGCGTCCGGGTAATCTGCATAGCGGCGCGGCATGCCCGCGAGGCCCAAGAAGTGCATCGGGAAGAAGGTCAAGTTCACGCCGACGAACATGACCCAGAAGTGCAGCTTCCCAAGTGTTTCGTTGTACGTGTAGCCCGTCATCTTCGGGAACCAAAAATAGAACCCCGAAAAGATCGCGAACACCGCTCCGAGGGAAAGCACGTAGTGGAAGTGCGCCACAACGTAGTAGGTATCCTGCAGCACGACATCGACACCAGCGTTGGCCAGCACGACCCCGGTCACGCCGCCAACGGTGAAGAGGAACACAAAACCGATGGCCCAGAGCATCGGTGTTTTGAATTCGAGGCTGCCGCCCCACATCGTCGCGACCCACGAGAATATCTTCACGCCGGTTGGCACCGCGATGACCATGGTGGCAAATACGAAGTAGGCCTTTGTGTCGACGCTGAGGCCTACGGTGTACATGTGGTGCGCCCACACCATGAAGCCGATAAAGCCGATGGCCACCATGGCATAAGCCATACCGAGATATCCGAACACCGGCTTCTTTGAGAACGTGGAGATCACATGGCTGATCATGCCGAAGCCCGGCAGGATCAGGATGTAAACCTCTGGGTGCCCGAAGAACCAGAAAAGGTGCTGATAAAGGATTGGATCCCCACCGCCCGCCGGATTGAAAAACGCCGTGCCGAAGTGACGGTCTGACAGCAGCATGGTGATGGCGCCCGCCAGCACCGGCAGTGACAACAACAGCAGGAATGCGGTGACCAGAATGGACCATACGAACAATGGCATCTTGTGCAATGTCATGCCCGGTGCCCGCATGTTGAAGATCGTCGTGATGAAGTTGATGGCCCCGAGAATGGAAGACGCACCCGCAATGTGGAGAGAGAAAATGGCCAGATCCATCGCGGGGCCAGGCGAGCCGTAGGTGGAAAGAGGTGCATACAACGTCCAGCCACCCCCTACTCCAGTGCCGCCGGAATCGCCTTCCACAAACATCGAAAGAACGAGAAAAGCGAACGAGAACGGCAGCAACCAAAACGAGATGTTGTTCATACGCGGAAATGCCATGTCCGGCGCCCCAATCATCAGCGGCACCAGCCAGTTCCCAAACCCGCCTATCATTGCCGGCATGATCATGAAGAACACCATGATCAAACCATGGCCCGTCACCAGCACGTTGAAGGTGTGCGGATCCTCAAAGTATTGAAGGCCCGGATGCATGAGCTCGAGCCGCATCAGGATCGAGAGCGTCGCGCCCACGCAACCGGCGGCGATCGCAAAAATGAGGTACATAGTGCCGATGTCTTTGTGATTGGTCGAATAGACGAACCGGCGCCAGCCGTGTGGATGATCGTCGTGAGCAGCGTGAATTATGTCAGCCATGGGAATCCTATTGCGTCAGCGCGGCGAGCCGCGTCTTGCCATCGATGGCAGCAAACTTCTTCTTTGCGCCGGCCAGCCAGGAGTCAAAGTCCGTTTGGCTCACGACCTTCACCTCGATTGGCATGAAAGCATGGCGGGCGCCGCAAAGTTCCGAGCACTGGCCGTAGAAGGTGCCGGTCTCGGTGGCCTTGAACCAAGTCTCGTTGAGCCGGCCTGGAACCGCATCCATCTTCACGCCGAACGCAGGAATGGTCCAGGAGTGGATGACGTCGGCGCCGGTCGTCACCATTTTCACCACTTTGTTCACCGGCACGACAATGATGTTGTCGACGCCAAGGAGTCGCGGCTCGTTGCGCTTGAGCGCATCCGCGTCAGATAGCCCAAGTGAGTCGAACTGGAGGTTCTGCGTCGGGTATTTGTAGCTCCAGAACCACTGCTTCCCGATCGCCTCAATGGTGAGATCGGGCTTCGGGATATCTGCTTCGTAGTAGAGCAGCTTGAACGAGGGGATCGCGATGATGACCAGCACGATCACCGGCACAATTGTCCACACGATTTCCAAAAGCGTGTTGTGTTCGGTCTTAGAGGGAGCGGGATTTGCTCGCCGGTTGTACCGCACCATGATCCAGAGGAGCAGCACCAGCACGAACAGTGAAGTGGCGGTGATAATCCAGACCAGCAGCCGGTGAAAGTCCTCGATGTTTTCCATGACCGGGCTGGCGGCCGGCTGGAAATTTATCTGCCAGCCACAAGGCTGGCCAGTGTGGGGACATGGCTGGCCGGCCGGAGCGGCGATGGCGCTCGAGCCTGGAACCGAGGGCAACAGCGCAGTCCCGGCCCAGAACATCCTTCTTTGCAGTGACGCCAGCATCAGCCGTCCTTGTGCGTGATCGCGAGCGCGAAACGCGCCTGCGGACCCATGGAATCCGTGGCGATTTAGGGCGGTTGAGTCCCTGAAGTCATTGCGACCCTATGACGCGCGGAATGCTGGGAATCCGACCTCGCATAGCCATATGAATGGACCGAGGCCTGATGGCTGCAATGGCAGGAGCTTGCGTATGACTGGCGACTTGTTCTTCGGCAAAACTGGAATGGACCGGAACCGCGTGCAGCGGCTGGTGGATCATTCGCTGAGGGGGGCCGACGACGGCGAGTTGTTCTTAGAGTATCGCCAGAGCGAAAGCTTTGTATTCGATGATGGCCGCCTGAAGGCTGCGACGTTCGACACGACCCAAGGCTTTGGCTTGCGGGCAGTGGCCGGCGAAGCGACCGGCTACGCACATGCCTCGGAACTCTCCGAAGAGGCGATCCGCCGCGGCGCAGATACAGTCCGCGCGGTAACTCGAGGACACTCCGGGGCGGTGGCGCTCTCCCCTGCCCGCACCAACCGCAAGCTCTACGCTGACATTGATCCGCTGCATTCCGCACAATTCGAAACCAAAGTGAAGCTGCTGGGCGAGATGAACGAATACGCCCGCACAAGGGACCCGCGGGTGAAGCAGGTTTCCTGTTCCCTGTCCGCCGAATGGCAGAACGTAGAAGTCCTCCGCGCTGGCGGAGAAGTCTATCGCGACATGCGCCCGCTGGTTCGGCTGAACGTGTCGGTTGTGGTGGAAGAGAACGGTCGGCAGGAAGCTGGTAGCTTTGGCGGTGGTGGCCGCGAGGGTTATGAAACCTATCTGGACGTGCAGTACTGGCACGCTGCGGTGGATGAGGCGCTGCGGCAGGCACTGGTGAACTTGAGCTCGATTCCTGCGCCGGCGGGTGAGATGCCGGTGGTGCTCGGCTCCGGCTGGCCGGGCATTCTGCTCCACGAAGCCATCGGCCATGGGTTGGAAGGCGACTTCAACCGCAAGAAAACGAGCGCGTTCGCTGGGCTGCTCGGTGAGCGGGTGGCTGCGCCCGGCGTGACCGTGGTGGATGATGGCACCATTGCGAACCGCCGTGGCTCGCTGACCATCGACGACGAAGGGACGCCGACCTCGTGCACGGTGCTGATCGAGGATGGTATCCTGAGGGGCTACATGCAGGACCGCCAGAACGCCCGATTGATGGGCATGGCGCCCACCGGTAACGGGCGGCGTGAATCCTTCTCCAGCACCATCATGCCCCGGATGACCAACACGTACATGCTGGGCGGCAACAGTGATCCTGCTGAGATCATCGCCAGCGTGGATCGGGGCGTGTACGCCACCAATTTCGGCGGCGGCCAGGTGGATATAACCAACGGCAAGTTCGTCTTCTCCTGCACTGAGGCTTACCTGATCGAAAAGGGCAAACTTGGGCCTGCGATCAAAGGCGCCACCTTGATCGGCGACGGGCCCATCGCGCTTCGGCACGTGAAGATGATCGGAAACGACATGAAACTCGATACGGGTGTGGGTACGTGCGGAAAGAACGGGCAGTCCGTCCCCGTCGGGGTCGGCCAACCAACCTTACGCATCGACGGTCTCACCGTCGGCGGCACCGCAGCGTGAAGGTATACAAACGCGCGACCCTCCGCTGTCCTTCAAACGTTGTCCTCCTATGGACCATGCGGAATTTCCTGGATCGACTGCTGTGATTTTCGGTGCCTATGATCGGAAAGCGCGCGTCCTCTATCTTTGCTACCGGGACAACATAAGGACATACAGATACAAAAGGGTTCCACCGCAGGAATGGGGGAACCTTCTTAACGCTTCTTCCAAGGGGACCTACGTCAATCAGTATATTAAACCGTTGTACGAATATGACGAAGTGTCCGCCCCTGAATTGGAAGCTGTATAGCCGGCTCTACACGCTCTCTTCTGCTTTGGGCTTTTTGGGCGGAGGCAGCGCTTTGGGTACGCGGCGGGAGGCGGCGTCCGTGTCCGTGACGAATTCGAACACCAGCTTGTCGCTTTCGCGGTCGAGCAGCACGCGCACGGTGCCGCCGTTCTTCAGCTTGCCAAACAGTATCTCGTCCGCCAACGGCTTCTTGATGTGGTCCTGGATGACGCGCGCCAGCGGCCTTGCGCCGAAGGCATCATCATAGCCCTTCTCGCCCAACCAGCGCGTCGCTTCGGGCGTGAGGTCGAATGTCACATCACGGTCGGTGAGTTGCGTCTCCAACTCCAACACGAACTTCTCCACCACACGGTCGATGATGTCGCGGCCGAGCGGCGCGAAGCTGATGGTGGCATCCAGCCGATTGCGGAATTCCGGCGTAAACAGCTTCTTGATCGCCTCTTCATCTTCGCCGGTGCGCTTGCCGCGCCCGAAACCGATGGCTTCCTTAGCCGCATCCGACGCGCCCGCATTGGTGGTCAGGATCAAAACCACGTTGCGGAAATCGATCTTCTTGCCATTGTGGTCGGTGAGCTTGCCGTGATCCATAACCTGCAACAGGATGTTGAATAGATCCTGGTGCGCCTTTTCGATTTCATCGAGCAGCAACACGCAATGAGGGTGTTGGTCGACGCCATCGGTCAGCAACCCACCCTGGTCGAAGCCAACATAACCCGGGGGCGCGCCGATCAGCCGGCTCACCGTGTGGCGCTCCATGTATTCGCTCATGTCAAAACGGATCAGCTCGACGCCCATGATGCTGGCGAGCTGCTTGGCCACTTCCGTCTTTCCCACGCCCGTCGGGCCTGAAAACAGGTAGCAGCCAATTGGTTTCTCGGCCTGCCGCAACCCGGCTCGTGCCAGCTTGATGGCCGATGCCAGCGCGTGAATGGCGTCGTCCTGGCCGAACACGACGCGCTTCAGGTCACCTTCCAGGCTGCGCAACTGCTCCGCATCGGATTTCGAAACCGACTTTGGTGGAATGCGGGCTATTTTGGCTATGACCTCTTCCACCTCCTTCACGCCGATAACCTTCTTGCGGCGGGATTCCGGCAGCAGCATCTGTGAGGCGCCGGTTTCATCGATGACATCGATCGCCTTGTCTGGCAGCTTGCGGTCGTTGATGTATTTGGCCGACAGTTCCACGGCTGTTTTCACGGCCTCCGCCGTGTAGCGGACCTTGTGATACTCTTCGAAATATGGCTTCAGGCCTTTGAGTATTTTGATGGTGTCAGGGACGGTTGGCTCCGCCACATCGATCTTTTGAAAGCGGCGCACGAGCGCGCGATCTTTTTCGAAGTACTGGCGGTATTCTTTGTAAGTTGTAGAGCCCACACAACGGAGCAGCCCCGCTTGCAAAGCCGGCTTCAGCAAATTGGAGGCGTCCATAGCGCCGCCGCTAGTCGCGCCTGCGCCGATGACCGTATGAATCTCGTCGATGAACAGGATGGCGCCTTTGATTCCTTCCAGTTCTTTCACCACGGATTTGAGACGTTCTTCAAAGTCGCCGCGATACCGTGTGCCCGCGATCAATGCGCCCATATCTAACGCGTAGATCGTGGAGCCACGGAGAACTTCTGGTACCTCATGCTTGACGATCTTTCGCGCCAAACCTTCCGCGATGGCTGTCTTTCCAACGCCGGGATCACCTACGAAAAGCGGATTGTTTTTCTGCCGTCGGCAAAGAATCTGTATGGTACGTTCGACCTCCGTCAAGCGCCCTATGAGCGGATCAATGCGGCCCGATTTGGCCTTCTGGTTAAGATTGACGCAGTACGCTTCGAGCGCTTCCGTGCCCTGCTTGTTCGACTTCTCGCTGTCTTCTTCTTCGTCAGAGCCTCGCACCGTTTTCTGCTGACTCATACCCGGCCGCTTAGCAATGCCGTGACTGATATAAGACACGGCATCCAGGCGTGTCATGTTCTGTTCTTGTAAGAAGTAGACTGCGTGGCTCTCGCGCTCAGTGAACAGTGCGACCAGGACATTGGCGCCCGTAACCTCATCCCGGCCCGAGTTCTGTACATGCAGCACCGCACGTTGCACGACCCGCTGAAAGCCGGTGGTGGGTTTTGCGTCTTCGCCATCCTCGATAACCAGCGTCGCCAATTCTTCGTCTACATACTTACGGAGGGAGGTCCGTAGGGCGTCCAGACTAACATTGCAGGCTTTCATGACCTGTTGCGCGTCGCCATCGTCGATCAGTGCGAGAAGCAAGTGTTCTAGGGTAGCGTATTCGTGATGGCGATCGGTCGCGAGTTTGATTGCGCGATGTAAAGCCTGTTCCAGACTGCGGGATAGGGACGGCATTTGAGAACGCTACTCTTTTTCCATGGTACACTGCAAAGGATGCTGGTGACGGCGGGCAAATTCAATGACCTGCGCCACTTTAGTTTCCGCCACCTCGTAGGTGAACACACCGCAAATCCCGATCCCATGCCGGTGGACATGCAGCATGATCAGAACCGCCTCATCACGATTCTTATTGAAGAACCTTTCGAGGATGTGCACGACGAACTCCATGGGCGTGTAGTCGTCGTTCAGCAGCAGGACCTTGTAGAGGCCAGGCTTTTTAGTCTTGGGGCGCGACTTAGTGGCGACACCGGTTCCGGTACCGTTGGCATGGCCCGTTTTGCCCTCACCATTGTCGCTCATGAGTTGCGCAGTATAAGCACAGAAAATCGTTTGTCCTAACCCCACCAGACTTCCTGGTCACCGCGCAGGTCCGATATAGGTGTTTGGTTGCAAAGCGAAAGGGCTCGGGAAAAATCCCGAGCCCTTTCTGAACCGTTCCGCTTTGGGGGAGGAGCCGCGGAACGATCTTAACTTAGGTTGTTATGCCGCCCGGGCGGTATGGACGGTTTCGACCCATGCCTGAACGCGGCCCTGAATAGGCTCGAAGACGTCCTTCGTCGCCGAGAGAACAATTTCATTCATGCGGTTAATCTGGCCGACGTAGGTTTCGAAGGCGCTTTTGGCGAAATCGCTCTGAATTTCGAACGCCTCGTGGACCGACTTGGCGCTCAACACCGCCTTCGTCGCCGCCAGCGTCTCTTCGACAGACTGCTTTGAGAAGAGATACATCTCGTTCTGCAGAGTCTCGACGCCTTTGCCCGCCGCGTTTGCAGCCTTGATATAGGCCTCAACGGTGTCCTTGCCCAAGCCAAGCACCTGATCGTATCCTTTCACAGCCTTCTCGAAGCCATTCTTGAAGGCTTCAGTTCCGTTCCTAGCCACAGTCTCAGCCGAGTCCTTCAGATGATCGCCGGCCGTTTTCGCTTTCGTTGCCATTGGATGAGTTCCTCTTTCCAAGAGCACCGCCGGGCCAGCGCCATGCGACCCTGTTGCAGTGCAACATTCATTTATATGCGGTGCAGCAAGGCCCTTGTCAAGAGCTATACCACCAATGGCCTTGGTTGTGCATTTCGTTAGGTGCGGTCTCGGCCGGTCACCGGACATACAATCGTTAACCTAAGGTAAACGCTCGTAAAACAAGGTAGATTTGCCCTTGGAGGGTTGCAAGTGCCCCATTTTGGTTCCATTGTGATTCACGGGCTTCGCAAACCGGTTCTGGGTGTTCGTATGCGACAATGGCCGCGCGCCGCTGGAAATTATGTTGCGCACGCGTTTGTGTTCGCCCTCACGCTTTTCCTCACCGCAATGTTGAGCCAATCCGCGCTGGCCCGCGGCCATCATCACGTGATCTCCGGTTCCCACGTCCGCCCCCACGCCATCCGCCGCGCCTGGAGGCCAATTCGACTCCCCTGGCATACTGCTGCCGCTCGCCCGTTTGGAGGTAGCCCTACCGACCCAGCCAAGGATGCCGAGCTCGTGCTGGACGGCCGGACCGGCCATGTGTTGTTCGCTCGAAACGCCGATGCCCAGCGTCACCCAGCCTCTCTCACCAAGATGATGACGCTGTACATGTTATTCGACGCCTTGAAGCGCGGGCAGGTAACGCTGAATTCTCCGGTTTATGTTTCGCAGCACGCCGCCTGGCAGGCTCCCACCAAGCTTGGGCTACGGCCGGGAGATTGGTTGCCAGTGGATATGGCTATTCGCGCGGCAGTCGTGCTGTCTGCCAACGACATCGCGGTGGCTATCGCAGAGGCGTTGGGCGGAACGGAGTCGCATTTTGCGGAGCTCATGACGCAGAAGGCCCGCGAACTCGGGATGCGGAACACATTTTACCATAACGCCTCTGGTTTGCCGGATAATCGGCAGATCACCACAGCCGCAGATCTCGGGATTCTTGCGCGCCACCTGGCTTACGATTTTCCGCAGTACTTTCACTACTTCTCCCTGCCGGGCTTTGCGTTTCGCGGCCGGGTCCATTTGGGCCACGATAATTTGCTGGGGCGGTACGCTGGCGCAGACGGCATCAAGACAGGGTATACGAACGCCTCAGGCTTCAATCTCGTCTCGTCGGTCGTGCGGAATGGGGCGCACGTCATCGGGATCGTCATGGGAGGCTACAGCGCGCACCGGCGCGATGTAGAGATGATGCGCCTGCTTGATTCGGTATTCGCTCAAATCAATGCGCAACCAACCCTTGTCGCCAGGGCCGAGGTTCCTTGGCAGAGCCTGGCCGAAGGGACCAATGTGCTCCCGGTGATTGCAGGATTCCAGTTCGGCAGCAGCGCCCCAGCCTCGCGTGCCGGGATGCAGTCCTACGCTGCGATTGCTCCGCGCGGGGAAATGGATGAGGACTCTGCCGAGTCGCGGGGGGACGACGATGAAATCGCCAAAATAATCACCACCGCGCCACCCAAGCCGCAGATTGGTGCTCCACCCCGACAGGTTGGTGTGGCCGTGATCTCCTCGTCAGCTCAGGTCAGGTTTCCCGCCGAAAAGGCTCCAGGGCCAACGAGTCCGCCCAATGTATCTCCGATGCCGCGCGACAATGACGCCCCCGTTTCAGCACTGGCTCAATCGCTTCCGCTGGTGATGCCGCAGCCCCGGAGCGATGCGACCATTCTTGCCGACGTGCGGCCCAGCACGCTGAAAGCAATCACGGCCCCCGGCGGTAGTGCGGCTGCGAAAATGTCAAAAAGCGCTTCCCGCGGGCTCTACGAACATAGCTGGACCATTCAGATCGGGGCGTTCGGCGATGTGCCCACCGCACGCGCCCAACTTGCGGCATATGCCGAACGCTCAATGGACATGCTGGGGCAAGCGGATCGTATCATCGTTCCCTTTACCAGCACTGACGGCAAGACCCACTTTCGCGCTCGTTTCGGGACCTTCGCCGAACAGCAGGCGCGCTCCATCTGCGCAAGGCTGCTCGAGCGCAGGCAGACCTGCTTTCCCGCCACCCTGGCGCGCTAGCCCAGCAGTACGTCTTTAGCTTCATTGATCTTAGCCGCCAAGTAGTCGGTGCCGCCGCGATCGGGATGCAGGTTGAGCATCAGGCGGCGGTGCGCGGCGCGAATCTCTTCTTCGGTAGCACTGGCCGATAGACCCAATACACGAGAGGCTTCTTCGCGCGTCATGCCGGAACTATCGCGCGAGCGCGGCCGCGATGATGAAGCCCTCTCGCTCGTCTTGGTGCGCCACTCCGCGCCGAGCCGTAGGTCGAGATACGCTTCGAGCAGCCGCGCAGTTTCGGAATCAGCTGCACCGGCTTCCCCGTACACCCGCAGGGCATCCTCCTCGCTTAACTGATCTAGCGGTTGCCCGGCAAACGCGCCTTTCAGCACACGGCCGCGCATATCGCCGGTATCGTGGTCCAGCTCCATTTCCAGCCAATCGGTGGCGACGCGCGTGCTCTGCCCGCTATGTGTGCGTGGGCCACCGCCGCCGGGACGCGGGAAATTCCAGTACGGCCGGCCGCCCGGCCACACACGACCGCCGGTGAGCACGCCATAGGCCATGCTACCGAGCAAAACCGCAGCAGGGACAATCCCGCGCACGAAAAAGAAGGCTCCGGCAAGCACAAGCACACCGGCACTCAGATAACGTAACCCTCTGACGAGCGCCTTCGGGTCGGCGCGCGTGAAACCATGCAGCAGGACGAGAATGAGGACCAGCGCGAAGGCGCCAATCAGCAGGTCGATCATTCTGCCTTTGTGCCGATCGACCGGGCGAGCCGCAAAGCCTCACCGCCGGTGAGTTCCGCAAACCTGTTGAGCGCGCTGCCACCGCCTGCGGCGTACACAGCGGCCGCCTTAAGCAGATCGCGTAGTTGCTTTGCAGCGCCGGAGTCGAATCGCAGGTAGACGCCGTGCGTGAGCCGCGCGACCTCATGGAACATGGAAGCGGCGTTGGGATCGTCAGCTTCATGGAACATGAACGCTGGCACGCCCAGCAGCGCTAGCGCACCTGCTTCCTTCGCTACGACCTCCGGATCCTCCTCAAAGCAGTCGCCAACATAGACCAGCGCGCTGACTTTGGTGCGCCGCGCTTCTTCCGCCGCATGGTGCAGCACTCGGCGCAATTGCGTGAAGCCGCTGCGTGTTCTGACATTGCGCATGCGCATAGCGAGTGCCGACGGCGTGGTGGTCCATTCGCTGGCTTCGAATTCGCCACGGCCGCGGAAATACACCAACTGCACCCCGAGTCCGCCGATCGACTGCGCCACCTCGAACATGTCGCCCTGGATCTCAGTGGCAGCATCCCAGGTGGGCTGCCGGCTCATGGTGGCGTCCACCGCAAAGATCAGACGGCCCTTGACTTGCGCCAACGTAGGCGTGCGCGCCGCCTTGTGGAGAAACGCCGCGATATCTTTCGATGACGAACGTTGGACCGGTAGATTGGCCATGGTCCCTCCTGCTAGGTGGAATCTCGGTATCCAGAGGAACGATTCCAAGCTTTATCCGGCCAACGCTACAGGCTCCCGGGCGGGTTCCGGTAGGCCAAGCGCATGCACCAGCTCGCGCACCTCCTGGCGGGCGGCGAGCGTGGACATTGACAGCGACACACTCAGGCCCGGCTGCGGCAGGTCAAGCATGGTAAGTCCCATGGGGAACAGCTCGCGGAAGATCACCCGCTCGCCAAAGCCTTTGGTTGGGCGGAAGCCGATTCGCTGCGCCAAGGTGCCGATCGCCTCGCCCAGCCGTTTCTTGTTGCGTGCTTCGGTGGAAGCGACGCGGTTGCGCATCACCACCCAATCCAGCGCCGGTTTCTTGGCCATCAGACGACGCTTGCGGCAGTCCCAGACGAAGTCGCTGTAAACACTCGGGCCCTTGATTTCGAACGTAGTCGGGTCGATGCGGGCCAGCAGATCGAAATCCACGAAACTGTCGTTGAGCGGCGTGACGAGCGTGTCGGCAGCGGCATGGCCGGCGCGGGAGAGCGGCGTGTCGGCGCCGGGCGTGTCGATCACCAGGAATTCGAAACGCGGCGCGGCACTGGCCAGCAGCTCAGAAAATGCTTGCACGGCATCTTCCAAGCCGTTGTTGCTGTTGAATTTCAGCAGCTCCGGCGACGGCAAATCCTTGCCGGTTTTGGCGCACCATTCCGCGCGGTTCTCCAGATGCCGGCTGAAACTGCGCTGCCGGACATCGAGGTCGATGGCGCCGACCTTGCGCCCCTCCCGCGCCAGCGCCACGGCCACATGAATGGCAGCGGTCGTCTTTCCCGACCCGCCCTTCTCATTCCCGAACACAACAACGTGGGCCATGCGCTACCTGCCCGCCCAAACGCGACTCGTTCGGTATTGTATGAGGTTCAGACGTGCTAGGCGATTGCAGAAGATCAAATCCCATCCCCCGCTCCGCCCGCCAGCAGGGAGGCGTTGCCGCCAGCGGCGGTGGTGTTGACGGTATAGGTCCGTTCCAGCGCAAAGCGCAGCAGGTAGTGCGGCCCGCCAGCCTTGGGGCCGGTGCCGGAGAGTCCTTCCCCGCCGAACGGCTGCACACCCACCACCGCGCCGATCTGGTTGCGGTTCACGTACACGTTGCCCACCTGCACGCGGTCGCGGATGAATTTCGCCGTCTCGTCGATGCGGCTGTGGATGCCGAGCGTAAGCCCGTAGCCGGTGGCGTTGATGGCGTCGCACACCTCAGCCAAGCGATCCGCCGAATAGCGCACGATGTGCAGGATCGGCCCGAACACCTCCCGCTTCAGCTGGCCGATGGAATTGATGGCAAACACGTGCGGCGGGAAGAACACGCCGTTCGCGAGCGACGGATCGACCGGCAGCTTGCGCAGCAGCTTCGCCTCGCGCGTCATGCGATCCGCATGTTCCTGCAAGCCGACGCGCGCCTCTTCGTCGATCACCGGCCCTATATCGGTGGAAAGCTCGAACGGATCGCCGAGCGCCAGCTCATCCATCGCGCCCAGGATCATCTCCTGCATCTTGTCCGCGGTATCTTCCTGCAGGAACAGCACACGCTGGGCGCTGCAACGCTGGCCTGCGCTGTCAAAAGCTGAGGCGTTCACGTCGCGCGCCACCTGCTCCGGCAGCGCGGTCGAATCCACGATCATCGCGTTCATGCCGCCGGTCTCCGCGACGATGGCGGGCAGCGCGCCGTCGCGCGCAGCAAGCGCACGGTTGATGGTGATGGCCGTTTCGGTCGAGCCGGTGAACGCCACGCCCGCAAGGCGATTGTCCGACAGCACGATACGGCCGATTTTCGAGCCGCGGCCCGGCAACAGATGCAGCGCCTCGCCCGGCACGCCGGCTTTGTGCATCAACCGGATGGCGGCCGCCGCAATCAGCGGTGTACGTTCGGCGGGCTTGGCGAGCACCGTGCAACCGGCCGCCAGCGCGCCCGCCACCTGGCCGCTGAAAATCGCCAGCGGGAAATTCCACGGCGCCACGCAGAAGAAAGGGCCACGGCCGTGCAGCATCAGCTCGTTGGATTCGCCGGTGGGGCCGGGCAACTGAATGGGCTGCTCGAATTTCTCGCGCGCCTGATGCGCGTAGTAGCGCAACAGATCGGCGGCCTCGCGCACTTCGCCGAGCGCGTTGGGCAAGGTCTTGCCGCCTTCGCGCACGGCAATCGCCATGAGATGCGCCTGGTTCTCTTCGAAGAGATCGGCTGCACGCTCCAGGATTTTCGCGCGCGCCTCACCGCCCAATGAATCCCACTCGAATTGAGCGCGACATGCCGCTTCCAGCGCGGTCTTCACATCGTCATCGGTGACTTCGGAGACTTCACCGATCTTGCGCGTGCGATCAGACGGATCGAAGACCGGATGCTTCGGATTCGGCGGCTCCTTGCCGGAGATGATCGGGCCGGCGGTCAGCGGACGCTGCAAGCTGGCGCGCATCGATTCGATCATCGGTGTCGCCACCGCCGGATTGCTCCACAGAAGACCGGACGAATTCTTCCGGTCCGGGAGCAGGTCGATGGGTTTCGGAATACTAGGATTGCGGCGCGGATGCTTGCTCGCAAGCCGCTCTACCGAATCGGCGATGATCTCCTCGATGGGCGCATCTTCATCTGCCAGGCGATTGACGAACGACGTGTTCGCGCCGTTTTCCAGCAGCCGCCGCACCAGATAGGCGAGCAAATCCTCGTGCGTCCCCACCGGCGCGTAGATGCGCGTCCCGGCACTGGCCGCAGGTCCTCGAATTTCCCGGTAAAGCTCATGAAGTGCTTCGCCCATGCCGTGCAGCCGCTGGTATTCGAAATCCGTGCGGCCGCCCGCGAACGCCTGCACGGCGGACAGCGTGTGCGCATTGTGTGTGGCGAACTGTGGATAAATCGCCTTGCCTGCCGCAAAGAGAGCGCGCGCGGCCGCCAGATACGATGCGTCCGTCGCCGCCTTGCGCGTGAACACGGGATAGTCGGAGAGCCCCAGTTCCTGCGCGCGCTTGATCTCGGTATCCCAGTAGGCGCCTTTCACCAGCCGCACCGGAATGCGCCGTTCCTCCCGTTTCGCCAGATCGGCGACCCACGCGATCACCGGCAGCGCGCGCTTCTGATACGCTTGCACCGCAAGGCCCAATCCACTCCAGCCGCGCAACTCGGCGGCCTCGCCCATGGCCTCGAACATATCCAACATGAGATCGAGTCGTTCGGCTTCCTCGGCATCGATGGTGAGTGCGAGATTGGCGGCGCGGGCCTGCGCGCTCAGCGCCATCAGCTGCGGAAGCAACTCGGACATAACGCGTTCGCGCTTGATCCACTCGTAGCGCGGATGCAGCGCCGAAAGCTTTACGGAAATGCTAGGCCGCCCAAAAACAGATTCGCCGCTATCCGGAAACGCGTGCGCAATGGCCGCCAGCGCGTCGCGATAAGATGCATAGTACCGCGCGGCATCATGTTTCGTATATGCCGCCTCGCCCAGCATGTCGAAGGAGAAGCGGTAGCCTTCGTTCGCGTGCTCGCGTGCGCGCTTCAGCGCCTCTTCGATGGTGCGGCCGAGCACGAACTGCCGCCCGAGGATGCGCATGGCGTAGGTCACGGCGTTGCGGATCACCGGTTCGCCGGAGCGCGCCACCAGCTTCTTCCAGATGCCCGGCAAGTCCCATCTGGCACTCTCACCAAGCTCGATAACGCGCCCGGTCAGCATCAAGCCGAAGGTGGAGGCATTCACGAACAGGGAGTCGGACTGGTTCATGTGGCGCGCCCAGTCGCCGGAGCTGATCTTGTCCCTGATCAGCCGGTCGGCCGTGGCGGCATCCGGCACACGCAGCAGCGACTCGGCCAGGCACATCAGCACCACACCCTCTTCGCTCGAGAGCGCATATTCCTGGGTAAATGCGTCGATACCGCTGCGCTTGTCGCGGGCAGCACGGATGCGGGTGACGAGATCTCGGGCGAGCGCTTCGGTAGTGGCGCGCTCGGTGGGCGTAAGCCGCGCCTTGGGGATCAACGCTTCGACGAAGCTGTCTTCATCGGCAAGGAAGGCGTCTGAGATCGCCTTGCGAAGCGGGTTCATGGCGCAGCCGTGTGCTGGAAATGGCGAGGGAATTCTAGCGCTTGACAGTCCGTTCCCGCTAATGTCGCGGCATGATCGAGGGGCCGGGAATTGTCAGCACCGTCGCGGCGTTGCGGGTACGGCTTGCGGCGGTGCGGCAGGAGGGCGTGCGTATGGGGCTGGTGCCCACCATGGGCGCGTTGCACGAAGGACATCTGAGCCTGGTCCGAGAAACAAGGGCGCGGTGCGGGCTGACGGTTGTCAGCATCTTTGTGAACCCCGCGCAGTTCGGGCCCAACGAGGACTTCGCCCGCTACCCACGCACCTTCGAGTCTGATTGCGCCAAGCTGGCGGGATTGGCGGATGTGGTGTTCGCGCCTTCGGTCCCGGAGATGTATCCGGAGGGCTTCGCCACCCGGATCGAGGTGGGCGGCCCTGCACAGGGGCTGGAATCCGATTTCCGCCCGCATTTCTTTTCCGGCGTCGCGACGGTGGTGGCGAAGCTGCTGATCGCGGTCATGCCGGACGAAGCCACTTTCGGGGAAAAGGACTATCAACAGCTGCTGGTCATCCGCCGGCTCGTCGCCGATCTCGGTCTTCCGATTGAAATCGTCGCCGGCGAAACCGTGCGTGAGCCGGACGGCTTGGCCATGTCCTCCCGCAACGCCTACCTCTCGCCCGAAGAGCGCAAGATCGCCAGCCATCTCAATGTTGTGCTGCGTTATGTTGCGAAGAAGGTTTACGATGGCGAACCCATCGCCGCCGCCGAAGCTGATGGTCGCGAAGCCCTGTTCCGCGCTGGATTTGCTTCTGTGGATTACGTTGCCATCCGCGACGCCGGGACTTTGGCAATCATCGATGCTCTTGAACAACGCAGCCGAGTCCTCGCAGCGGGCAGAGTCGGCACCACGCGCCTCATCGACAATCTTGCGGTTTGAACGGCCGGCGCACATCAGAGCAACCCCAGTGCAGCAAGATCGGCGCGGAGTTGCGGCGGGAGGTGCTTGCCGCCCTTCACCATGCGCGCGTCCTGCGGCGCGTCTTTGGCGGCGAGATAACGCCAGCCCTGGAACGGGCGGCAATAGCGCGGGATGACGTGCACTAGCTTCGGCTCGTAAACCAGCCCGCAATGCGGCGTGCCATTTTTGGTGACCGCACGCAATTCAAGCAGCCGCTGGCGCACGGCGATCTGGCCCCGGATCACCCAATAGAGCGAACCGCCTTTCACCAGTTCGTCACTGCGCTTCGGTGTCATGCGCGTGACGTGGATCAGCTCCAGCGGCTTGCGTTTCTTCTTCAGCTCGGCCAGGCGGCGCTGCTGCCAATCCGCCAGATCTTCAATGGAATCGCACCCAACGCAGAGCTTGATGAGATGGAGGGTCATGCCGCTTCGCTGTTTTCCTTCGCGAAACCGACGATCACGGCACCTTCGTTCACCTGATCGCCGGGCGAAACATCCACGGTGGCGATCAGCGCATCTGCAGACGCAGCGAGCGTGTGCTCCATTTTCATCGCTTCGAGCACGGCGAGCGGCGCGCCGCGTTTCACGGTTTCACCCGGCCGTACCAACACCTGAATGACCTTGCCCGGCATCGGCGCTGTCACACGATCGGCGCTGCTACCCTGCTCGTCTGCGGCTGCAAACGGATCGTAGAGCGAGAGCACCCACGTTTCGCCGCGCTCGAACACCGCAATGTCGCCGGATTTCATCCGGACGGCATTCCCATGCGGCGAGACGGCTGCCTTCGCGTCCATCATTTCGAGACTGCCGTCATGCCGGTGCATCAGCTGCACCGATCTGCGCTTGCCGCCGATGACGAAATCGACGGTCTGGCGAGCATCGCCGACCAGTCGGAATCCGTCGGCCCGATCCCACGGATCGTTGGAGCGGTGTGCCCGCTCGCATTCTCGAACAAGGAACATCGCGGCTTGCCCCAGCAGCTGCAGCGGCGGCTCCGCTTTCGGCGGAATCAACTCGGCCTGATGGCGCGGGATGAATCCGGTGTCGATGTCGCCCGCGACGAACTCCGGTTGCTTCAGCGCCCGAATGAGAAAGGCGTTATTGCTGCGCAAGCCCGCAATCTGCGTCGCTTCCAGAGCATGCGCGAGTTTCGCGGCGGCTGCTTCGCGTGTGTCGGCATGGGCGATCACCTTGGCGATCATTGGATCATAGAACGGCGTCACAGCATCGCCTTCACGCACACCCGAATCCACTCGCACCAGATTCTCCGGCAGATGCAGCCGCTCCAAGGTGCCGGTCGACGGCAGGAAATCGTGCTGCGGGTCTTCCGCGTACAGCCGCGCCTCCACCGCATGGCCCTGCAATCGAATCTGGTCTTGTGCCAGCGGCAGCTTCTCGCCCGACGCTACGCGCAACTGCAACTCCACCAGATCGAGCCCGGTGATCGCTTCCGTGACCGGATGCTCGACCTGCAGCCGCGTGTTCATTTCCATGAACCAGAAGCGATCCGCCTTCAGCCCCTCCGACGCATCGGCGATGAACTCTACGGTGCCGGCGCCGGAATAGCCCACGGCCAAAGCCGCCTTCACGGCGGCCTCGCCCATGGCTGCTCGCATCGCCGGCGGCATGCCGGGCGCGGGCGCCTCTTCGATCACCTTCTGGTGGCGCCGCTGCAGCGAGCAATCTCGCTCGAACAGATGCACCGCGTTGCCGTGATTGTCGGCGAACACCTGCATTTCGATGTGGCGCGGGCGCGCGACATACTTCTCGATCAGCACGCGATCGTCGCCGAAGGCAGACGCCGCCTCGCGCTTGGCGCCTTCCAGGGCGGCGGCAAACCCGCTCTTCGAGTCCACGCGGCGCATGCCTTTGCCGCCGCCGCCGGCCACCGCCTTGATAAGAACAGGATAGCCGGTGCGCTCGGCTTCTTCCGCCAGCCGCTTGGGGGACTGCTCCTCGCCCAGATAACCCGGCACCACCGGTACGCCGGCTTTGGCCATCAGCGCCTTTGCCTGATCCTTGAGGCCCATGGCGCGAATGGCGGATGGCGGTGGACCGACGAACACGATTCCGGCGGCGGCGCAGGCTTCCGCGAATTCCGCGTTCTCGGAGAGAAAGCCGTAGCCGGGGTGAATGGCCTCGGCGCCGGTTTGCCTGGCGGCCGCTAGAATGACATCGCCCTTCAGGTAGCTTTCCCGCGCGGACGGCGGGCCGATGCGCACGGCCTCGTCGGCCATGGCCACATGCAGCGCGTTGGCGTCGGCGTCGGAGTAGACCGCAACCGTGGAAATGCCGAGCCCTTTGGCGGTGCGCATCACCCGCACCGCGATCTCGCCCCGGTTGGCTATGAGCAGCTTCGAGAACATCAGTTCGCCCACCAGCCAACGTCAGCACTACCGCTCGAGCCAAGAGTGCTGGGGACCGCTACATCTTGATCTTCGTTTTCACGGAATCGCGTATCCCCCCTCCCCCCGGGCAACGGAATTGTCGTTTGCGTTCGGTGAGAAATGCGTGCCCCCCTCCCCTCCGCTGCGAAAGTTCCCATTCGAACCTTCAGAAAACGAGGGGGGATACCCGCACCTGCTTGCTCGGCAGGCAAAAGCACACCTGGATGGATGGCCGCCGCAGAAGGCAACCATGAGGGCGACAAGAAATCTGGGCGGGTGTGTGCCATGGCAGGGATTGTAAGGCCGAATGTCCGCTGGAGAATGACTTTATTTTTGCCGTTGATCGCAAAGGCTTTTTCGCCGCGCCGCGGAGAATGGAAGCTGTTCGGCCTCTCGCTTCGGGTGGCGGGCTGTGCGACAAGCGCGCCTGCCAATCTGGAGTGATTCCTGTGCGAACCCTTGCCCTTGCCGTGCTTGCGTCAGGCTTGATGACCGCCTCGGCGCTGGCCGATGCCAACAGCGCCTATCTCGCCGCCAA
>JAFAVP010000195.1 GCA_019242395.1 Alphaproteobacteria bacterium | reverse complement strand
GGCCGTGCTGTAAGTGGTTGTTTATGCTTTGTTATTTGGTGGGCGATGCAGGACTCGAACCTGCGACCCGCTGATTAAGAGTCAGCTGCTCTACCGCCTGAGCTAATCGCCCGAGTTCCGGACGCCATGTTCCGAAGGGCTGCGGCTATAGCAGAGAGGCGCGTTGGAAGTCCAGAAAGGGGGCTAGAGCTAGAGCAGGATCCCTGAGTGGCGCGGGATTTCGACCTGCCTGTGGACGTAAACAGACATGATCAGCCCAAACCCGAACATTACGGTTAGTAGGGCGGTTCCGCCGTAGGACAACAGCGGCATTGGGATACCCACGACAGGTATCAGGCCCATCACCATTGCGCCGTTGATCATGATGTAAAAGAAAACGTTCAGGGAAAGCCCCAGTGCTACGAGGCGCCCGAAATGGCTTCGAGAGGACATAGCAATCCGTATGCCGTAACCGATCACGACTGCGAACAGCAACAAAAGCGCAATGCAGCCCAACAGGCCAAACTCCTCTCCGACGGAAGTGAATATGAAGTCTGTCTCCTTTTCAGGCAGAAAGTTCAGCTGGCTTTGCGTCCCATGGAGAAAGCCCTTGCCCGTCACCCCGCCGGAGCCGATGGCAATTTCCGCTTGGCTGATATTCCACCCCGCGCCAAGAGCATCCTTTTGTGGGTTTAGAAACGTAAGCACTCTCCGCTTCTGATAATCGTGCAGGAACTGCCATGCCACCGGGACCGCTGCCGCCACAGCGCTGATTGTGGGGACAATCCACCACCACGAAAGACCGGCGAGGAACAAAAGGGAGGCACCGTCCATCACGAGAATGGTCGCAGTTCCCAGATTGGGCTGCATCAGCACGAGGGATGTTGGTACGCCAATCATGGCCAAGGGAATGATGAGTCGCAGAGGCTTGGAAACGTCCTCAACGTCCAGCCCGTGCAGATAGCGCGCGAGCGCCAGTATCAGGGCAATTTTCATCAGTTCCGACGGCTGAATCTGAATCGGCCCCAGGTCGATCCACCTTTGAGCGCCGAGGCCTGTGTGCCCAGCCACTTGCACTGCGATAAGCAGAAGCAGGCACAACGCGTAGAACGGGTAGGCGAGCGTCATCCAGACGCGCAAATCCACAACGGCCACTGCGCACAGGATCATCATGCCGATACAGAATCGCAACATCTGTTTGCTGGCCCACGGTGAAAAGTGACCGCCCGCAACGGAATACAGCATGGCGAACCCAATGCAGGCGATAACACCGATGACCAGCACAAACGGCCAGTTGAATTCACCGAACTTCTCGCGAAGCGGGAGCTTCCCTCGGACGGCAGCGTAGTGGCGCACGCTCATGCTTTACGTCCGGCGCCCGCGTCACCTGCGGCGCGGAGCGGGTAGGCCGTAGGCAGCTTCAGAGGATCCCGCTTTTGTGCATAGAGCAGGATATCGCGTGCCATTTGGACCTGGGGGTGTTCCGCCAGACCCCCATGTTCAACAAGCACGGCACAGGCGTAGCGCGGCTCCGCCACCGGTGCGAAGGCAATGAACAAGCCGTGGTCTCGCAATTTCCAGGGCAGCGACTCATTCTTTCGGACACCCACATGATGTTCTTCGCGCGAGATCACGCGCACCTGCGCCGTTCCGGTCTTGCCCGCCATTTCGAACCCAGGATCGGCTATCCGCCAGGCATAGGCAGTGCCGCCGGGAGTATTCGTGACGCCATTCATCCCTGCTCGTACCGCAGCAAGCGCGCGGTCCGAAAACGGCAGGCGAGGGATAGTTGGTCTGGGCTGAGGTGAACGCCCGATTACTCTCGTGATCCGAGGTGATACGGAGTGACCGCTCGCGATACGCGCGGCCGTGGTACACAACTGAAGAGGTGTGACGTTCAGATAGCCTTGGCCGATGCCGGTATTGAGAGTCTCACCTTGTTGCCACGCCACGCCGTAACGGGCTTCCTTCCAGGCGCGGCCAGGCACTACTCCCGAACGTTCGCCAGGAAGCTCAATACCCGTTTGATGTCCTAGGCCCACTGCGTGGGCCGCAGCCTCGATGCGGTCGATGCCAAGTCGCCGCGCTACTTCATAGAAGAAGACGTCACAGGAGACCACGATGCCGCGATGGAGGTCCACGCCGCCATGACCGCCCCGCTTCCAGCAATGGAATTCATGATTGCCGAGTGTGATTGAACCTGTGCAGAAGACCTGCAAGTTGTGCAGGCCTGCGTCCATTGCTGCCAGCGCCATAGTCGGCTTTATGGTGGACCCAGGCGGGTACAGGCCCGCGATGGTCTTATTGATCAGCGGTGTGTGATCGTCGGCCATCCACGCTTTCCACTGCGCGTTCGATACGCCCACATTGAACAAGTTGGGATCGAAGGCTGGCGTGGAAGCCAGCGCGAGCACATCGCCTGTGTTGACGTCCATGACGACAGCCGCGGCGCTCTCCTCACCCATGCGCTGGACCATGTAGTCCTGAAGGTCCCTGTCGATGGTGAGATAGATATCGGACCCCGGTTCGCCAGCCTCGCGGTTCAGCTCGCGTACCACCCGGCCATAGGCGTTCACTTCCACCCGGCTCACACCCGCCTTGCCGCGAAGCTCTGTTTCGAATTGCTTTTCGATCCCCCGCTTTCCCACGCGGGATCCCGGCAACTGCAGAAGAGGGTCAGAATCGTCTTCCTGGTCTTGTTGGGATACGGCGCCTACATAACCGAGGATGTGCGCCAATTCGTTATTGTACGGGTAGGCCCGGGTCTGGCTGACGTCCGGCTGGACCCCGGCCAGATAAGGGAGATGCAGATTGATCCTCGCAAAATCTTCCCAAGCGAGATTTTCGGCGACGACCAGCGGCACGAAAGGCTTGTTCTGGTTGGCCTCCCGCAACAAGCGCTCCCGCTGCCGGCCAGACAGGTAAATGATGCCTGTTATCTGATCGAGAGCTGCGGCAACGCCCCCTTGTGCTTGTTCGGGGACCAACAGAACGCGGAAATTGCGCCGATTGTCTGCGAGTTCCGAGCCAAACCGGTCGAATATACGCCCGCGTGGTGGCGCCATCAGCCGTTCGCTGACTCGGTTTTCATCGGATTTCGTCTTGAACTGGTCACCTTGGACAACTTCGAGCTGGTACAAACGGCCTGCCAGGACGCCCAGAACGGCAGTCATTCCGCCTGACATCATCAGTGTACGCCGTGTGAAGGTGGCGTACCGGCTTTGGTCCTTAGGATCAAACAGTGGCACTAAAACTCACTCCGCAGCGGGCCGATCAGGCGATGCTGGATGCCATTCAAAAGCGGCAACACCAAAATATAGCACAGAACCGTTGCCGCGAGCTGCAGCAGCAAAGGCATCATGGGCGGCGCACGATAAAAATACACGCAGGCAATGACGTACGCCGTCGCGCATGAAAAAAATGCCACCAGTGCAAAGCCGAGCAGTGCCCCAACCCCTGCCAAGCTCGCGAACGCCTCGCGCTGCCGATCTAGTAAGGCGTAAGCTGCCAAAAAGGAGGCCGTCCACAATCCTGGTGGCCCTCCAGCCAGCACATCCTGAGTCAGCCCGATCAGAAACACACCGGCGGGAGGCATAAGGTCTGGACGCACCAAGGACCAGAAATAGACGGCCATGAAAGCAAGCAAAGGTGCTGGGACTGCTCCAGCCGTGAGCGAAATCGGCAAGTTCGAAAGAGCAACCCCGAGCAAGCCGGAAAACACTGGTATGATTGCAGCGATCAGGGAAGAGGGGGACATGTGAACCTGTCGTCCAGCACTGTTACTGGTCGTCAGCGTCTTGAGGCGGCGGTTCTGTCGCAACCGGCTGCCGAGGGTGAGCCTCGGAACTGATTGTCGGGCTCGTCGGTGTGCGGCGGACCGAGACTGCGTTGGAAGGGCCCGGGGGGTGTGACTGCGTGAGCCGCGAGGTTGGCCCGGTGACCACACTAATCGCGCGTCGAGGTGCGGCTACTTCGTCCAAGGCTTGGGGCGAGGATGGGGCAAGAGTTGTCGGACGAGGCAATTCGCCATCTGAGGGCTTGGGCATCTGCTCTTGAGGCGAGGCGAAGTCCACAATCCGCACATCGTCCACAGCGAGCGGATCGGCGTATAGGCTCACTTTTGCCTCAGAGCCCCTCAAGACCGCAACGCCGACTGGCAATCCTGCCGGAAGCAGACCGCCGTCACCGGAAGTCACCACCTGCGCTCCGTCCTTAAGGCCGTGGTTCTGCGGGAGGGCTTCAAGATTGGGCGCACTTGCACTCGTTCCCGCCAGAATTGCTTGCACGTTCCCAGGCCGAATGGCCACAGGAACCCGGCTGCTCAAATCATTCAGCAGGATTACCCACGATGTGCGCTCTCCGACCGCATAGATGCGCCCCAGAAGGCCGCGGGCATCGACCACCGCTTGCCCGGGCCTAACACCCTGATGCCTGCCGACATCTAATACGATGGTTTCAAGAAAGGGCTGGCTCGAGCGTGCAATTACTCGGGCGGTTACGGTGGTATACGACAGATCTGGCGCAGCCTTCAGCAGGAGTTGGTAGTGCTTCAGGCGATCCTGCAGCGCTAAAGCAACATTCCGCCATTGCAACAGCTGGGCGCTTTCCTGGCGTAAGCGCTGATTTTCGCTATACACATCTAAGAGGTGCCCGATGCCGCCGCCCCATCGTGCGACCGCAGCGACCGGTTTGTTCAGGGTCCGCAGAAAGGGTGCGGTCCGGTCAGTTATGCCGGTTCGTATCCGCTCAATGGGCAGAAGATGAGTCTTCCCCCCTACGATGAGCACCACGGAAAGAATTGCGGCGATAACAAGGGGAACCTGTGTGCCGCCTCTGCGTGCGATCCTCCAGGTTCCGTTCGCCATCTACGCTACCGACTCGATTCCGTCCGCGCCTGAATATTAGAAAGCTGTGGACAAAACATGGCGCATCGATCGCGGATTTTCGAGCACCCGCCCGGTCCCGAGCGCCACGCAGGATAACGGATCGTCGGCAATCGACACAGGGAGTCCTGTTTCCTCCCGAAGAACCTGGTCCAAATTGGCCAGAAGCGATCCACCTCCGGTCAGAACGATTCCCTTGTCAACGATGTCTGCGGCGAGCTCAGGAGGAGTTGCTTCGAGAGCCACCTTAACCGCCTCGACGATCTGACTGGTTGGCTCGGCCAATGCCTCAGCCACGTGCCTTTGAGTAATCGTGATTTCCTTCGGCACGCCATTCAGAAGGTCCCGGCCCTTGATCTCCAAGCTGATGCCGTTTCCATCCGTGGGAGGTGCGGCAGAGCCGATTTCTTTCTTTATCCGCTCGGCGCTCGCTTCGCCGATAAGCAGGTTCTGATGCCGACGGATGTAGGCGATAATGGCCTCATCCATCTTGTCCCCTCCGACGCGCACGGACCGCGAGTAGACAATTCCGCCGAGGGAAAGCACGGCCACTTCAGTGGTCCCGCCCCCGATATCAACGACCATGGAGCCTGTCGGCTCACCCACTGGCAGTCCGGCGCCAATCGCGGCTGCCATAGGTTCTTCAATTAAAAAAACCCTGCGCGCGCCCGCCGAGAGTGCAGATTCTTGGATAGCTCTCCGCTCTACGGCCGTAGAGCCTGAGGGCACGCAAACAATGATCATCGGATTGGCAAAGGAACGGCGGTTGTGCACTTTGTGAATGAAGTGCTTGATCATTTCCTCGGCAACTTCGAAATCGGCAATGACGCCATCGCGCATCGGCCGGATCGCCTCGATGTTGCCGGGGGTGCGGCCCAGCATCAGCTTCGCGTCGTTTCCTACCGCGCGGACCTGACGCTTGCCGCCTTTGGTGAAAGTGGCCACCACCGACGGCTCGTTGAGTACAATTCCACGGCCGCGGACGTAGACGAGGGTATTCGCCGTCCCCAAGTCAATGGCCATGTCGCTTGAAAGGAGGCCAAGTAAGCTGCCAAACATAACCTAGTCCCGTTTCCTTTATTTCCTGGGCGATTGCAAGATCCGGTCCAGAACTTTGAGGAACTGCCGCGACCGTCCCTCGCGCGTCAAATGCGCGATGTTCCGGAGATTCGGTAGATTTGAGGAGAGCGTTCGAGCCTTGCCAACGCCCCGTCCGCCGTCCTCATACCGGCTCGGCCGAACCGCAGCACGCCAATCCTTACCAAACCGTCCTAAGCCAGCGCAATTGCATGACTCTCAAGGCCGTTCGGATGCGCTTTTAAGCGGGATTCGCACGGTTCGGCAATAGCGAGCGGTCAAATCCGCGCCCAATCTTCGTCTGAATGGCCGACTGACTCTCGGCGTGATAAGGCGAGCTTCGGGCACGGGAAATGATTCATTTTGAGCAGGTTACGAAGGCATACGGTGGGAACCCGGCCGTGTTGCGCTGTCTCAACTTCCAAGTACGCCCGGGCGAATTTGTGAGCCTTATTGGACGTTCGGGATGCGGCAAGAGCACCACCTTGTCGCTGATCAATCGCCTCATTGAGCCAACGTCCGGAACAATTCGGGTGGACGGCCAGGATATTGCGACCACCAACCCTGTGGCTCTTCGCCGTCGCATCGGTTTTGTGTTCCAAGGCATAGGGCTGTTTCCACATCTGACAATTGCCGAGAACATCGGCATCACGCCCCGCCTGTTGGGTTGGCCGGCTGTAGAGATCAAGACTCGGGTCCGGGAGCTCTTAGACCTCGTACGTCTGCCACCCACCTGCGAAAGTCGGCTCCCAAGAGAACTGTCCGGGGGCGAGCAGCAGCGGATTGGACTCGCCCGGGCCTTAGCCGCCCGGCCTCGGATTATGCTTATGGACGAGCCGTTCGGCGCGCTAGACCCGTTGGTCCGCGACGAACTGGCGGCCGACTATAGCGTCATACACCGGCAACTTAGGCTCACCACGGTTTTGGTGACCCACGACATGACAGAGGCACTTCTGCTTTCGAATAAGATTATCGTTCAGCATGCAGGCGGCATCGTTCAGATCGGCACTCCACAGAAGCTGCTGAGCGCTCCCGCGGACGAAGTTGTCGCGGCCCTGATAGAGAGTCCGCGCCGTCGCATTGGCCAATTGACCCGGCTGCTGGAACAGGGATCGATGCTGTGAACACCGCTACGCAGGCAGTCGATCTGCTGCCTGCCTATCTCGGGAATCACATTCTGTTGAGCGTGAGCGCTATCGCACTGGGCATGGTGATCAGTCTTCCGGTGGCGATTGCATCGGCGCGCTCCCGCCGCGCGAGCGGATTGCTCCTCGCCGGTGCTAGCGTTATCCAGACCGTTCCCGGGCTAGCCTTGCTGGCGCTGTTTTATCCAGCTCTGTTGGCCCTCTCAGCCGTGACCACCAGGCAGTTCGGCTTTGGCGTTCCTGCGCTGGGGTTTCTGCCTGCACTGTTGGCCCTGACGCTCTACGCGATGCTCCCAGTCCTGCGTAACACCATAGTGGGTTTGGCGGCGGTCGACCCGGCGATCAAAACGGCGGCACGCGCCGTCGGTATGACGCGTCCGCAGTCCCTGTTGCATGTTGAGCTACCCCTCGCCGCGCCGATGATTATGGGGGGTATTCGTATCGCTGCTGTATGGGTTATTGGCGCGGCGACGCTTTCCACCCCGGTCGGGCAGACCAGTCTTGGTAACTACATCTTCACAGGCCTGCAGACCGAGAATTGGACCTTCGTTTTGTTCGGCTCCGTAGCGGCGGCCATGGTTGCCTTGATTGTGGACCGCCTGCTGGCTCTGGCGGAAACCGGCCTCGCACTTCATTCTCGCCTCCGCCTCGCGGCAGCCTCGACCGGCATCGCCGCTCTTCTTGCGGCAAGCCTCTATCCGTTGGCGGGATCGGCCGACACTACGGTTGTGATTGGAGCCAAGAATTTTGAAGAGCAGTACATCCTAAGCGCATTGATCGCTCGTAGGCTCGCCGATTCTGGGATTTCAGCCAAGACGCGCAGTGATTTGGGTTCTACAATCATTTTTCGTGCTCTCGTGGCAGGAGATGTCGACGTCTATGTGGATTATTCTGGCACCATTTGGGCCAACCAGATGCATCGGCAAGATGAACCCGGCCGTTCTGCTGTTCTCAACCAGCTGACGCGCTGGTTGGCCGAGAAGCATCGAGTTCGTAACCTAGGCTCACTCGGTTTCGAGAATGCGTATGCGTTGGCGATGCGACGGGACCGCGCTGATGCTCTTGGTATCCGCACGCTGATCGATCTTCAAACCCACGCGGCGGAGTTGAAGATAGGTGGTGACTTCGAATTTTTTTCTCGTCCGGAATGGGCCGTACTTCAGCGAACGTACGGATTGCGCTTCGCCTTGCAACGCAGCTATCAGCCAACCTTCATGTATCGTGCCCTCCGAGACGGCGATGTGGATGTTATCTCCGCATTCTCGAGCGATGGCCGAATCGAACAGTATGGTTTGAAACTGTTAGAGGACCCGAAAGGGGCACTCCCGCCGTACGATGCTGTTCTCCTGGTTTCCCCCCAGCGCTCCCACGACAGAAGGTTGGAAGCAGCGCTCAAGCCTCTGGTCGGCGCGATCAATCTACCTGCGATGCAACGCGCCAACCTCATGGTTGATGGCGACAAACGCACGCCCGAAGAAGCGGCTATCTGGCTAGCCGAAGGGATGGGAGGATTACGCTTCGGGGTTGGTCGCGAGGAGGTTCGCAACGGCCGCCGCCACCAGGTACGCCAGCATTAGCGGAGCTGCCCCTATCAGCACTGCCCCGGAAATCTCCCGCAACGAATCGCATGACGGCCAGCGCAGCAGCGAGCCAACGAACAGGAGCTGAATTCCTGCAACGGACAAAATGCCCAGCACTAGCGCGATGCCTGAGGGCCCAAAGGGCTCGATCTGGCGCTTTCGCTCCAACCTTATGAGAGCTGCTGCCATTCTCACCCGCGACAGGGCTGAACCCAAGGAGATGAAGGCTAGCAGCCAACTCGCAGCGAACGAGAATGCCTGCGCTCCGTTCAAGTGGCAGCGGACCAGGCGGGTTTCCAAAAAGCGCTGAGAGGGCACGAAAAAATCCACGGCGCGCTGAAGCGCATCCAGAAGCCCCCCCGATATGTGATGTGGCGCGACTTGGATCCCGAAGCTCAGGGCCAAGAATGTCGTGAAGACCACTCCATCGAAACCGGGAGCTATCCGGAGCGGCAGGAGCCGCGAAAGCAGATGTCCGCTCGAAAGGCCAAATCCCGCGATGAAGAGCTCACCCATGGCGGCGAAGAGAACCACCGGAATCGCAACGGGTAGGACTGCCTGAAGGCCGAAGCCGGCGTGAGCAAAGGCATGTGCTCCAGCGAAGACGCAGAACACCAGCCAGCCCTTCGCTAAGAGTCGTGCAATGCCCATGCGTATCCCCGCCGTCGCGCCAATGCCGGAATCAGCCCGAGGCGGCGGAACGTTGATCCTTCATGCGCTCGGCCCGCAAGCCCTCCGCGATTAAGAAGGCAAGCTCAAGGGATTGGCTGGCGTTGAGCCGGGGATCGCAATGTGTGTGGTAGCGATCCGTCAAGTCTTCCTCGGAAATAGCCTGCGCTCCGCCAAGGCACTCTGTGACGTTCTGCCCGGTCATTTCGAAGTGGACGCCGCCAGCGTGTGTACCTTCCGCGCGATGTATCTCGAAGAATTCCTTCACCTCTTTTAGAATCCGGTCAAATGGTCGGGTTTTAATACCCGCTTGGGATTTGATGGTATTTCCATGCATCGGATCGCACGACCAGCAGACTATTGCGCCTTGGCGGGATATTGCTTGGATTAACCGCGGGAGTCGGTCGGCGACGGTATCTGCACCGAGCCTGCAGATCAGGGTCAGTCGGCCCGCTTTGTTTTCCGGGTTCAGGGTATTCGCAAGCCGCAATAGTTCGTCCACCGTCAGAGACGGGCCGCATTTCAAGCCGATAGGATTCTGGATGCCGCGGCAGAATTCCACGTGCGCGCCGTCAAGCTGCCGGGTGCGATCCCCAATCCACAGGAAATGGGCAGAAGTATCGTACCAATCTCCGCTGGTGGAATCGATCCGCGTAAGCGCCTGCTCGTAATTCAGAAATAGCGCCTCATGACTTGTATAGAATGCGGTTCCCCGAAGCTGAGGAATCGCCTCGGGCGTAAGCCCGCAGGCTTCCATGAAATCGAGTGTTTCACTGATCCGTTCTGCAAGCGCCTTGTACCGTAGACCGGCCGGGGAGCCGGCGATGAACCCTAATGTCCAGCGATGTACGTTGTGGAGGTCGGCGTAGCCCCCGCTGGCAAAAGCCCGAATAAGGTTGAGAGTTGCCGCACTTTGGGCATAAGCCTGCATCAATCGGTTTGGATTTGGCGTGCGGCTCTCTTGCGTGAAATCGATGCCGTTCACGTTGTCGCCCCGGTAGGAGGGCAAGGTCAGACCGTGACGGGTTTCACGCTCTTCGGTTCGGGGCTTTGCGAATTGACCCGCGATGCGGCCCAGTTTCACCACGGGCATTGCGGCACCGAAGGTGAGAATGATCGCCATCTGCAAGAGAACACGGAACGTATCGCGGATATTGTCCGGATGAAACTCGGCGAAGCTTTCGGCGCAATCGCCGCCTTGCAGCAAAAAGGCCTTGCCCTCTGCCACTTGCGCAAGGGCCGATGTCAACGCTCGCGCCTCCCCGGCAAACACCAAGGGCGGATGGGTCTTTAGGCGGGCTTCTATCTCGGCCAAAGCGGCCGGATCGGGATACTCCGGCATTTGAGCCAATGGCTTTGATCGCCAGCTAAAGGGTGTCCACGGCTGTGCCACAGCAATCCTTTTTTACCTCCACCAAGGGGTTACCTATGCAGTAACCTGTTTGGTGGGCAGGGTGAAGCTGAATACCGTGCCATTCGGCGTGTTTGGTGCGGCGCGAAGCACTCCCCCGTGAGCACTGACGATCTGCTGACAGATGGATAGTCCGAGCCCCATGCCTGACGATTTGGTGGTGACGAAGGCCTCAAACAGGTGGTCGGTCACGCTGGAAGGCAATCCCGGCCCAGTGTCTGCGACCCGCACTTCGACACCATTGTCTCTGTGCAGAAGTTTGATCTGTAACTCGCGTACGGGGCACCCGCCCATCGCTTCGGCAGCGTTGCGCGCAAGGTTGATAATCACCTGCTGAATCTGCACGCGATCAATTTCGACGCGAGGCAAATCGGCCGCCACCTCTAAGATCACGCGCACGCCGAACTGCCGCATCGCGGAGCTGGACAGCTCCAGCGCCTCTTGGACTACAGCACCTAATTCGGCCGGGTTTCTCTGTGACTTTCCCTTGGCGACGAGTTCGCGAAGGTGGTGCACAATGGTGGCAGCTCGTTGACCCTGTTGTGCCGCCTTATCTGCAATCTCAAGCAGAAGCCTCCGGTCTTCCGGCCGCCTTTCGAGCACGCGCTTAAGCGCTGCCAGGTAGTTTGTCATGGCAGCAAGCGGCTGGTTCAGCTCATGTGCAATAGACGAAGCCATAGACCCCATCATGTTCCAGCGTGAGAGGTGAATGATTTCGTCCTGCAAGCCGTTGAGGCGCGCTTCCGTGGCTTTCCGCTCGGTGATATCCCGTACGATCTTCGACGCACCGATAATCTCACCGCCAGCATTGCGAATTGGCGAAACGGTCAGCGAAACCATAATTTCGCCTCCGTCCTTCCTTGTGCGGCGGGTTTCATACGTGTCGAGCTTCCGGCCAGAGCGGATGCAGGAAATGATCTCCGCTTCTTCGTGCGTCAGATCGGGAGGAAATAACTTCATAATCGACTGCCCGATCATTTCTCCCGCCTTGTAGCCAAACATCCGTTCGGCCGCGCCGTTCCATGCGGTGATGGTCCCGTCGAGACGCTTGGCGATGATGGCATCCGCAGAGGAATCCACGATACTTGCCAGATAATCGCGCATCGCATCCACGGCCGCTTGTTCTGTCTTGTAGATCGGATCGGTAACCATCGCAGCAGGACAGGTTTTACTGGGGTCCCAATGCTACGATGCGCGCCGGGGCCTGAGAAGGAAATTCTCGTCGAAGCTCAGCAAGAATTCGTTAAACACGCGCTGAACCGGAGCTCCCCCTTCAAGAGGGTTCTTTCGAGTATGTCTTGACTCGCATGGTCACAAGTTCTTCTGCTGCTGTCGGATGAAGCGCTATGGTTGCATCAAATTGGGCCTTTGTCGCATTCATTTTCAATGCGACCGCGACGACCTGAATGATTTCCGCCGCGTCGAAACCGAAAATATGGCAACCCAGCACCCGATCCGTTTGCGAATCAACGATGAGCTTAAACTGCGGGCGGGTGTCCCGGCCGGACAGCGTGTGCTTCAGCGGCCGGAAGCTGGATTTATACACATCGATCGCGTACCCGCCGTTTAGCGCGCTTGCCTCTGTCAAACCAACCGCCGCTATTTCCGGCCGGCTGAAGACGGCAGTCGGCACCAGGCGGTGATCGACGGGAGTGGGCGTGCCTTCAAAGACGGTGCGAACGAAACACATGGCCTCATGAATGGCGACCGGGGTGAGCTGCAAACGATTCGTGACATCGCCGACCGCAAAAATATTCGGCACGCTGCTACAGGAAAAAGCATCGACGATAATTTCTCCTGCTTTCCCGAGGCGCACGCCCGCCCGCCCAAGTCCAAGCCCCTCGGTATTTGGCCTGCGTCCGACAGCCAGCATCACCGCATCGGCTTCCAAGACCTCGTGACGATCGGTGAAGGCGAACAGCTTATCATCTCGCTTATCGATGCGCCTGAGATTGCGGTTGCAGACGAGGCGTAGACCGTTTCGTTGCATCTCGCCGGTGAGGCAGTCCCGCATGTCCTCGTCGAAGCCGCGGAGCACCTTGTCGCCCCGGTACACAACCGTCGTTTCACAGCCAAGCCCGTGGAAGATGTGGGCAAACTCCACCGCGATATAGCCGCCACCAACGACAATCACGCGCTTTGGCAGCCTCTTCAGGCTCAGTGCCTCGTTCGAAGAGATAGTGTGCTCGATCCCAGGAATCTCGAGCCCCTCATGGGAGGGACGGCTTCCCGTCGCGATCAGAACATAACGGGCTGTGGCCTTGCGCCCGCTGCGGGTTAGAAGGATTGTATGCGGATTAAGCAATTCCGCGCGATCGTAAATGATCTCGGCTCCGGCCTTCTGGACGTTCTGAACGTATAGGTCCGACAGTCGCCCGACTTCCTTGTCTTTGTTCGCAACCAGCGTTGTCCAGTCAAAACGGCGAGCGGGGATGCTCCACCCGAAACCAGCTGCGTCCTCTATGTCCTCCCCATACTGTGCAGCGTAGACGAACAGCTTCTTGGGAATGCACCCGCGGATCACGCAAGTGCCACCGAACTGATATTCTTCTGCGATGCCGACCCGCTTGCCCGCCGTTGCCGCCATCCGGCTGGCCCGTACCCCGCCCGAGCCGCCACCGATGACGAAAAGGTCGTAGTCGTATTCAGGCATCTCTAATCGCGACCGGTTTTAAGACCTCCACCTCGGTCGAGCTCTGGGCAATTAAGAGGGTGTTGGCAAGGCCAATGAACAATCCATGCTCGACGACACCTGTGATGGCTTTAAGGGCCCGTCCCAGCGCGCGAGCGTCAGTTATTGTCCCGAAGCTACAATCATAGATGACATTGCCTCCGTCCGTGAGAAAACTCGCACCTTCTGAGATTCGTAATGCCGGCAGCAGGCCGAGATAGCCCAAATCTTGTGCCATTTGCTGGATGCGCGCCGCCGTTACGGTGTGACCGAAACTCGTAACTTCGATGGGAAGGGCAAAGCGGCCCAAGCGGTCAACCAGCTTGGAACGGTCCGCGATCACCACCATGCGCCGGGAGTTGGAAGCAACGATCTTCTCGCGGAGCAAAGCGCCACCGCCGCCTTTGATGAGGTTGAGCTCTCTGTCGGCTTCGTCCGCACCATCGACGGTAATATCCAGCGGCGCCAGCTCTTCAATGGAGGCCGTTGGGATGCCCAAGCTCCGCGCCCTCGCTGCTGTGCATTCCGAGGTTGCTGCGCCTATGACCTTAAGCCCACCGCGAACCCGAGCGGCCAGCAGTTCAAGAAAGACTTCTGCTGTGGAGCCGGTACCCAGCCCCAGAGTCATCCCGTCGTGCACGAATTCTAGAGCACGCGCCGCGGCAGCCCGCTTAAGGGCTGCGAAATCCGGTCCAGACATCTGCCCACCTTAGCAGACGGGTTCGATCACTCCACCGTGACAGATTTCGCCAGGTTGCGCGGCTGATCGACGTCCGTACCCTTGGCGACAGCTGTATGATAGGCAAGCATCTGCATGGGCAATGCATGAAGGAGGGGCGCTATCAGCCAGTGCGTAGTGGGCACCTCGATACTAGTCCACACCCGCTCTCCGGCCTGATCGATGCCGCGGCAATCTGAGACCAGAATAACCTTCCCGCCGCGAGCCATCACTTCTTGCATATTTGAGATGGTTTTTTCGAACAGCGGATCGCACGGCGCAATCACCACCACGGGCGTGTTTTCGTCGATCAGGGCAATGGGGCCGTGTTTCATTTCTCCGGCAGCGTAACCTTCGGCATGAATGTAGGAAATCTCTTTCAACTTTAGAGCACCTTCCAATGAGACCGGGAAGTTCAAGCCACGGCCAAGGTATAAGACATCGCGCGCTTTTGCCATTTCGTAGCCGAGTGCTTCGATGTGAGCTTCCTGCTTCAGTGCATCCACCATGTGCCGGGGTATCTCCAGCAAAGTTGAGACGTGCTTGTTTTCCTCTGAGAAGGAGATTTGGTCCCGGGCTCGCCCTGTGGCGATCGCCAGGCAGAGCAGCACACTTAGCTGACAGGTGAACGCTTTGGTCGAGGCCACCCCAATCTCCGGTCCCGCAAAGGTGGGTAGTACCAGGTCAGCCTCCCGCGCGATGGTGCTTTCCGGAACATTGACAATGGCGATGGTGGTCTGCCCTTGCTTCTTCGCATCTCGCAGCGCCCCCAAAGTGTCAGCGGTCTCGCCAGACTGCGAGATGAACAAAGCGACACCATCGGCAGGATATATAGGGTCGCGGTACCGAAGCTCAGATGCCACATCGGCTTCCACGGAAAGTCGAGCCAGCTTCTCAAACCAGTATTTGCCCGCCAGTCCTGCATAGAAAGCTGTCCCGCACGCGGATATGGTGAGGCGTGACGCCTTCGCGAGCACTTCAGTTACAGTGGGGTCGCGCATCACGATTGTGAGAGTTTGCGGATCTATATAGTGCGAAAGCGTATGGCTGACGACTTCCGGCTGCTCGTGGATTTCTTTTGACATGAAGTGCCGGTACCCTCCCTTGTCGACGAGCCCGGCTGAAGCGTTGGTCATCTTGATTTCGCGGTGGACGGGCTTCCCCTCTCCGTCGAAAATGCGAATGTCAGGCCCGCGGATTATCGCCACATCGCCATCTTCGAGATATGAGACACGGTTGGTAAACGGGGCGAGCGCAATCGCATCTGAACCTAGGTAACCTTCCTCACTCCCGTATCCAACCGCTAATGGGCTCCCGCGACGGATACCGACCAGGAGCCGCTCTTCGCCGGTAAATATCATGGCCATGGCGTAAGCGCCGGTCAGGCGTTTGGCTGCTTGCATAGCAGCGTCCTCAGGCTCAAGCCCCTGTTCCAGATAATCGCTCACCAGGTGCACGGCCACTTCGGTATCGGTTTCAGATTCGAAGGTGTGGCCGTTGGAACTCAAGGAGCCGCGGAGCTCGCGAAAGTTCTCGATGATTCCATTGTGCACCAACGCCACGCGCGCGGAGGCATGCGGGTGTGCGTTTGACTCGGTTGGAGCTCCGTGCGTGGCCCAACGCGTATGTCCAATGCCCGTAATCCCGCTCAGCGGATCCGTATGCAGAATTTGGTCGAGTTTTGCCAGCTTGCCGGGTGCGCGGCGGCGTTCGATTCGGCCCTCGACCAGTGTTGCAATCCCTGCCGAATCATAGCCTCGGTACTCAAGGCGCTTCAATGCCTCCAGGATCAAAGGTGCTGCATCACTGATGCCTGAAATTCCCACGATGCCGCACATTGTCAGTCCTTTCTGACCTTTTGCGATTGTTTCCGGGCACGGAATGTTTTTGCCCAACCAGAGATTTCCTTTTGGTCCGCCCGCGTCACCGCAAGCGCATCCGCCCCGACATTACGGGTGACGACGCTTCCCGCACCGACAATGGCGCCGTCTTCAATTCTTACAGGTGCCACAAGCGCCGCATTAGAGCCAATAAAGGCGTTCGAGCCGATCTCTGTGTGGTGCTTGTCGAAGCCGTCGTAATTGCACGTGATGGTGCCCGCCCCGATATTAGCCCCAGCACCTACCCGCGCATCGCCCAAGTACGACAAGTGATTTGCTTTCGCGCCCCGCTCCAAACGTGAATTCTTCACCTCAACGAAGTTTCCAACATGAACATTCTCTTCGATTACGGCTCCGGGCCTGAGACGGGCATAGGGTCCTACAATGGCTTCCTGTCCAATCGTGCATCCCTCAAGATAGCTGAAGGCGCGAATTAGCGCGCCACTGTGTACCGTCACGCCGGGGCCGAACACCACGAACGGCTCGACACGGGTATCCGCTTCCAGGACAGTGTCGAACGACAGGAAAACAGTCTGCGGCGCAATCATCCCAACCGCACAGTCCAGGGCTCGCGCCCGCAAACGCTCCTGCATATTGGCTTCCGCGCTTGCCAGTTCGGCGCGCGTGTTCACGCCCATCACTTCGTCCGCGTCAGCTTCATAGACGGCGCATCGCGTCCCCTCGCGCGCTGCCATGAGCGGAATATCGGTAAGATAGAACTCACCCTGAGCGTTGTTGTTGTCGAGGTGCGCAGCCCACCGAAAGAAGCAACCCGCATCTGCCACCACGGTTCCGGCATTGCAAAGCCGCACGGAACGCTCCTCTTCAGTTGCGTCCTTCACCTCGACGATACGCTTGAGCATTCCATCTCGGTCACGAATGACCCGCCCGTATTCTCCAGCAATGGCGGGATGGAATGCGACGATGGCAAGACCTGTTTGTTGCGCCGCAACGAATGCTGCGGACAGCGTTCTGCCGGTGACGAGCGGCATGTCTCCATTGTTAATCAACAGGTGCCCGGAATGCGCTCCAAGTGCCTGCTGTGCGCACGCGGCAGCATGTCCGGTACCTGCGGCCGGCTCCTGTATCACCGAAACCGCCCCAAGCGAGGCCGCGTAATCCCGCACCGACTCAGCGCCGCGCGACCGCACCACTACGATGTGCGATACTCCAGCATCACGCATGGCGGCGATGACGTGTCCCAATATGGGCCGGCCCGCGACCGGGTGCATGACCTTCGGCAGCGCGGATCGCATCCGCTTGCCAACTCCCGCGGCCAGAATGACTCCCGCCCGTTCTGGCATCAAATCGCTCGATTCATGATACGGCGATAATGTAGGCTCTATTTGCGGCAAAATGACGATTTGCAACCGTGTATTGCGGTGCAAGTCTAGCTTACCCATTCTGGATCGATGTCGCGCCCCATCCTGATTTTCGACCTTGACGGCACTCTCGTGGATACCGCGCCTGACCTACTGAAGGCGTTGAACGCGGTTTTGCTCGAGGAGGACTGTCCTGAGGTGGACCTGGCGGCGGTGCGCCACATGGTGGGCCGCGGCGTTCGGGCGCTTATCGGGCAGGCTTTCGCGAGGACCGGGAGTTCCCGGTACCCCGATCACGCCGCCCGTTTGGTGGACCGGTTTCTTCTCCATTATCGCAAACACCTCGCCGAGGAGAGCCGGGCCTTTCCCGGTGTGGCGCCTGTCCTGGCTAGGCTGAGAGCCGACGGCGTGCGGCTAGCTGTCCTAACGAACAAACCCGAAGATATGGCTGGTTCCCTACTCAGCGCCCTGCACCTTTCGCAATTTTTCGACGTGATTAGTGGTGCTCGCGTACGGCGCCCGGACAAGCCCGACGCACGCGTTGTCGCCAGTGTTATGGATGGATTGGGTCACCCTAGCGGGCGCGCGATCATAATTGGGGATAGCGCCGTGGACGTGGCTACCGCACGAGCCGCACAAATCCCGGTGATCTTGGTTTCGTCCGGCTATACTGACAAACCGCCCCGGGATTTGGGTGCCGATGAAGTCGTAGATGCGTTCTCGGATTTGCCCGGCATTTTGAACGGCTTCCTCTAATCGGGTATCTTCAACTTATCAAAGTTACGCCTTATTCCGCTTGCCAAGCCGACTGAGTCTCGTCATTCTCCCGCTCCGCCGCGAGCGGGTGCTCGCCCATCCTGAAGGGGGTCTTCCATGTCACTTTCAAAGTCTCTTTTGGCTGCTACCGCGGTCGCTGCGCTGATGGCAGGTGTTGCAAATGCCGGCCCGGCTGGCCACTACCACATCTTCCGGCCGACATCGTTCAAGGACGTCGCGGGCCATGTGCCGCCGCCTGCCGGTGACATGAACTACTACGGCGGCTCTGTTTTTTCGGATGTGAAGCTTGTCTCGGTGATCTGGAACAAGGACGTCCTCCAGAACACCAAGGATCAGGTTCCCCTGTTTTCCGCTGCGATCGTCGACAGCACCTATGTCGACCAAGCCGGGGAATATGCCACTGAGGGCGTCGCGGCAATTAATGGCCACAAGAGTACCAACCAAGAGATTCATCGGGGAACGTATCTCGGCCAGGTCCAGCTGAATCCGCATAATCAGTCCAAGACGCTCGACGATACGGATATCCAGAGGGAATTAAAGCTGCAGGTTAAGGAAGGCAATTTGCCGCCGCGCGATCCCAACACACTGTACATGATCTACTTTCCGCAAGACATCCACATCACTCTCGACGGCTCCATGTCTTGCCAAGCGTTCGGTGCGTATCATTTCGCCACGAACGATCGCAGGGTCGACAGGAAGAACAACTTCTTCTACGCCGTAGAACCAGAGTGCGGCTCAGGCTTTAGCTTCCTAACGTTCGCCGCTTCGCATGAGTATGCCGAAGCGACGACGGATAACGTCCCGACGCCGGGCTCCAACCCAGATTTCCCACAGGCGTGGAATGATGCCCAAGGTTTCGAAGTGGGCGACAAGTGCAGCGGAAGGGCAACCCTGACGTCCAATTCCGGAAGCTGGACGGTCACGCAATTTTATCTCAACAGCCTGCATGGCTGCAGCACCAAGTCCACATATACAAGCCCGTAGAACAGTAAGCCTGCCGGCACTCGCCCGCGCGGCCGGCAGGCGCCCCTGCACGATACAGAGGGGCCAGCTTAGCCTTTGAGCCGGTTCAAAGCTGGGTTCGCAGCGTCGCTCTCGGTCGAGTGCGGATAAACTGGCTGCGGGCGCGGCGCGGTAACTGGTTGCTATCGCCGTATTCGCTTGACGGATTTGCGGTCGCCTGCCTAAGTGCCTTGAGTGGGCGCGTAGCTCAGCGGGAGAGCATCCGCTTCACACGCGGGAGGTCGCAAGTTCAATCCTTGCCGCGCCCACCAAAGCTTCAGAGCTGGTGAAATCGTGGCTCGTCAAGGCCGCTGCTACTGCATAGACCAGCCATGGCTGACCACGAGGGACTGGCCGGTCAGGGCGTTGGAGGGGAACGCCGCCAGAAACACCGCGGCCTCCGCCACATCCTCAACGCTCGTGAATTCGCCATCGACAGTTTCCTTCAGCATCACGGTCTTCACAACATCTGCTTCCGAAATCCGAAGCTCGCGCGCCTGTTCGGGGATTTGTTTTTCGACCAGTGGGGTTCGAACAAAACCTGGGCAAATGACGTTCGCGCGAACGCCGTGAGCGGCGCCCTCCTTGGCGACCACCTTGGCGAGGCCGATCAGACCGTGCTTCGCTGTCACATACGGAGCCTTGAGAGGTGATCCCTCCTTGGAATGCACGGAGCCCATATAGATGATTGTGCCGCTATTCTGACGGTACATGTGGCGCAAGGCGGCACGACTTGCCAGGAACGCACCATCCAAATGGATGGAAAGCAGCTTCTTCCATTTGGCGAATTCGAATTCTGTCACGGGCGCGACCATCTGAACACCGGCATTGCTGATGAGGATGTCGATCCGGCCAAATGAGTCCACAACACAGGCCATTCCCGCCTCGACCTGCTCTTCGTTGCTGACATCCATCTTCACAGCCAGTGCGCGGCGGCCAAGAGGGTCTATTTGTGACGCCGCTGATTGGGCCAGTTCGCCGTCAAGATCGGCAACGGCTACGCTGGCGCCCTCCTCAGCGAAGACGCATGCGATCTCTTTCCCGATGCCGCTTGCTGCACCCGTGATCAAGGCGACCTTTCCAGCCAATCGACCCCATCGGGTAGCGGCTGCAGCTGCGTCTCCCAGCACCAGTTTATGCTGCAAGTTCATAGAGCTTTCCTCCTTGGTTACGAGGTTCGGACACCTTCAGGTAGTCGTGCACGACGGCCCCAAGTGCGAGCGTCAAGTCGGCAACGATGTGCATCGCCGAGACGACTTCGAGCACCGGCAGCTCGGCGACAGGAGCCAGCGCATGCGACCAAAGGCTCAGTGATGCGGGACCTGTCCAGGCGCCTTTAAGATCGAGGTCTTCCAGATGATATTGCACCAGTTCGCAAATGCGCGGGGTGCCATCAACGTGCGGAAT
This sequence comes from Alphaproteobacteria bacterium, assembly GCA_019242395.1. Taxonomy (GTDB): domain Bacteria; phylum Pseudomonadota; class Alphaproteobacteria; order Micropepsales; family Micropepsaceae; genus Rhizomicrobium. The sequence goes on along the minus strand of JAFAVP010000195.1, from coordinate 3,686 downwards.
GATCTTGAGCAGGTAGTTGGGCTCGGCAAGCCCAGCCCTAACCTGATCAATATCGGCTGCCCGATGCTTATAACCCATCGTTCCGGTGGCGACCCGAACTGGCCCGTAAGCGAGGGTCCCGACCAATGTGTCGATCTCGGTACGCAGCGTTGGACTGGCGAGTTTCTTCGGAAAACCCCACAACTCCCGCCCCCCGGCAATCGGCGGATGATCATTCAGGAACATGCAGTGGGTGTAGCTGCCCTGCCGGCCGCGAAACCTGACCGGGACCACCTGCCCACATTCCGTGTAGTTTCCGAACCCGGTGGAATCGGGCATGCGAATGAACTCGAACTTTACGAGCGGCTCAGGCACCTCCAACGGCTCTGGAACAAGCTCGCGCAGTTTGTCGGCGTCGGTGCGATAGGTGATGATCAGATACTCGCGGTCGCAGAACCGGTAGGGACCGATCGGATAGGCCGGGCTTGTCAGCGGCATCGCGAATGCCCGGTTGCGAACAAAGGCTTCACGCATCGGGTTCTCCTCGGAGGTGCGTAACATTCACTCTCGCCCGTCGACGGCGAGATCGAACGTGCTGACGCCCTCCTGATTTCGTGGAGGTTGCAGCGCTTCCGGATGCCGTAAGGTGCGTATGGCATCGTGGTAGCCGGCGCGCCAATGCTCTTCCATTGAAAGCCGGGAAAACTCGTAATCCTTCGAGTGTGCCTCGTGCCGTTTGGATCGGTAGATCAGGTGAACCAGGCTGTACATGTGATCGTCGGCGAGTGAGCGCAGCATCCGTGTTTCTTCGCTGGCGAGAAGATCGGGCGGCAATTTGGGAAGCAGCTTCGCAAGCGCCTTTCGGGCGCGTTGCTGCTGCTTGAATTGATCCGTGTTCGCACGGGTCCGGCTGGAGTACTGAATTTCCTTCTGCCGCATGGCCACGTCGCCGAAGTTCCGTGGAAGATCGCCTCGTGCACTCCAGAGATCGACCTGGAAGGCAAGCGTATCCTGCCGTGCACCCTGCTCGACCACCCATTGCAGCGGAGTGTTGGAGATGAGACCTCCATCCCAATAGAATTCGCCTTCTATCTCCACCGCCGGAAACCCAGGGGGAAGCGAGCCGCTCGCCATGACGTGCTCGGGGCCGATCTTGTGTTGCTGATTGCCGAAGTAGACGAAATTGCCGGTCCGAATGTTCACCGCGCCAACGCTGAACCTGGTGACGCCTGCATTGATCCGATCGAAGTCAACAAGCCGCACAAGCGTCTGCTTCAGCAAGCTGGGATCATAGAAGCTCGTAGCGTCAACCGCCCCGTGGGGGTACAGCCACGGGGGGAGCTGTCGCCGCCGGAAAAATCCCGTAGCGCCCGCGAACATCGCATAGCTTGCGCTGATTTGGTTGAACCATGTCCGCAGTATGTCGCCTTTCGGCGGCAGCGAGTGAGCCGCAACGAGCGAATCTAGAAGTGGATTGGCGGTAATCCCCTGCCAGAAAGCACGTAGCTTCTCGACACGCTGGGCCGGTTCATTTCCCGCGATGATGGCTGAGTTGATGGCGCCGATTGATACACCGGCGACCCAGTTAGGGTGAATCCCCGCTTCGGCAAGCGCTTCGTAAACACCGGCTTGATAAGCGCCCAATGCACCACCCCCCTGCAGCACCAAGGCGATGCAATCGAACGGAAGGTGCCGTTTCGCGGTCTTGAAGTCGGGCTGGAACCGAGCATTCATTGTGAAATCCTCCTGCAATTCCGAATGGACTGCTGCTCTAAAGAAGGTCCCAAAGCAGGAAGGCCAGACCGCAGCCTGCCGCTAATCCGAAAACCATAGCCATGGCGAGCGTGGTCAGAAGAGATGTGATGCGGAAGAATTCAGATCCGCTTCTGGCCGAAGCCGCTGTTCTGGTTTGCATTTCAGTTTCCTCAGTTTCAGGCGAGCGATTTGATCAGCGCAGACGTCGAGCTGGCTGTGGGTTGCGACAGTGTTGTTGAAGGAGTGTGGTGGAGCTCAGGCGCGCTCAGACTTCGGACAAACTGATCGGCCCCCAGCACAACAAAAGAGACCACCACCATCATCAGTCCGCGGCGAAAACGCGCCTGTTTGATCACCCTTGCCCGTGATGTCTTGAGCAGCTCGGCTGCCAAGACCGCCGTCCAGTCGGCCTTCAGGGCGCGCCGGACGAAGTCTCGGACTTCCAGAAAGGCATCCGGGTCCACGTAGAAGAGTGTGTGTTCGGACTCGCAGGAGGTCTTCGCCAGAAACTGCTGTTCGGCTCGTTTGCGACTCGGATACAGCACGTGTCCGAATTGCACGATGGACATCAGCACGACACCCCAGACGATGGCGAAGAACAGGGGACCCAGGGGAGCACGCGTTGGCAGCAGCCCTCCAAAATAGAGGACGAGGTTCAGGGCCAGGATGTAGCCGGCGCCGACGATCTGAGCTTTGGCATCATAGGACCGCAGAACCGATTGCGCTTCCTGAAGGGCTGCCAGCAGCATCTTGTCGGCGTAATCGCGCGTGTTTTCGAGATTAGCCCCTTGCTCGGGGGCCACGGCCTCCGACTGCGCTACTAAAGTAGTTATTGCATCTGCCGAGTTCCCAAAAGGGACGCCGGACCGGAATGGTCCAGGAGGGGGAGAGTTCCAGCCCGGTCCGGCGCATGAGCGGCATAGGCTGCCGCCGCTCAAGCTCACTCGCAGTGCATTGGAAAGCGAGGTCATGGTCAGTGAGCTCCACTGGTGTCGATCGGCCCTTTTGGCTTGGGCGCGAACCAAATGAGGGTGGAAGCGAACAGCAGACAGACCGCTATCACCTTGAACATGTTGAGCGTGGCCAGCATGACACTCTGGCTTTCAACCAGCTGAGACAGCATGGCAGTGGCAGACTCGTGAGAGAATCCCTGTGCCACTATGCCGTCTATGGCGGCCTGCCCATTGTGCATGGAGCTGGCGAGTTCGGTCTGGTTGTGACGCACCGCGTTCGACCAGCCGGATTGAACCAGCGACGTTGCGAATGCGCCGGCCAGGGTGCGCATGAAATTGGAGAGGCCGGCAGCGTTCGCCTGCTCCTCCGGACTGACGCTTGCCATGGCAAGACCAGTCACCGGCACGAAGAACATCACCATGGCCGTGCCGGTCAGAAAAGTGGGCCACGCCATCTGCATGAATGTGACTTCGTTGTTGAAGCTCATGCGCCATACCATGAGGAGGGCGAGGCCCAGCGTGCCAAGTGAGATGATCAATCGGACGTCGAACCGTTCCACCGCCTTGCCCACCAGCGGCGCGGAAAACACCGCCAGGATTCCCATGATGCCGGTGGCGTATCCGGCCCATGTCGCCGTGTAGCCCATGTTGGTTTGCAGCCAGAGCGGTAGAAGAACGATGCTCGCGAAGAAGGCTCCGAAGCCGACGGCGTAGGTTGTGGCTGCCGCTGCGAAGCCGCGGTGACGGAAGACTTTCAGATCGACAATCGGGTTCTTCTCGGTCAGTTCCCAGATCAGAAAGGCTGCAAACCCGATCGCCGCGACCACACCAAGAATCTGAATCTCCGGCGCGTTGAACCAATCCTTGTTGCGGCCTTCATCGAGAAGGATTTGCAGCGCACCGACCCAGATCACGAGGAGTCCAAGACCAACCTTATCGATGAAGGCCTTTGTTGTCGGATCGGGCTGTCCCCTCAGAAGCTGGACAAGCAACAGTCCG
>JAFAVP010000175.1 GCA_019242395.1 Alphaproteobacteria bacterium | reverse complement strand
CCACCTGCCGCGCGTGCCTGGCTGGTCGGACCTGGCCAAAGCCATACGGTATGTATTGCGCCATTGGGACGGGCTGATCCTGTATCTCGACGACGGCCGCCTGGAGATGGACACCAACGTAGTCGAGCGCGCCATCAGGCCAGTGACAATGGACCGTTCATTGTGCCCCCCTTCCTCAAGTGCCTGGAAACATTGACATCTGGTTGGCAAAACCGGCGCGACACGGAGAACCCTTCCGAGCGAGCGCGGCGGAGACGCCATCACTCTGCAGGTCGGTGGCTCGGATTTGGTATGGAGCGCCTGGCACAACCTGCTCAGCGGCCAAGATTCCACCTTTGATGAGGCGTCGGATTGCATGATTCGTCACGCCGAGCTTCGCAGCGGCTTCCGACATGGTCAGCCACTCGCCATTCTTCTCCGCGGACCGATAGCCATGGATCCCATGTACTCTGCGCAGGGAGCTGACGCGGTGCGCGGTCCAAGTCTTGCCTTGGCCAGTGCGCATCCCCATCCGGTTCAGTGACGCGGCGATATCTTCATCGGACCACCGAGTTGCCATGCTTCGCATGATGGCGAGTGCTTCCTCAGAGGTGCTGCAGCCGTGCTCGCCAGTCTTCGGCTTGTGCACTCGAAGCTGCGAGTGTTGGCCACCCCGCCAATGGATTGTCAGGACGACCTCGCGCGTTGCCTCGTCGACGTCCGCGATAATGTCGGCGATCATAGCCCGCGCCAGTCGCTGACGCGTGCGCATGGTCACGCCGGGAGCGTTCCATGCGGCGTGGAGATCGTCGGCGAGGCCGCTGAAGTCGGGCGCCGCAGTTGTCGGATCCGGCATCGTCCCGTGCTCCAACCGCGCCTCGCAGGCTTGCACGCGACGGAGCGCCGCTTCCCAGCTCTTCTCCAATTGTGCTGCGATCAGGCGATTATCGGGATCGCATGCAGCATAGCGCCGCTCCGCGAGCGAAGCCTCGTACTTCGCTTGCTGCAACTCCAGCTCGGCGATGCGGCGTTGTTCAGTTCGGATTTCCATGTGCATCCGTGCGGCTTGCAGAGCCGCCTCGATGGCCATCGGCTCCACCGCCCGAAGAAGTTCGGCGGCGATCGCAGCATCGATGCGGCTGCCGCCGAAGCCCAGGCAACGCGGCAGCCCGAGCATCAAGTACGGCCGATCGCAGCGATATACCGGCCTCCCTGGTGGCTTCCCGGCATAGACGACGGGGAGGCGACGACCGCAGCGTCCGCAGGTGATGAGCCCTGCCAGCAGCGCTCGCCCGCCGCGTCCGGACTTTGCGCCACCGGCCTGGCCGTAAGTATTGGCCGCGAGCAGCGCCTGGTTGCGTTCGAACTCCGCCCATTCGATGTAGCCCTCGTGATGATCCTTCAGCAGAACCTCGCACTGCTCAAGCGGCTTTTGGTGCCCGTAGCTCTTGCGGACATGGCCCTCGACGAGCGCGGTGCGCTTCTCGCTTTTGCCGTAGGCGTAGGCGCCCGCATAGAACGGGTTCTTCAGCACCGAGATCACATTGCGGTAGCGGATAGTGTGCCACTCAAAGGCGATCATTCTCTTGCCGTCAGAGGGCCGCGGAAAATGCACGCGCTCAGCACTCATCCGCAGCAGGACCTGACGTGCGCTACCGCACTCACGGAATCTGGCGAAGATCAGACGAATGACTTCCTGGACACGCAGGTCGGGATCAAGGCCGAGACCGGCTTCCCGATGCCACGAATAGCCGATTGGCACGGGGATACGCAGCTCACCGCGCCGCGCCTTGGAGCGAGCAGCATCGAGCATGCGACTGCGCAGCACACCAAGCTCGAACTCGCTAATGCTGCCCTTCATGCCCAGCAATAGTCTGTCGTTCGGCCGGCAGGGATCGTACACGCCGTCCATGTCGATCACCCTCGCCTCGACCAAGCCGCACAGTTCCAGCAGGTGATGCCAGTCACGTCCGTTGCGAGCGAGCCGCGAGGCATCGAAGCACAGCACGGCCCCGACCTCGCCGGCGCACAGCCATGCGACCAGACGTTCGAAGCCGGGACGCGCCACCGTGCCACTGGCGGAGCGGCCCAGATCATCATCGATCACCTCGATTTGCCGGAACCCGCGCGCTCGCGCGACATCGACCAGCTCGTACTGACGACGCCGACTCTCGGTGTGCGTTTGGACCTGAGCCTGAGTGGACTGACGGATGTAGACTACCGCCTTGCGCTCCAACAACGCGACTGGAAGAGCATCAGACGCGCTCATCTGCACTCTCCGCCGCGTCGGCGCCCGCAGCTTCCATCAGGAGACCAGCCAGACGCGCGATCGCCGCGTTGCGCTCGGCCTGCGTCATTGTCTCCAGCTTGGTCGGGTCGAGCACCAAGGATAGCTGGCGAGGGGTCGAAAGGAGATTCTGTCTCGCAGACATTGTCGTGTTCCTCCTGAGCGACATTCGAGTCGCTCTGGGAGTCTCTGCGGAAACCGAGCGCAATCAGCAGGCGGTGCAGATCGATCAGCGCAGACAGCGCACAGCGTGGGACGCCAATCTCCATGCCAGCGCAGGCGATCGGATCCAGCATCCAGGCCGCCACAGCCGTAACGACGCCGGGCAGCGCCTCAACATGAACGACACTACCCGCGGCTCTTCGCTCGCTGTAGTGACAGCGGACGCTACGGCCATAAAGCGGATGCCACCGGTAGTGAACAACAACATCCCGCCCGACATGGGCAGAATGACCCTGCAATGGCACTTGGGCGTAAGAATTACCTCTTTGCCGGATCAGATACCGGTGGCGAGCGCGCCGCCGCCATCTACTCCATCCTGCACACGGCAAAACTCAATGAGCTCAACCCAGAAATTTATCTGCGTGACACGCTCGATCGGATCGCCAATGGACATCCGATCAGCCGGATCGATGAATTGATGCCGTGGCAGGCGCCAGCGCACGCGTGATCCGACGGGCGTCGCTAAACGCTTACCCTGGAGGGAATAGTTTGCATCTCCAACCATCAAAAGGCGGTGCTGGACGCCGGCTGGGATGCAGTCAACGTCCTTGGCTAGCGCTCGTGCTGTACGAGGATGTTGTCTCCGAGCCAGCGCTGTAGGGAGCGACAGATGTAGAAAATGATGACGTTGTGTTTGAAGAAGTAGTTCCCGATTGAGGTTTAGGTACTGATCCCATCTCGTTGAACATCAGCAAGCGACGGCGAAACACGGCTTGGGGCGAAGCCAAAGGAGCGGGCTGAATTGTACCCGGTGTTGGAGGATCTTGCTGCGGCGCAGCCAAAGAGGTGGAACCCTGCAGTGAGGGAGTTATCTGGGGCCCAACCGCATCCCCTTCCGGCTGACCGGCCGTGGGCACTTCGTAGCCTGGAGTGTCGTATTGATTTGGCTGCGCGAGAGGTGTCTCTGATGGACAAAGACACACAAGAAGTGCAGATGCCAAGGCGATTGCTGCCTGTTGCTTTCGACCACTTCCAACGCGGCTCGTGCGATTCCGTGCGGCATCAGCGATAAA
>JAFAVP010000016.1 GCA_019242395.1 Alphaproteobacteria bacterium | reverse complement strand
TCATGGGATCGTCGTTGCAGTACACCATCACCTGGAAGTCGTCCTTGATCAGCATCTCCGCCGCGCGCAACGTTTCCAGCATGTCGGGATAGAGGGTCTTGCGGTCCCCCAGCACTTCCAGCTTCACCAGGTTCCAGCCGCCCGCCTCGCGTGCCAGCCGCAACGTGCGTACGGCGTCCTCGCCAGTGAAGCAGCCGGCCGTGTTGGGCAGATATGTGACTTTCTTCGGGTCGATGAAATCGACCAGCTTCGGCTGATTGGGATCGGTGAGGTTAACCCGCCGCACCGCGACGGTGACGATCTCCGCGCCGCTGGCCTCGAGCGCCTGCGCGTTCTGCTCGTACGATTTATACTTGCCCGTGCCGATGATCAGGCGCGAGCGGTAGGTCTTGCCCGCGATAACCAGCGGCTTGGGTTCAACACCTGTACTCATCAACCACCACCGATGAACTGCACGATCTCCAGCCGATCGCCATCCGCGAGCGTCACCCGTGCGTACTGTGAGCGCGGCACGATCTCCAAGTTGCGCTCCACCGCAATTTTCGTGGACTCGATTCCGAGCTGCGCGAGGAGCTCACTCAGCTTGAGCGCCGCCTCAAGCTGCCGCGCCTCGCCATTGATCGTAACCGAAACGCCCACGATCTTGCCCCGTTTCCCGGATGCTTCATTTGCCACTATAAGCGGGCTGACTCAGCAGCCGGTGTTGCCTTGGTAAAGCCGATATATGTCCTCAACGGCCCGAACCTCAATCTGCTGGGCGAGCGCGAGCCCGAGGTCTATGGCCGCACAACTTTGGGGGAGATCGGCGAAATGGCGGCGGAGCGCGCAAAATCCCATGGACTTTCCGTCGAGTTCCGGCAAACCAACAGCGAAGCGGACCTTATCGGCTGGCTGCAGGAGGCGCGTCAAAAGGCTTCCGCCGTAATCATCAACGCTGCCGGTCTCAGTCACACTTCAGTGGCGGTGCTGGACGCGGCGCGGGCGCTAGGCAAGCCGCTCATTGAAGTCCATCTCTCCAACCCTTATGCCCGCGAGGAGTACCGGCGCCATTCCTTCGTCAGTGAAGCGGCTACCGGCGTTATCTGCGGACTCGGCGCCGAAGGGTACCTGTTCGCCATCGACCATCTTGCGCGGCTGCTTGAGGGACCATGAGCATCAAGGAAGACATGAAGCAGGCCTTCATGGGCAATGGCTCCAAGGCAAAGGGAGGCATTGATTCGGCTGCCATCCGTGAGCTGGCGGAGCTGCTGACGGAAACGGGCCTGACGGAGATCGAAGTGGAGCAGGGCGGCCTGCGCCTGCGCGTCTCACGCCAGATTGCGCCCGTGGTGGCGCATGCGCCGGCGGTCGCGGCGCCGATGGCGGTTGCAGCCGCACCGGCTTCGGCCCCCGCGACCGACGCGCCAGCGCCCAAGCGGGACGGCCCGCATCCCGGCGCCGTCACCTCGCCGATGGTAGGAACCGTGTACATCTCTCCCCAACCTGGGGCAGCGCCGTTCGTGAAGGTTGGGGACACGGTGAAGGAAGGCGATACGCTCCTCATCGTCGAAGCAATGAAGACGATGAACCCCATTGTGGCGCCGCGCGCGGGCACCATCACCGAAATCTGCATTAAGGATACGCAGCCGGTCGAGTTCGGCCAAACGCTGCTGATACTCTCGTAAGCATGTTCGAGAAGGTGCTCATCGCCAATCGCGGCGAGATTGCTCTGCGCATCAATCGCGCCTGCAAAGAGATGGGCATTGCCACGGTCGCGGTGCACTCCACGGCGGATGCCGATGCCATGCACGTGCGATTGGCGGACGAAAGTGTCTGTATCGGTCCGCCACCAGCAGCCCAAAGCTACCTGAATATCCCACAGATCATTGCTGCGTGCGAGATCACGGGAGCGGAGGCTATCCATCCGGGATACGGATTTCTCTCAGAGAACGCCCGGTTTGCCGAGATCGTGCGCGAACACGGGATCACCTTTGTCGGCCCCACGCCCGAGCACATCCGGCTCATGGGCGACAAAATCGCCGCCAAGCAGGCGGTGAAGAGCGTCGGCATTCCGACGGTGCCGGGCTCCGATGGCGCGGTCTCGTCCGAGGAAGACGCAGCGAAGCTGGCGGATGACATCGGCTATCCGGTGCTGATCAAAGCGGCTGCCGGTGGCGGCGGACGGGGCATGAAGGTGGCGCGCAGCGAGGCCGACTTGCCGCTGGCACTGTCGACGGCTCGTGCGGAAGCCAAGGCAGCCTTCGGCAACGACGAAGTCTATATGGAGAAATATCTCCAGCGCCCGAGGCATATCGAGGTGCAGGTGATTGCGGATTCGCACGGCAAGGTACTGCATCTTGGCGAGCGTGACTGCTCTCTTCAGCGCCGGCACCAGAAGCTGTGGGAGGAGGCGCCATCACCTGCGCTGAACGCACAGCAGCGCGCTGAGATTGGGGCTACCGTCACGCGGGCCCTGGAGAAGCTCGGTTACCTCGGCGTTGGCACGGTGGAATTTCTTTTCGAAAATGGCGGCTTCTATTTCATCGAAATGAACACGCGCTTGCAGGTGGAGCACCCGGTGACGGAGGCAATTACCGGGCTGGACATCGTGCGGGAACAGATCCGCGTCGCGGCGGGCGGTGCCCTCGAGATGGAGCAGTCAGACCTCGTGGTTTCCGGCCATGCCATCGAATGCCGCATCAATGCGGAGAACGCCTTTACCTTCCAGCCGTCGCCGGGAACCATTACCCATTTTCACGCACCCGGTGGGTTGGGGGTGCGCTTCGATTCCGCTATCTACGATGGCTACAAAATCCCGCCTTACTACGACAGCCTGGCCGGCAAGCTGATCGTGCACGGGCGCAATCGCAACGAGTGTTTGATGCGGCTGAGGCGCTCACTGGATGAGCTGGTGGTTGGCGGCATTGAGACCACGATTCCACTGTTCCAGAAGTTGGTCCGCGAACCCGACATTCTCAACGGCGACTATCATATCCACTGGCTGGAGCATTACCTCGCGGCTCGTAGTCAGTGCTAGTTTACGCGCTAATCTGCCATCCTCTTTCGCGGAGGGGGTAATAAATGTGCGGGCAGGCGCGGGTATCGCGGAGGCGTGGCCCAGCAAATTGGGGCCTCTAAGCCGGATGCCAAGGTCTGCAACTAGTCCTTCTTGAACGTCCTTTGCCACCACCCTCGGCGCTGCGGCTGGGTCCTTTCCGGCTCGGTCTCTTGCTCCGCCTCCGAAGCTACAGAATCCTGCGGCGCGCCTGCGGGACTCGGTTCGGGGTGAGCAGGCGCAGGCGCGACTTCAACCCTTGCGCGCTCCTTCTCCTGCGGCTCCCGTACCTCTTCACGCCGGTAATACATCTCACCTACAGATTCATGCGCCACTGCGGTACGTTCTTCGGCGCCGCCGCTGGCCAGGGACCAAACCGGTTCCGATGGTGCGTTCGGCGTGAGCGCCTCCCCGAACGGGGAGGATTCTCGGCTGGTGTCGTGGGAGTCCGCGTCGATGGAACGACCACTGAATGCGGGGGACACGTGCGTGCCTTGCGTGGCAGTTCCTCCCTCCCCGTGAGGCTTGCGCCGCCTGCGCCGGCGCCGGCGCGAACTGCCCGGAGCGGGAAGCTGCTGTCCACTCTCCGCCGGAGGCGAAATGGGATCCCGCGCCATCGCAGGCTCGCCCCCCTCCGGCATGGCGGCAGGGGCGCCGCCAGATGACCCTTCCGGGCCGGCATCTACTGCGTTTACCGCATCCGCAGGCTTGCTTCCGCCGCGTCCACGGCGCCTGCGCCGCCGCTTCTTGCCGCTGGCGGATGAAGCACCATTTGGCTGAGTCGAGCCATTGCCGGCGTGAGGCTCGGCAGAGGCCGCCCCGGATGCTTCTTCCTCGATCGGCTCAGACATGTCCGTTGGCATGGCCATCGCCGTCTCGGGGGGCACGGGAACCTTCTGCGGCGGCAGTTGTGTACGCTGCGCGGTCCGCTGGAGGTCGAAGTCACCTGCTGCAAAGTCAATGCTTGGCTCGAACTGAATCGCCATGTCGTAGTCGGATTCAATCCGGGCAAGTTCGCGGCGCTTCTGATTGAGCGTGTACATCGCGACGTCGTTGGCGACGCGCACGGTGACACCAGCCGTGCGGCCACGCTGCCCCTCTTCGTCCAGCGCTCTCATCACGCGCAGCGCAGTGGACTCTACCGAGCGCACGATTCCTTGTCCGCCGCAGTGCGGGCAGGGGATCGTCGAACTGGCCACTACGCCAGCGCGCAGCCGTTGGCGGGACATCTCCAACAGCCCGAACTGGCTGATTTTTCCGATCTGCACCCGCGCGCGATCGTTTTTCACCGCCTCGCGTAACCGCTTCTCCACGTCCCGGTCATTGCGCCCGTCCTCCATGTCGATGAAGTCAATGACGATAAGTCCTGCAAGGTCACGCAATCGCAACTGCCGGGCGATTTCGTCTGCTGCTTCAAGATTTGTCTTGTGCGCGGTTTCTTCAATGGAGTGCTCGCGCGTGGCGCGGCCGGAATTCACGTCGATTGAAACCAGTGCTTCGGTCTGGTTAATGACGATATAACCGCCGGATTTGAGCGTTACCGTCGGCTGGAACATTGCGTCCAGCTGCGCCTCGATATGATGTTTCTGAAAAACTGGTACGGCATCGCGGTAGAGCTTCACATTCTTGGCATGGCTCGGCATGAGCATGCGCATGAATTCCTTGGCGTTCTTATAACCCTCCTCGCCCTCGACGAGGATTTCGGCAACATCCTTGTTGTAGAGGTCGCGGATCGCACGCTTGATGATGTCGCCCTCCTCATACACGCAGGTCGGTGCGTTGGATTTCAGAGTCAGCTCGCGAATTTGGTCCCACATCCTCAGCAGGTATTCGTAATCGCGTTTGATTTCGAGCTTGGTGCGGTTCGCACCCGCGGTCCGGATAATCACGCCCATACCCTCGGGAAGTTCGAGGGTGGCGGCCGCCGCCTTCAGCCGATTGCGATCAACAGCATTGGTTATCTTTCGGGAAATGCCGCCGCCGCGCGGCGTGTTCGGCATCAGCACGCAGTAGCGGCCGGCCAGTGAGAGGTAAGTCGTAAGAGCCGCGCCCTTGGTGCCGCGCTCTTCCTTTACAACTTGCACCAGCATGATCTGCTTGCGCTTGATCACTTCCTGGATCTTGTAGTGACGGCGCCGGACCCAGCGTTGCGAAGGCCTCTGGCTTCGGAGAGGTTGGACCGGAGTGTCTTGCGGGTCGTGAGCCGCGGATTCTAACGAAGCTTCTTCACCGGCCGCGCCTTCCGAAGCTTGCGCCTCCTCCTGTTCCCGGGCATCCGCGAAGGCAGCGCCGCCCTCCTCATCCGCAGCGGCCTCGGAGACGGTCTGTTGGTCGGTAACGTCTTCGGCGACTTCCTCCTCAGCGAGCGTCTCTATCTTGCCTGGTGAGGAATCGTCCTCTTCTCCCGCTTCCTCGCGGGAACGGCTAAAATTGGCTTCAAACCCGAATTCAACGTCGCTTTCGGCTATTTCTCCGTCAGCCGCCTCATTGTCTAAGCCGCTGGCGTCCTCTTCGTCGTCGAACTCGGCATCGCTTCCAGATGCAGTGCCGGTCGCGACGGCTTCGAATTCATCGTCACCCCGGCGCCGGGCGTCTTCCTGTTGCTCCGCCAGTAAGGCTTGCCGGTCCGCGACAGGGATTTGATAGTAATCGGGATGGATTTCCGAAAAGGCTAGGAACCCTTGCCGGTTCCCGCCGTATTCTACGAAGGCCGCCTGCAGCGACGGCTCCACGCGGGTTACCTTCGCAAGGTATATGTTGCCTTTCAGCGGCCGCTTGCTTGCCGCCTCGAAATCGAATTCGTCGACTCGCTGGCCGTCAAGAACGACGACCCTTGTTTCCTCCCGATGGCTGGCATCGATGAGCATCCGCTTTGGCATTCTGTTCTCCGTGCGATCGCCGGCTGCTCACAAGCAAAACGCGCCCTGAGGACGCGGAGGGCTGGGGCAGGGGTTCGCAGCAAACGGTGGCTAAGCCGCAGCATCGCCCGACGCGGCCGGACCGCGTTCGAAGGGCAAAGGGCTGGGCCGGGATTGGTCATGGTCAGTACACTCTGCTGTCTTGCGGCAGACCAGGTTAGTCCGGCAGCAACTTCCGGAAACCATTTGGCCTTGGGCACCGCCCGAATCGGGAAAGCTCGGCAAGACATGGCCTGTTTAGGGCTCTTGGGCCGGAACCGCAAGGACATCTCGGGGCGGGCCCCTGGCCGAAGTTGAGCTTACCGGTGCTTATGTTATTTCCCCGTGTATCTGTCCGAGCCGCAGACATTTGTGGACTTCTAGCCTGTGCTTGCAACTGCAGACGACTCCTTGGATGGTTTATGGCAGCGTTCGTACAACTATGAATGACTCAGTTTGGGCATGGGAAAATACGGTTTTGCCATAGCAATTTCTGCGGTTTTTGCCGTCACATTAGGTTGTGGGCGCGCCACCTCTTCCCCAACACCCGGCCCGATGCGGGCCGCGGTGCCGATAGCACTGAGTGCGCGGGTCGGCGAACATGCCGATTACACGCGGTTCGTGCTGGAACTCTCGGACCCTGTGAAGCTGCGCGTGTTCACACTCAGCGGTCCCAATCGGGTGATAATCGAACTGCCGGACGTGCTGTGGCAGGTGGAGGCGCCCGAAAAGCCCAGCGGCAAAGGGGCGGTAAAATCCTACCGTTACGGGCGATTTCGTCCGGGCGAATCCCGTTTCATCATTGATCTGAACGAGCCGGTTAGCGCTCGCGCTCCGTTGATCCTGCCACCCTCCGGCGGGATGGGATATCGGGTCGTGCTGGACCTGTTCCCCACCACCCAAGCAAACTTCGATGACGGCGCTGGTTGGCCCTCGGATTTGCAGAGCGGAAACACCGCCGGCGTATCGGCGCGCACTAGCCGGAAAGTGGTGGTTATCGATGCGGGTCACGGCGGCATCGACAATGGCACCACCGGCGTGGATCGCAGCAAGGAGAAAGATCTCGTGCTGGACGAGGCGCATCGCCTAGCCTCCGTGCTGCAGAGGCACGGCTACACGGTGCATCTCACCCGAGACAACGACACATACATTCCGCTGAGGCAGCGGGTGAGCATTGCGCGCCGCGCCAATGCGGACCTTCTCATCTCGCTGCACGCCGACTCCAATCCCAATGCCGTGATGGCGGGCGCTTCGGTGTACACGCTCTCGGAGCGTGGGTCCGACCGCGAAGCGGCTGCGCTAGCGGCGAAGGAAAATCAGTCCGATGTCATCGCCGGAGTCGACCTGAAGGGCCAGGATGAAACCGTGTCGCACATCCTGATCGATCTCGCTCAGCGGGAAACGATCAACCGTTCCACGCGTCTTGCGCAGAGCTTGGTGGCGCAGCTTGGGACCGTCACGGACATGATTCCGCGCGATCCGCATCGTTCCGCTGCATTCGCCGTGCTGAAGGCCCCGGATGTTCCCGCGGTTCTGATCGAGCTCGGGTACCTTTCGAACGCGCACGATTGCAGCCAGATGGAAACAAGCGCCTGGCGAGATGGGGTGGCGCGCGCCATTGCCGCGGCAGTAGACCGCCAATTCGCGCCGGAACTCGCGGGTGCAGCCCTGTCGGCTGTACGGTAGCCCTTCGCCCGTCCGCGCTCTTTGATCATACTCAAATCAGATTCGCCGCCTTGCTTGGGTCATAATCCGGCGGCAAGAGGGCAGCGGGAAAGGCGTTCATGGTTCGTCGGTTTTTCACTTATTTCGGCTTGACGATTGGCGGCCTGTTCCTCGTCGCTGTCATTGCGCTCGGCGCCTATGTCTATTCTGTGAGCCGTGGTCTTCCCGGGGTCGATCAGCTCAAGAATTACCAACCGCCTGTCACCACGCGCGTCTATGCCAGCAATGGGGACCTCTTGGGCGAGTACGCGCGCGAGCGCCGCTTCTTCGTGCCAATCGCCTTTGTCCCCAAGCTGGTGATCCAGGCCTTCACCTCGGCCGAGGACAAAAACTTCTTTCACCATCCTGGCGTGGATCCCTCCGGGATCATGCGCGCGGCGGTGAAGGACGTGTTCAACGTTCTGCAGCATAAGCGGCTGGAAGGCGCCTCCACGATCACGCAGCAGGTGGCGAAAAATCTGCTGCTGAACAACCAGGTGAAGTTTTCCCGCAAGGTGCGGGAGGCGATCCTGGCGGTACGGCTGGACTCCAGCTTTTCGAAGGAAAAGATCCTCGAATTGTATCTTAACGAAATCTTTCTGGGGGAGAATTCATACGGTGTTGCGGCCGCTGCGCTGAACTACTTCAACAAATCGCTGGATCAACTCGATGTTGCGGAAGCGGCATTTCTTGCGGCGCTCCCGAAGGCACCGGCAAACTATGATCCACGGTACAACAAGCAAGCCGCACTGGAGCGGCGCAACTGGGTCATCTCCCAAATGCGCGAGAATGGCTACATCACGCGCGAACAAGAGCAGCACGCTCTAGCGGAGCCGCTTGTCACGCAAATGCGGCCGCTCGGCATACAGGCGGAGGACGCCGACTATTTCGTGGAAGAGGTGCGGCGGCTGCTCTACGCGAAATATGGCGCCAAGGGACTTTACGATGCAGGCTTGCAGGTCCGCTCGACACTCGACTCGCGGCTGCAGAATTTCGCGGTGAACGCCCTGCGCGCCGGACTGGTGCGCTACGACCGCCGCCACGGATGGCGGGGTGCGGTCCGCAACATCAGCATCGATGGGGACTGGAAGGACGCGTTGCAGAATGCCGGCAATCATTCCGGCATTTCCACATGGCGCCTTGCGGTTGTCCTCGGCTACACGCCAGATCGGGGCGTCCGGATAGGGCTGGATGATGGCCGTCAGGGGGCTATCCCCTTCGACCAGATAAAGTGGGCGAGGCCTGAGCATAAGGCGAGCGCCACAGTTGGCCCCGCTCCGGCACAGCCGCAGGACGTCGTGAAGGCCGGCGATGTTGTGTACGTCGAGCCGGTAGACGCCGCAGGGCACTATGGGCTCAGGCAAGTGCCGGAGATCAACGGCGCTGTCGTCGTCATGGACCCGCATACCGGCCGGGTGTTCGCGTTATCCGGCGGCTTCAGCTTCGCGTCGAGCCAATTCGATCGTGCGATGCAGGCGCAACGTCAGCCCGGTTCTGCCTTCAAGCCGTTTGTCTACGCCGCCGCGATGGACAACGGCTACACCCCCGAAAGCAAAATCCTCGACGCGCCGGTCGCATTCCCGCAAGGGCCGGGGCTGCCGATGTGGACCCCGAAAAATTTCGAGAAGCATTTTCTTGGGCTCGCCACCCTGCGCCGCGGCATCGCGCTCTCCCGCAACCTGATGACCATACGGCTCGCGCACGATGTCGGTATGGACAAAGTGGTGCAATACCCCATCCGGATGGGTGTGTACGACAAACTTCCCGCTTATCTGTCCAATTCCATCGGCGCCTATGAGACGACGCTCATCCGGCTCACCGCCGGCTACGCCCAATTCGTGAATGGTGGAAAGAAGGTCTCGCCGATCCTCATCGATCGCATTCAGGATCGGAACGGCAAGACCATCTACCGCGCCGATAACCGCACTTGCGACGGTTGCAACACTTGGAACTGGCACAATCAATCAGAACCTCTGTTGCCCGATATGCGGCAGCAGACACTGGATCCGCGCACGGCCTATCAGATCGTGTCGCTCCTTCAAGGCGTCGTGCAATATGGGACTGGCAAGGTGGTGAGCGAAGTGGGCAAACCGCTCGCCGGAAAAACGGGCACCTCCAACGATTCGAAGGACACCTGGTTTGTTGGCTTTTCGCCCGACCTGGTCTGCGGCGTGTTCGTAGGGTTTGACGATCCGCGTACACTTGGCCGGATGGAACAGGGAGCCACCACTGCCGCTCCAGTTTTCAGAGACTTCATGAAAGAGGCGCTGGCCGGGGAGCCGCCGATTCCGTTCCGGGTACCGCCGGGTATCATTCTGGTGTCGGTGGATCGGCTGACGGGAGAACCCGCAAACGCCTCGCCGGCAGCCATTCAGGAAGCCTACAAGTCCGGCACCGAGCCGGGCGCCGCCAGCTATCTCGATCAAGCTGCTGTGCAGACCGATGCAAAACAGCCAACCGGCCCTGGAACTACCGTCGACGAAGGCACCGGCGGTCTTTATTAGGCCCCACGGCAAAGTGAATTCCGCCAGTTCGTGCGGTCCTTGGCGATTTTATTTCGCTGCCGTATCGTGCTGAAGTCAACCTTGCGGAGAGGGCGCGCATGTCCTGCGGACGTCTTGTTTCGGTCGGACTGGGGGTTGTGGGCCTAACAGTTTGGGCGGCTTCGGCCTGGGCAGAAGACCGGCCGCCGAAGGTTGATACGTCGAAGCCCGCTCCGGTCGTATACCCCGTTACCGCGCAAGAGCGGGGTGAAGAAGGCACCGTCGTCATAAGCGTGTACGTTGCCGACAATGGAAAACCGCAGCGGTTCAACATCGCCAAGTCGAGCGGCTTCGGAGATCTGGACAACGCGGCAATCGAGACCGCAATGAACTGGCATTATCTGCCCGCAACCCGAAATGGATCGAGCGCTTCGGATTGGGGCGACTTTCAGATCGTTTACAAGCTGCCGGCGCAGGCGGAGAGCAAAACCCAGGCCGATAACAGCAAATAGCGCTTTGACATTGCGCGCTTAGGTGCCATACCTGCGCCCGTCTTCATGCGCCCGGAAATTCAACGCACCGTCGAAGAGATTCAGCAGGCCACTGCCCTGCTGAGGAGGCATCTTTGACTGGGAAAATGCGCTTCGCCGTCTGGATGAACTGAACGCGCGGGCGGAAGATTCTGCCCTATGGAATGATCCCGCTGCCGCACAAACCGTGATGCGAGAAAGGCAGCGGCTCGAGCAATCCACTGGGGCTCTGAAGAAGCTGGAAGCGGAGCTGTCCGACGCGACCGGTATGATCGAGATGGCGGAAGCGGAAAGCGAAGGTGCGTTGGTTGCTGAAGCGGAAGCCGCAGTGGAGGCTTTGCGCCAGCGTTCCGAGCAAATGCGCCTGGAGTCGATGCTGTCCGGCGAAGCCGATTCGAACGATTCATACCTTGAGGTCCACGCAGGCGCGGGCGGCACAGAAAGCCAGGACTGGGCTGAAATGCTGTTCCGTATGTACACGCGTTGGGCGGAACGCCACGGCTATAAGCTGCAGCTCATCGAAGAGAGCGAAGGCGAAGGCGCGGGCATCAAGTCCGCTACCCTGCTGGTGAAAGGTCCGAATGCGTATGGCTGGTTGAAAACAGAGAACGGAATTCATCGGCTGGTGCGGATCTCACCCTTTGATGCCAACGCAAGGCGGCACACAAGCTTCGCGAGCGTTACAGCCTTTCCGGTGATCGACCAATCGATCGAAATCGATGTGCCCGAAAAGGATGTGCGCATAGATGTATATCGCGCGAGCGGCGCAGGTGGCCAGCATGTCAACAAGACGGAAAGCGCCGTACGCATCACGCACCTGCCAACCGGAATCGTGGTCTCCTCTCAGAGCGAGCGTTCGCAACACCAGAACCGCGCCATTTGCTGGGATATGCTGCGCTCCAAGCTCTACGAGATCGAGCTGGAGAAGAAGCAGGCGGAGACGGGTGCCTTCATCGGCGAAAAGAGCGACATTGGCTGGGGACACCAGATACGCTCGTACGTTCTGCAGCCCTATCAATTGGTGAAGGATCTGCGCACCGGTGTAGAAAGCCGCGACCCGGAAGACGTCCTCGATGGAAACCTTGATCCCTTCATGGCTGCAGCACTAGCACAGGCAATCGGCGGCAAGCCTAAGGAGAAAGTCGAAGATATCTCCTGAGTGGGCGACCATAACCAGATCGTACCGCGCCGAACTAGTTCGCATGGATATCCCCGGAAAGCTCAGAAGGTACCGAGATTTTTAGCGGCTGTTAACAGCTAAGGCCTAGATTTGGCGCCGGCATATTGCGGCGAGATCGATGAAGTTCCTTGCGGCGGGCAGAACCTCGCCCACCCTTCTTGACCAGTTCAATGCCACCAACCGGCGGCCCGCTGGGTTCGACTACATGCGTGTCGCGCTGGCAGTCTCGATCATCTGCTATCACAGCGTGCTGCTAAGCTATCGGCCCGAAGTGCAGCACTGGTTTGTGCAGGATACGCCGGCGAAAGCTTGGATTTATTTGCTGGTCCCTATGTTTTTTGCCCTCAGCGGCTTTTTGGTCGCCGGCAGTTTGGAGCGTACCCGGAGTATCTTTTCGTTTCTCGGATTAAGGGTTCTGCGAATCTTGCCTGCGCTCGGTGCTGAGATACTTCTCTCAGCGTTGCTACTCGGGAGTCTCTTCACTGTTCTGCCGCTGCGGGAGTATCTCGCGAGCAGCGGGCTCCACGCTTACTTCCTGAATATCATTGGCGACATACACTT
This sequence comes from Alphaproteobacteria bacterium, assembly GCA_019242395.1. Taxonomy (GTDB): domain Bacteria; phylum Pseudomonadota; class Alphaproteobacteria; order Micropepsales; family Micropepsaceae; genus Rhizomicrobium. Next base: position 3,065 of record JAFAVP010000016.1, on the reverse strand, counting down.
CTACCTGCCAGGGGTTTTCGCCAGCAATCCGGTGAAAATGGTGAACGGACAGCTGTGGACTGTGCCCGCGGAGCTTGCCTGCTACGTCACCCTGGCCGCCTTGTTTCTGTTCGGCATTTGCAGGCGGCGCGCGTTGTTCGCAGGGATATTCCTTGGGGCGCAGCTGCTGGTGCCGGTCGCATTGGTGTCCATTCCTGGCGCTGGTGCAGCCATCGGGGGCGCCGCGAATGGATTGTTGGTGTTGATGTTCATTTCGGGCGTCACGATCTTTTTCTATCGGGATCGCATCCCATGGCGGGCCGATTTTGCGGCCACCTGCTTTGCCGCTTATCTGGTGCTGCTTTATGTGCCGGGCGGTTATGGGTTTATCGCTATTCCGGTTGGCTATCTGACTGTCTACCTCGGGCTTCTTAATCCGCCGAAAAATAAGATGATCGAATCCGGCGACTATTCGTATGGATTGTACCTATACGGATATCCAATTCAGCAAGCTGTCGTCGCCATCAGCCCCGTCACTCATGCATGGTGGATCAACCTAGCTCTAAGCTTGCCGCTGGCATTCTGCTTTGCGGCAGGCTCCTGGCACCTGCTTGAAAAGCGCGTGCTGCGGTGGAAGCCGTACGTCATGGCGGCGGAAGTACGTATTCTAGGGGTGGTTGCAGGCATTCGGGCCATGATTGTTGGCGTCGCCCTCCAGCGCTCGTAAGCCAAGGCCGGTTATCGGACTGTACTTCCTGCGTGTTTGAGCATCGGAAGCTCGTTGCTGGCATTCTCTAGCCAGGCCAGGCCCCGCGAGATTTCCACCCTGTGTCCCCGCCGCGCCCGATCCAGCACCTCGCGACGAAGTTGCGCGTCGTAGGCGTACTCGGGGGCTTTCGAATACCGTCGCATATATGGTCCGGCAAGAATGGCAGCGACGTCCTGCGGCACAGCCCGAATCCCGAGGTGGCAAAATGCGGCCGCTAGCGAGATCGCAGGTTCAGTTAGGAAGTCCTCGAAGTTCAGCCAAAGCACGCGATCACCGGAGCGCTCGGCAGCCGCCGCGAGGGCGCTCATTTCACTGGCCCAGCTCATGGCGATCATCTCACCTTCGCTAAGACTGGAGAGGGTCCAACGCTCCGCACCGATACGCCTGTGCAGCCGCTTGAGGCGGTTCTCTGCGAGGCTGCGGGCTTCTTGCGGAGAATGTTCTGCGCCGAGGATTGTCGCGAGGTAAGTTTCTGCCGGAACGAACATGAAGAGGGCGCGGGGCACGCTTGGCCGCGCAAGGATCGAGCCTGCTATTTCTGAAGCGAAGCTGGTTGCTTTGACACAGACGCGCTGCTCTGCGCGAAAGGTACGGGACCATAGCTTCAGAAAGGTGCCCAGGCGCTCATCGGGGACGGGCTCATTGCCGGACTTGATTTGGTCCTGCGCCAAGGCGCGAAGAATCGCCGGCTCACGGAGGGCAAACACTTGCGGGTGCCCTCCGAGGAGCCGCGAGAGCAGCGTGGAACCAACGTGGCCGGTGTGGAAGATGAATGAGCAGTTCTCTTTGAGCCCGGCCTCTGCCACCGCTGCCTGTAGCTGGTGCCAGGCCACCGTCCGGCCGGCCGTCTGTGGATTGAGGATCCTGTCATCTAAGAAGCTTGCCGAGCGGTAGTCCGTCTCCCGTAGGCGGATAAGCCGCACGATGTCGGCGATCGGGTCCCATGCTTGCGGAAAGAGTTCCGGCGAGCGTGCAAGGCTGGTGGTGAAGGCATCCATTCGTCAGGATCAGCTCTCGGCCGCACAATATCCTTCCTTTCCCGCTTCAACAGCAACCCTCATCCCGTTGACCTGAAATCACTTTCCCCCGCTGTGGATTATTCTGTCGCCCGTTCCTATTTCATGGCGGACGTGCTTGCGAAGCTCTGGCTTGGCTGGTAAAGGCTGGCGCCTTGGCAAAAATTTGGGTCGCGCTGGCGGGCAGGGGGCTCCCGGCGCGATGCTGTTTTGGCTGATAGGAGTGTAGCTCAGCTGGTAGAGCGGCGGTCTCCAAAACCGTAGGTCGCGGGTTCGATCCCTGCCACTCCTGCCACTGTACAGAGAATGGTCGTTTACGTGAACAATGCCACCAGGAAAACCGCGGACGTCAGCGCGAAGGATGTGCCAGCGCAAGCGCGCAAGGGCGGTCTGATTCAATTTTTCTCGGAAGTCCGGCGGGAAACTTCGAAGGTTACCTGGCCCAGTTGGAAGGAAACCTATCTCACCACCATCATGGTCTTCATCATGGTCGGCATCACGATGGTTTTTTTCTTCGCCGTTGACTGGATGCTGGCGCTCGGTGAGCGCTGGCTGATCGGCGCGACAGGTTGAGCGACATCCCATGAGCGAAGCAGGCACTCAGGCAAGAGCAGACACGCGCTGGTACATCGTCCACACCTACTCGAATTTTGAGCGCAAGGTGGCCGAGGAGATCAAGCGTCAGGCCAAAATCCAAGACCTGGAAGACATGGTGGCGGATGTCGTTGTTCCTACAGAAGAGGTCATTGAGGTTCGCCGAGGGCAGAAGAAGAGTTCCGAACGCAAGTTCCTGCCCGGCTATGTGCTGCTGAACGCCAAGCTTACTGACGAGGTCTACCACCTGGTAAAGAACGTAGCCAAGGTCACCGGTTTTTTGGGCCAGGGTAATAAGCCCATGCCGTTGCGCCAGGGCGAGGTGGACCGGATCCTCAATCAGGCGCACGAGAGCGCGGAGCATCCAAAGTCCACCATCCGGTTTGAAATTGGGGAGCAAGTCAAGGTTGCCGATGGGCCCTTCCAGTCGTTCACGGGTGTCGTAGAGGAAGTCGATGAAGATCGCTCACGGCTGAAGGTCGCGGTTTCGATCTTCGGCCGTGCGACGCCGGTTGAGCTCGAGTACGGGCAGGTGGAGAAAGTCTGATCAGCGCGGGAGAGCCAGCCAGGCTCGCTTGCACCGCAAACCGCTAAGGAGGCGGATGAAACGTGGCAAAGAAGATCGTGGGTTACATAAAATTGCAGGTACCGGCAGGCGCGGCAAATCCGTCGCCGCCGATCGGTCCCGCGTTGGGCCAGCGCGGCTT
>JAFAVP010000272.1 GCA_019242395.1 Alphaproteobacteria bacterium | reverse complement strand
AATCTCGCTGCGGCGGGCCAGTATCTCACGGTTGGGAATGGGCAGCGCGATCATCGGTTGCGATGAACTATGCCACCCGCGTCAGCATGGTCCGGGCGAGCATTTCCACGAAAGCCGAACGCGTGAGGTTGCGCCGCCGTGCTTCTTCGTCCATGGCGGCCAGCACGCCGGAATCGATCGAGAGGTTCGCCTTTACCGGCTTGCCGGTTTCCCGGACCAGCGGCACGGTGGCAAGGCTCGCGCCCTCCGCCAGGGCCCGTTTGACCTCCGCGTCGCGGCGCAACAACTCCAGGGGGCGAGGAGCTGGGATTTTCGTACCGCTCTCTTCTGTGGCTTCTGCCCAATCGCGCAGCGCCTCGGCGGCATTCGCCAGGGCCTCGTCCATTGTCGTGCCCATAGCCGTGCAACCGGGCAGGCCGGGAAACACCACACCGTATGCTCCGGCTTTACCGTCTATCAGGGCGACATACCGGGACATCGGAAGCCTCTCAAATCCATCCCGCCGATTTGGCGATGCTGCGCGCCACACCGGGAGAAAGCGTGCGGTGACGCGGAACGATCACCACGCCCTTTGCGGAATGGCGGAATACATCATGTGCGCCGCCGTGCCGGGCCAGCTCCCAGCCCTCCCGGAGCAGTCGCGCGACGATCTTCGTCCGGTCGGTTTCGATATCTCGCCCCGAGAGCGGCTCATGCGCCTATATAGGCGCCAAGCGCGTTTGTGGCAAGCTTAACCCTGGCGCGCCTTGAAGCGGGGGTTCTTCTTGTTGATGACGTAGGTGCGCCCCTTCCGCCGGATGATGCGGCAGTCTTTGTCGCGCTTCTTGAGCGAGCGCAGGGAGTTGCGGACCTTCATGACACGCCTTCAATGAAAACAGGGCCAAACGGCCCCGCAAGAGGCGCGGAACCTATGGAAGGCGCTTTACGCTGTCAATGCCGGACTTTACCTCTGGCGCAGCGCGAATCGGCAGGAAAGCATGACATTCAGGGCCTTAGAGAGCCACCGATGGGCATTGGCAACATTCCTTGTGGCGCTCGCCGCCGCCTGCTCGCCTTCCCGGCCGCCGCAGGTGAGCATCCCGATTGCCCCGCCTCCGGCTGCCCCCCCGCCTGCCAGCCAGGACGCGAGGTTCACCGCCTTTCTCCGCGACTTTCGCGCGCAGGCGCTCGCCGCAGGCGTCCGGCCGGAGACGTACAACGCCTGCATGGCGGGTGCGGTGTCGATTCCGCAGGTGGAAGAACTCAACCGGCAGCAGCCGGAATTCGTGAAGCCGGTCTGGGCGTATCTCGACACCGCTGTCTCGCCCACGCGCATCGAGAACGGCCAGGCCATGCTGGCGCGCTATGCAGACACGCTGAACACGTTGGAATCCCGGTATGGCGTCCGCAAAGAAATCCTCGTCGCCATCTGGGGGCTGGAGAGCGCCTATGGAACGACCATGGGCAGCTTCAACATGTTCTCGGCGCTGGCCACGCTCGCCTATGACGGGCCGCGGCAGGATTTTGCGCGGCGCGAACTGATCGCGGCCATGAAGCTCGTGGATCGGGAGCATCTGAACCCGCACACGCTCACCTCCTCGTGGGCCGGGGCGATCGGGCAGATGCAGTTCGAGCCGTCGTCCTATCTGGCGCATGCGGTGGACGGCGACGGCGACGGCCGCATCGACATGTGGCGCTCGCCGGCCGATGCGCTCGCCTCCGCCGCGGTGCTGCTGCGCACCGGAGGCTGGCGCACGGGCGAGCCATGCTACCGGGAGATCGCGCTGCCCTCCGCTTTTCCGTACGAACAAGCGGATGCAGAGACCATGCAGCCGATGTCTCGCTGGCGCGCGCTGGGCGTGCGCGCGGTGCGCGGCAGTGAATTGGCGGACAGCGACGGCCCTGCTTCGATTTATCTGCCTGCGGGCTGGCGCGGGCCCGCGTTTATGGTGTTCGCCAATTTCAAAGCGGTGCTCACTTACAACAACGCGGCGAGTTACGCGCTCGCGGTCTGCAACCTGGCGGATCGTTTGCGCGGCGGCGGCGAGATTCTGGCATCGTGGCCGCGCGGCGAGCGGCCGCTCAGCCCCAGCGAACGCATGGCGATGCAGAGCGATCTGAAGGCGCTGGGCTACGATCCCGGGCCGGCGGATGGCGTGCTCGGCCGCAAGGCGCGCGCCGCTCTGCGGCTCTATCAGAAGGACCACCACATTCCGGCCGACGGCTATCCCACCGTCGAAATGCTCAGCCGCCTCTCCGCCGATCTGAAAGCCCGGGCGAGTTGAGCACCCGCTTGTTTATCCTGTTGCCGCATCGAGAGCGGCCGAATTGAAGGCGTATGTTTTCCAGCTCGGGCGATAGCCATCGTCGGCTTGTGCGCCCCACGATGTCCAGCCGTCGCGGCGGCCGCGCGCAAATAGCTCCAGAAATGGGCCTTCGGAGCAGGACTCGATGAGTGCGTATTGCTCGTCCGGCTTGCGCGAGTGCTCCTGGACTAGTTCGCCACGCCTCATTCCCCAAGCGTATCGATCCGTGTACTGTACGTCTGGGCAGGCGCGATGAAGCTGGGATTTGAGGAAGAGCAGACTCCATACGAGAGCCCGTCCCAGAGCGCTCGCTTCTGGACGGAATCATGGGTGCGCGCCCAGGTCTATTGTCCAAATTGTGGGCGAGAGGACATCACGAAGTACGCCAACAACCGCCCTGTGGCGGACTTCTACTGCGCCTCTTGCCGCGAGGACTACGAGCTGAAGAGTCAGAAGAACAAGTTCGGGGCAAAAATGGTAGACGGGGCGTTCCGTACAATGTGTGAGCGCGTTGCCTCAACGAGCAATCCCAACCTTATGTTGATGAATTACGATATTAGCGCTCTTGCAGTGAAGAACCTTTGCGTGATTCCTAAGCAGTTCTTTGTCCGTGAAATTATCGAGGAGCGGAAGCCGCTAGCACCAACAGCACGCCGGGCCGGATGGATCGGGTGCAACATCCTGCTGAAGAGCATTCCGGAAGCCGGAAAGATATTTTACGTCCGGAACGGTGAGGTGCTGCCGAAACAGGCCGTTCTGGAAAAATGGCAGCAAACGCTCTTTTTGCGCGATGAAGCAGCTGGCGCGCGGGGTTGGCTGATTGAAGTGATGAAGTGTGTTGAGGCGATTGGCAAACGTGAATTTGACTTGAACGATGTGTATGGATTTGAAGCCCGGCTGAGCGGCATCTATCCTAATAACCGTCATGTGAAGCAGAAAATCCGGCAACAGCTTCAGGTGTTACGCGACCACGGCTACCTGGATTTTGTATCGCGCGGTTATTATCGGCTGAAATCGCAAGCCTAAGCGCGTTTCCTGTAATGCGCATCGCAGTCATCATCTGCAGGTTCGAACCACATCGTGCAGCGCTGGCCCCGCTCATCCATATCGGTCAAATCTTGATCGTCGCCATCGTAGTCGCAAATTCGGATCGGGAATGGATTGCCAAGTGTCCATTGCACCAGCCCGCCATGCACGCCAACAGTGATGTCTGGATATGGCGCGGCTGTCGCGACCTTCCGCGAGAGCGCCATGACCTTGTCGCGATTGCCCTCGCGGGCGTACGAGGACAGGGCCAGCCGGATAAGGCTCCGCTCATCCTCATCTAGTGGCAACCAGACATCCGACGCCATCGTCCCCCCCATGATTCTCTACCGTACAACTTTAGCGTGTGTCGGGGCGGAAGACGAGGCGGCTGGAGAGGAGGAAGTTGAAGGTGAGGCCCGCAAGAGTCCCGAAGGCGAGGGCGAGGAAGGGGTTGTTCAACGGCTTTGGCGCGAGCGCAATGAGGCTCGCATACACCGCGTAGTTCACGACAAACCCCAAACCGTTTGCGGCCACAAACTTCATCCACTCCGCAAAGACGGAGCGGGGCGCCCGCGCGGCGTGCTCGCGAAAGGTCAGCGTGCGGTTGCCCCACCAGGTGAAGGTGACCGAAAAGAGGAATGAGACGATGCCACCGGCATAAGCATCGAGGCCAAGCACATGCAGCGCGATCCACAGCGCCGCCTCGTTGACGACGAAGCCGGCGGTGCCCACCGCCGCGAAACGCAAAAACCGCGAATTGGTCACGCGACTGGCTGCCGTTCCCATCAGGGAAGCTTCAGGCCTTGCGGTCCGGGAATGGCGAGGTAGGCCATGCGCTTGGCTTCCCAGCGCCCGCGCGTGACGGTATCGAGAATGAGCCCGCTCGCAAGCGCGAGAAAACCGATCCCCATCAGCGCCGCGGCAAGGATGGCGCTGGGGAGCCGCGGCACCAAGCCCGTCTGCGCATATTCGTAGATCACCGGGCCGCCGATCAGCAGCGACAGCAGCGCGAGGATCGCGAACAGTCCGGTGAAGAAGACGAGCGGGCGCTCTTCGCGCACCAGCGCCACGATGGTGAAGAGAATGCGGAAGCCGTCGCGCCAGGTGTTGAGCTTGCTGACGGAGCCTTCGGGCCGCTCTTTGTAGCGCGTGTCGATTTCCACCATCGGCATCAGCAGCCGCACCGCATGCACGGTGAGTTCGGTTTCTATGCCGAACCCTTCGGCGGTCAGCGGGAACGATTTCACGAAGCGGCGCGACATCACGCGGTAGCCCGTGAGCAGATCGGCCAGCTTCACCCGGAACATCGAGGCGGTGAGGCCGGTGAGCAAGCGGTTCCCAAGCACATGACCAGCGCGGTACGCGGCCTCCGCCACCGCCACGCGCCTGCCCGAAACAACATCCAAATCCTGGTCGATCAGCACCTCCACCAGGATGGGCGCAGCGGCGGCATCGTACGTGTCGTCGCCATCGACCAGGATGTAAATGTCGGCTTCGATGTCGGCGAACATGCGGCGCACGACATTGCCCTTGCCCTGCCGCGGCTCGCTGCGCACCACGGCTTCCGCCGCGCGCGCCTCATCGATGGTGCGGTCTTTAGAATTGTTGTCGTAGACGTAAATCTCCGCGGTCGGCAAAGCGGAACGAAAGTCGCGCACCACTTTTCCGATCGCCGCCTCTTCATTGTAGCAGGGAATGAGAACGGCGATGCGCGCGGCCAGCTCGGTCATGCGTGCTTGGCCGGCAGGTGTTTCAGCGGGCAGAACCGGTAGGGGCCGCCGAGATTGGTCGAGAACAGTTGGCATTCCGTCCATCGCATTCCCAAACCGTAGTCCGCGAGCGCATCGCCTGCGCGGCCAACTTCGTATTCGTTCGCGATCACGTAAAGATCGCCCCGGAAGGCCCCCACCCGTGCCCTGGCTTGTGCTGTGAGCCTTGACCCATCCTCAGGTTGAATCATCCAGCCATCGATTCGCAACACGGGTATTTGCGCAGGAAATTCCGGCACCAGATAGCCCATGGGCGCCTCTCCCGTCATCAGGATCATGCTGTTCTTCGGGTGTGAAACCGGCGGCAGTGCGGCCTGGACATAGGGATCGCCGACCGGCGCGCGCTCCAGGATGTGGTAGCGCGTGGCGAGCAGGATGCCGGCGGCAACGAGTCCTGCGGCGATCCACTGGACCATGCGGCCGAGCGGCCACAAAGAGATGGCACCAACGATGAGGATCGGTGCCAGCATCTCCAGGGCCAGGATGTAGCGGTAGATGCCGAACGCGAACACCCAGACGGCATAGGAAACGGCGGCGAAGGCCCACAGCGCGGCGACGGCCGCGGGATCGGCGATGCTGTCACGCCGCCGGAAAAACGAGAGCGGCGCGGTCACGATGCCCACGATGTAAGCCACTCCGACCCGGATGTCCTGAAAGGGAAGGTCGTTCGCCACCTGCCAGTGCAGCGAAAACAGCAACGGCATCAGCAGCCGCTTCGGCCAGCGATGGGGGATGAACCGCGTGTCGCGGTAGGAGGCCTGCAGCGCCAGCGGCGAATGGAAATACTGATTGAAGTACGGAAACAGCGGATTGCCCGTCTGCCGGTACATGTTGAAAAACCAGTAGCCGGCGAACAGCGCAACGCCGGCAATCCCGCCCGCCGCGCCTGCGGCGAGCCTTGCCGCGCGGCGCTTGAGCGTGCCGGGCAGAACCGCAAGCGCCGCTGCAAATCCGAAGGCGAACAACCCCTCCGGCAACTTCAGCCCGACGGCGCTGCCCACAGAGAATCCCGCCAGCGCACAGATCAGCAGCGCTTTGGCAGCTGGTCCATCGCGCAGCACCTCGCGGTTGCAGACGACGGCCGCAAGCCCCCCGAGCACGAATAGGCTCAGCACGTTGTCGTAGTAGGTTGTGCCGGCGAGCCCGACAGTGAGGCTTCCTATGGCGCTGAACACTGCCAGCAAGGCAGCGATTACCTCTCGCCGCGGCACCCGCAGCATCGAACGCGCAATCAGATAGAGCGGAACGATATTGGCGCCTTGCACGGCGCCGAGCACAGCCAGCGCGAACCACGACCGCGCATGCGTTGCCAGCAGATAAAAAGGGATGTCGAGCAATGGATTGTAGTAGGTCGCCTGGTGGGCAACAGAGACATCGAAGCCCATCCGGTGATGCAGAAAGGCATACGGAATGTACCAATGGTAATTGCGAAAATCCCACGACATGTCCTTGCCGAGCGACACCACGAAAGCCGCCCAGCCAAGGGTGACTGCCGCAACGAAGGCATATTCAGGAGGCGCAAGCCAGCGGCCGCTGTTCGGGGACGGAGAGGACATGAGCTGCAATCAGGTGAGCGGCCCGATTCTTACCATAAGCCGTGTGTCCGGCCAGCCCTGGTTATTTCGGCAGGTTCGAGAGGAATTGCTCCGTGCAGGCCCGCCAGGAGCGGGTGAGCGCGTAGGCGCGGCAGGCTTCGCGAGACAATGTGAGCGCACGCTGGCAAGCCGCTGCGAGATTGTTGTCGAGCACACCCACCGGCGCATCGCCGATCACATCTTTGGGCCCGGGCACCGGAAACGCTGCTACGGGCACCCCGCAGGCGAGTGCTTCGAGGACCACCAGGCCGAACGTGTCGGTCTTGCTGGGGAACACGAAGACGTCGCTTGCCGCGTACTGCCGCACCAGTTCCCCGCCAACCTTCGCGCCGAGAAATTGCGCCTGCGGGTATTTGCGTTCCAAAGCGGTCCTTGCGGGTCCGTCGCCGACCACGACTTTGGTGCCGGGCAGGTCGAGCGCCAGAAAGGCTTCGATATTCTTCTCAATGGCCACACGGCCCACGTACAGCCAGATCGGGCGCGGAAACGGGAGCGTGGCATCGGGTATAGGGCGGAACACATCGACGTCGACGCCGCGCGACCAGATGCGCGTGTTGTGGAATCCGTGCGCCTTCAGCTCTTCCTGAAGCGTGTGCGTGGCGACCATGACGGCCTTCGCTGGCCCGTGGAAGCGCCTCAGCCAGCGGTACACTAGGCTTTCGGAAACGAGCGGAAAGCGCGCATTCACATATTCCGGGAAGCGGGTGTGAAACGACGTGGTGAATGGGATGTCGCGCTTCATGCAG
>JAFAVP010000006.1 GCA_019242395.1 Alphaproteobacteria bacterium | reverse complement strand
CCATCATCGTATCGAATGTGGCGCTGCTCAGCTCTGCCCGCAATTTTTCCGGATCGACGCCCGCCTTCTTGACGGCCTGTTCAAGGATCTGGCACGTGATGTAAGCAATGCTGCTGTCTTTGTCGTCGGGTGGCATATTCCAGCGCTTGAGGTATCCGTCAAAAAACTCGGCCGAGCCGGTGGTTTTGGAATGCCGGCTCCAGAAGCCCACCGCCAGGATGCCGTTGGCATTCTCGCCGAAGCGAGACACGAAACTCGGCTGAGCGGGTCCGAGCAGTTCGAAGAAATAGTCCACCTTCAGTCCGAGCTCGCGTGCTTGCGTCAACATCGGCACCGAGTCGTTGAGGAAGGTGATCGCCAGCAAGAAGTCTGGATTCGAGGCCTTGATGCCGGACAGAAGCGGCGTCATGTCCTTGATGTCAGCGGCGTATTCTTGATTGAACACGATCTCCAGTCCCGCCTTCTGCAGCGCCGGCACGGCCGCCTTGCGGAACTCGATGCAGAACGGGGACTGAGCCATGCTGACCGCAACGCGCTTGCTGCCTAGCGATTTGATCAGGTTCGGCACCTCGGCACCCCACATATCGGGAAGCGCCTGGGTGAAGAACATGTATTTTGAATGAGCATCGCGCGCGGCTGTCGTGCCGATCGTGTTCGCAATGAGAGGCCGCTTGAAACGTTCGATAACCGGCAGAACGCCGAGGTGCATCGGCGAGGCGTACGGAGCGAGAAGCAGATCGACACGATCCGTATTGATGAGCCGCTCGTAGGCTTGGGCGGCCTTGTTCCCTTGCGACTGATCGTCATAGACGAGGAACTCTATCTTTTTGCGTCCCTCGCCGGCGATTTCCAGACCACCACGCGCGTTCACCTGTTCGCCCCACAGGGTATAAGCCTGCGACTGCACGGGCGTCGATGAGGCGAGCGGTCCGGTCTGCCCGATCGAATAACCGACGCGGACGACGTTGCTCTGCCCGCGAGAGGTCGAAACAAGTGCCGTCGATGCGGTCAGTCCGGCAACAAACTCTCTGCGATTCATCGTGGCGCTCCTTCGTCCGCGGCTATCTCGCAACCTCTATACCAGAAGACAATGACCTCTCCGATCAAGACAGCAAATGGTCACATGCCATTGGCATCTTTCCTCAGAAAGTAATGCCGTCCCGCGTCTGCCTTGCGGTTTCATGCTTGCATGACGATGCATTGCAGGCAAGCGCTGCGGCTTTGGTGCGATTGCGCATCCAAGCGCCTGCGGCCGTTTTCCACGGCGCCTGGCAACGGCGACCCCGCTGCACCGACACAGTTGACAGGACGAGCAAAAATTCTCAACATAGCAATGTTAAATAGCTATTTTGAAAGCCTAATCGAGGAGCGAGGCCCCTATGCTCAGAACCGGATCTGAGTATCTCGCAGCCATCAAGGACGGCCGCAAGATTTATGTCGGCAGCGAGCTTGTCAGGGATGTTACGGAGCATGCGGCCTTTCGCAATTCAGCGAGGTCGTTCGCGCAGATCTATGATCGCAAGCGCTCGGCCGAAAATGTGGAAATCACCAGCTACAAGGAGAATGGCGAGCGCTACTCGGCCTGGTTCTTGAAGCCCGTCGATCGCGATGGTCTGCGCAAACGCGCAGAGACACACCGGCGGGTGGCGAGCTGGACATACGGGCTGCTCGGCCGCTCGCCCGACCACGTTGCCAGCTTCCTTACCGGATTGGCGATGTGCCCGGAGCTGTTCGAATCCAACCGCGACGGCTTCGGGAAGAATCTCACCAACTATTACGACCGCATGCGGTGCCAGGATTTATTCGCGTGTTACGTGGTGGTCGCTCCGCAAGGCGCGCGCAATCCGGAGATGTACGCGCGCAAGACAAGCATTGCACACGGACTTCAGGTTACAGCGGAAAAGGACGACGGAATCATTCTCAACGGAATGAAGCTGTTGGGGACGGGCGCCGCATTCTCCGATGAGATATGGGTCGGAAATCTTCTACCGTTGTCTCCTGATCAAAAGGCACAGGCTGTCACTTGTGCGGTGCCGACTGCCGCGAATGGCGTCAGTCTGTGGGTGCGAAAGCCGTTCGAAAAATACGCTGTGACGCCCTTCGACAGTCCCTTCTCCTCGCGTTTTGATGAATCCGACGCCGTGGCGATTTTCGAGGAGGTAAAGGTGCCTTGGGAGCGCGTCTTCCTGCTCGATGACGTGCAACAATC
>JAFAVP010000280.1 GCA_019242395.1 Alphaproteobacteria bacterium | reverse complement strand
CGGCCACGATGCGATCGAAGGATTCCCAGTCGCGCGCCGCGCGGCCAATGCCGCCATAAACGACCAGTTCTTCCGGCCGTTCCGCCACCTCGGCATCCAGATTGTTCATCAGCATGCGCATCGGCGCTTCGGTCAACCAGGATCTGCAGCTGAGTTCGGGGCCGCGGGGGCTCCTGATGTGGCGGCTGTTGTCAAGGCGGGTCATGGCGTGCTCGCGAAAGTGAGGCAGGCTTGAAGGATATTCTTGAGAGCGGCGCGCATGTCGCCGGCCCGTTGTTCGTTATAAGGCGCCGGCCAATTGTCCGGCGAAATCTCGCGCGGCTCACCCATGTAGCCACGGCAGGCGAGTTCCAGCTGAATGGCGTGAACACCGTCTTGTGGTCTTCCGCAGTGCCTGGTGGTCCAGCCGCCTTTGAACCGGCCGTTTGTGACGCGCGAAAAAGCTGTGTTCTCGCAAGCGGCCTCAACGGCTTGCGTCAACGCGCGATCGCAGGATGCGCCGCTGTTCGTGCCGATGTTGAAGTTCGGCAACTCGCACTCGAACAGCCGGGGGATGTTCGACCGTATAGAATGCGCCTCGAACAGCACGATTTTGGAGTGTTGTTCGCGCAACCGCGAAACTTCGCCAGCGAGGGCCGCGTGATAGGGTTCAAACCATGTTGCGCGCCGGCGCCCAATTTCCGTCGCGTCTGGAGCAAGGCCGTTTCGGTACAAAGGTTCCCCATCGAACGTGATGGTGGGGCACAACTCGGTCGTCGCCTGGCCGGGATAGAGCGACGCGCCAGAAGGATCACGATTTACGTCGACCACGGTGCGAGACACAGTCGTACGCACAATTGTGGCGCCCAGCATCGGTGCGAAATCGTAGAGCTTTTCGACGTGCCAGTCGGCGTCCTTGCGCGCCATCCATGGCGAGGTCAAACGCGCTTCGATATCCGGTGGAATCCTTGTGCCTGTATGGGGCATGGAAACGATCAGCGGTCCGTCGCCCCGCGCGATCTCCAACCAGTCAGGCATCCATGCCTCCGAACACACGCTGGCGCAACGGATTGAAGCCGATGCGGTACACCAGTTCCGCTGGGTCTTCGATGTCCCAGATGGCGAGGTCGCAGCGCTTGCCGGCTTCCAGCACGCCAATGTCGTCGCGTCCCAATGCACGCGCGGCATTGCGCGTCACGCCCAGCAGGCACTCTTCCACTGTCAGCCGGAAGCAAGTCGCCGCCATGTTCATGCAGAGCAGAATAGAGGTCAGGGGCGATGTGCCCGGATTGCAGTCCGTGGCGATGGCTATCGGCACCCGGTGCTTACGCAGCAGATCGATAGGCGGGAGCTTTGTCTCCCGCAGAAAGTAGAAAGCGCCGGGAAGAAGAACACCGATCGTCCCCGCGTCCGCCATGGCCATTACACCCGCCTCATCGGTATATTCCAGATGGTCTGCGGAGACCGCTCGATGTCGGGCCGCCAGCGCCGCGCCGCCGCCGTTGCTCAATTGGTCGGCGTGCAGCTTTACCTTCAACCCGTGTCGTTGCGCCTCCACGAAGATGCGTGCGGTTTGCTCCGGCGTGAAAGCGATCCGTTCGCAGAACACGTCCACCGCGTCCGCCATCGGTTCGATACTCGAGATCATATCGCAGACATGATCCGTGTAGGCTTCGATATCCGTTTCCGGTGGGCAGGTATGAGCGCCAAGAAAAGTCGTGGAGACATTCACCTTGTCGCCTAGCGCGCGCGCTGCCCGCAGCATCTTGATTTCGTCCTCAAGTGTCAGTCCATACCCGGACTTTATCTCCAGCGTCGTCACGCCCTCGGCGATGAGCGCATCTCGGCGCGGTCGCGATTGGTCGACGAGTTCTTCGAGCGATGCGGCACGGGTCGCCTTTACGGTGGATAGAATCCCGCCGCCGGACCGCGCGATTTCCTCGTAGCCCGCGCCGTTCAGCCGGAGCTCAAACTCGTGTGCCCGGTTGCCGGCGTAAACCAGATGCGTGTGACAATCGATCAGGCCGGGTGTGATCCAGCGGCCTCCGCAGTCAATACGCTCGGCCGTGGAGAATTGCGGCGCGTCGGCCGCCGGTCCAGCATAGACAATGCGTTCGCGCTCCGCTGCGACAACGCCGCGATCGGTGGGCTGTGGCGTGAGAAGCCTTGCATTGTGCCAGACGCGCATGGTGCATATGTACGCTATGGCTCTGTGGTTCGAAACAGCGCTTCTCCCGTCGGGGTGGACGCGGAACGTGCGGCTGTCGATCTCGCATCGGCGGATCGTCAAGATCGAAACGGGCGTTGACGCTGCCGCAGATGATGAGCGGCATGCGATCGCGATTCCCGGCCTTTGTAATGTCCACAGCCACGGGTTCCAGCGGGGCATGGCGGGGCTGGCGGAAGTCCGTGGGCCGGAGGGCGATAATTTCTGGACATGGCGCGAGGTGATGTACCGGTTTCTCGACAAGCTCACGCCGGAGCAGATCGAGGCGATCACGGCACAAGCCTATGTCGAGATGCTGGAGGCCGGATTCACGCGCGTTGGCGAATTTCACTATCTGCACCACGACGCAGCCGGACAGCCCTATTCAAACCTTGGCGAAACCGCCGAACGGATCGCTGCCGCTGCCGAGCGAACCGGCATTGCACTGACGTTGCTACCTGTCTTCTATGCGCATTCCAATTTCGGAGGGGCGGCGGCAACCTCTGGACAGCGGCGTTTTCTGAACACCGTGGACCAGTTTGTCGCGTTGATGGAGGCCAGTCGCAAAGCCGTGTTAGCGCTCGTCGACGCAAACCTCGGGGTAGCGCCGCATTCTCTTCGGGCGGTGACGCCTTGCGAACTGAAGGCCATCACCCCAATGGCGCGAGGCGGCCCCATCCACATCCATGCTGCGGAGCAGACCAGAGAAGTCGACGATTGCACTGCCTGGTCCGGTCAGCGTCCCGTCGAATGGCTGCTCACGCACGCGGATGTGGACGAGCGCTGGTGTTTGGTGCACGCCACCCATCTCACGGCATCAGAAACAGCGGCGCTGACGAAGACACGTGCGATTGCGGGATTGTGTCCCGTGACAGAAGCAAATCTTGGAGACGGCATTTTCCCGGCTGCCGAGTATTTGCAGCAGCAAGGCCGTATCGGCGTAGGCACCGATTCCAACGTTTACATCGATGTGGCTGCAGAATTGCGCAGTGTCGAATATGGGCAGCGCTTGAAGAATCGCTCACGCAACGTCCTGGCCCTCAGCGAGGGAGAATCGACCGGCCGGCGTTTGTTTGACGCTGCACTCGCAGGCGGCGCGCAGGCCCTCGGACAGCCCGTGGGCGGCATCCGCGAAGGGGGCCCGGCCGATCTGGTGAGTCTGGATGCCCATCATCCCTCCCTCTTCGGCCGCGCCGGAGACGCCATTTTGGACAGCTGGATTTTCGCGGGCGCGAGGATCGATTGTGTTTGGCGTGGCGGCCGAAAGCTGGTGCAGCAGGGGAAGCATTTGGCGCGTGACGAGATTGCCATCCGCTATCGCCGCGCCATCGAATCCGTGCTCGAATAGCCGTCATGAGGAATCGGCCGCTCGCCAAACCCGACGAATCGCTTGCCGATCTGCGCATCGAGTGGCGCCAGAATGTGCTCCGCTTGCTCCCCACAGGCGAATGGAATGTGGGGCAATCCTCCCGTCTCGACCAACTACTTCATGGCGTGCGACCTGAGAACGTGCGGGAAGCAGAGATCGACGGCAGGGGGATCACGGAACTGGACAGTGCCGGGGCTTGGTTGCTGCTTCGGGAAAAACGCGAGCTGGAAAGCTCCGGTGTTCGCGTGCGTGGCTTCGTCCTGCCTGATCGTTATGGAGCCCTTCTTCAAAAAATGGAAGGTGAGAAGGTCATAGCTCTCAGGCATGCTTCGCGGCCGCGCGGCTTTGTGCCGTTTCTGGAGAGCCTCGGCCGCGGGACCATGCATGCGCTTGGTCAGGGCTATGGGATGCTCGGCTTCCTCGGGCGGGTGACCGTTGAAGCAACCGAAGCCCTTCTGGCACCGCGCCGCGAGCTGCCGCTACCCGCGTTCGTGCGGCAGATCGAGGAGACAGGCCTTACCGCCCTGCCTATCGTAGGACTTCTCGCGTTTTTGGTAGGCGTGGTGCTCGCATATCAGGGCGCCGATCAGTTGCACCGCTTCGGCGCTGAAATTTTCACCGTCGACCTTCTGGGTGTCGGGTTTCTGCGCGAACTGGGGGGCCTCATTACCGCCATCATCGTGGCGGGCCGCTCCGGTTCTGCCTTCACAGCGCATATCGGCACGATGCGCGTGAACGAGGAAATCGATGCGATGGAGACTATGGGCCTCAACATCGCGGAAGTGCTGGTACTGCCCCGGGTGCTTGGCCTTGTCATCGCCCTGCCGTTGCTCACCTTCTATGCGGACATGGTTGGTCTCATTGGCGGACTGGTGATGTGTTATTTCGACCTGCACATCACCGTTCCGGTTTTCATGCGGGAACTACAGCAGGCGATCACCTACAAGACGCTACTTGTAGGGTTGATCAAGGCGCCGGTCTTTGCGTTCCTTATTGGCCTCGTCGGGTGCTTCGAGGGCCTGCGGGTCGAGCGGAACGCAGAAAGCGTGGGCAGACTCACAACACGTTCCGTGGTTGAATCGATTTTCCTTATCATTACGTTTGACGCGGCATTCTCCATTCTTTTCTCGATCATTGGCATATGACCAGCGGCGGCAACGGCAAGGATGATGTAGCGATCCGCGTTCGCGGCCTGGTGAACGCGTTCAATGGCAAGGTCATCCATGATCATCTTGATCTGGATGTCATGCGTGGTGAGGTGCTGGGCGTCGTTGGTGGCTCCGGAACCGGTAAGTCCGTGTTGCTGCGTTCCATCATCGGCTTGAACCGTCCTGTGTCCGGTAGTGTCGAAGTGCTAGGAGTCGAAACGGCTGGCATCGATGCAGAAGATCTTAAAGGCCTGCAGGTCCGCTGGGGCGTACTTTTCCAAGGCGGGGCTCTTTTCAGCTCTCAGACAGTGGCTGAAAACATCCAAGTGCCTTTGCGCCGCTACACGCATATGAGCCAGGAACTGATGGACGAAATCGCGGCGATGAAGCTGTCGCTTGTTGGCCTTCCGCAGGATGCAGCGCAGAAATATCCATCGGAACTGTCGGGTGGCATGGTTAAACGTGCAGGACTTGCGAGAGCACTGGCGCTTGACCCCGAACTGTTATTCCTGGACGAACCGACCTCCGGCCTCGATCCGATTTCTGCCAACCAGTTCGACGAATTGGTGCGCAGCCTCCAGGAAAGCCTCGGACTCACCGTCTTTATGGTGACCCACGATATCGACAGCCTACGCGCCATCACCGACCGAATTGCGGTGCTGGTGAATAAGAAAACTAAGGTGGGAACGATTCCGACACTGCTCCACGATCCGGACCCGTGGATTCACGAGTATTTTTCCGGCGCCCGGGGCCGCGCGGCGCTGGCCGTTGCTTAACAGGAGAACTCGATGGAAACCAAAGCCAACTATGTGGCCGTCGGCGTTTTCATCATGGCGCTGGTGCTTGGGCTGGTGGTGGCGCTGCTCTGGCTGACAGGTGCTCAGTATGCTCAGGAATATGCATACTATCAGACATTCTTCTCCGGATCCGTCTCGGGACTGGGGCCGGGCACGAGCGTGCGGTACAATGGCATCGAGGTCGGGCGTGTCGCCAAACTGAATTTCGACTCGAACGATCCCCGGCGTGTCCAGGTGCTTATGCAGATAGATCCCACACTAAGGATTCATGCGGACTCTGTCGCTTCGATCGCGAGTCAGGGGCTGACGGGCGGCTCTTACGTCGAAATTGATGGCGGCTCGAAAAAGGCGCCGGTGTTAACGCCTCAATTTTGGGGCGAATATCCCACCATCAAATCCAAACCTTCTACTCTGCAGCAACTGGAGCAGTCTGCGCCTGTGCTCGTCGCGAAGCTGAACAAGATCGCGGATCGGCTGAATGATGTCCTCAAGGATACCAACCGTTCTGCTATCGCAGATATCTTGGGCAATCTTCGAACCACCACCGGCACGCTAGCCGCGCGGTCTGCAGACATCGATGCGACCCTACGCAATTTTAATGGCGCATCCGCAGGGTTGAAAACCGATCTTGCCGATCTCCACACGACGCTTGGCCATGCTGATCAGGCCATCGGATCGATCAACACAGCTGTCCTCGGCATCGGACGATTGGCGGAGCATGTGGACGCCTCCATTGCGAGTGCGCAGATCGGGCAACTGAGCGCCGACATCAGCAATCTGATTGGAAATCTGAATCATTTGTCCAATCAATTGGAGCGCGAACCAACCCGCTTGTTGTTTGGCGATCGCAGGGAGGGGTACACGCCGAAATGAAAGCTGGATCGTCCTTGGAGTTGACCAGGCGTGCTGTCTTCACGAGCGGCACCGCTCTAGTACTAGCAGGTTGCGGAACGAACTTGATCGGCCCTCCACCGGCGCCGCAAATTTATGCTTTGCACCCAGCCCTTTCTGCCATGCGGCAGGGGCCGCCTTTGCCTTGGCAGCTGGTCGTCGCGCAACCAGTGACCCCAGAGGTCTTGGATACTCAGCGTATTGCCTTAGAGCGCGCGCCCAACCTGATGGACTTCTTCGCAAATGCGCAATGGACTGACCGGTTGCCGCTACTGCTTCAATCCTTGCTGATAGAGGCCTTTGAGGTGAGCCAGACTGTCTCAGCGGTAGGAAGAGAGGGAGGAGGTTTGCGGGCGGACTACGTGCTTGCCACGGAGATTCGTAACTTCCACGCTTACTACGAAGTTATTGATTCGCCCCCCAAGATAAAGGTCGCCGTTGCCGCCAAGCTTGTGGCCGCACCCACCCACGACCTTGTTCGGGGCACGGAAATCCAGCGCGAAGTTCCAACCTCTGCAAACGACCTGCCCAGCATAACAGCAGCTTTCGGTCAGGCCGCGGGTGACATGGCTGAAGCGCTCGTCACATGGACGATGCAGGGTCCGCGGGGCAGCCTTCGAGGGGCTGGTTGAAATCTTCCTTGTTTCGCGGATTGGTCGCGAACGAAACCTTCCCGCCACCTGAAACAATTGGTGCGCACCGTCGTTTCCAAATTGGAACGGGTGCCATTCGACAGGGGAAAAGGCCCGATTGGGCCCCTTGTTGATTGCTTGGAGTTATCGGCTGACATGTCACGCCTTCCTGCCATAGATCCCGAATACCCTGACCAAGCTGAACTGATTGTCCGGCGATTTTCTCAGTTTGCCGATCTGGCGCCCGACGAAACAGAGCTGCTGCGGAACCTTTCCGAGACTCCGGAAAGGCTTGCCGCTGGGACCGAATTGATTGGCCAAGGTGAAAGGCTGGAGCATCCCCGGCTGCTGCTGGCCGGATGGGCGTGCCGGCAGCGCTACCTGTCCGATGGGCGGCGCCAAATTTTTGACTTTATTCTGCCTGGCGACGTCTACGGCCTTTGTCTGCGTCCCCAGGCCGTGGCACTTTGCTCCGCAGTCACTCTGACCCGCGCTACCATTTCCAACGCCGCGGCGCTTGGCGAGGCAGTTCTAACGCATCCTGACTCGTATCCCGGCTTGACGACCGCTACTTTGATGAGCGCGAGCACGGACGAAGGGTACCTTCTAAACCAGATGGTTCGTATTGGCCGGCAAACGGCCTACGAACGCGTGGCGCACTTCATCCTGGAGATACACTACAGGCTGAGGGTCGTGGGGCTCGCAAGTGAGAATTGGCTGCCCCTCCCGCTGACCCAAGAAATCATCGCCGATGCACTCGGGCTGAGCATCGTCCATCTGAACCGCACCCTGCAGCAGCTGAGGAGAGACGGTCTTGTGGAGGTGAAAGGCGGGACGGCGCGGCTGTTGGATGTCAGCCAGTTGCGGAACATCGCCGACTTCCACGTCCCACACGTCTCCGCTCGGCGGTTGGAGAATGGCGGCGCGCGCATTCACCTTGCGGCTAGCGCCTAACTCGAAACGAGGACCGCTGCCGGCAGCCACGCGAACAGCTTTCCACACGAAAGCCCGCCTTCCTCGGTGTGACGGGAGTGGCAAAGGATGTCCTCCAAGCTACCGTCGACCGAGGCGGGCAAGACGACTTCGGTATTTTCCCAAAACCCATCCTTCGGCCGGGGGAGGTCTATGCAGGCGGAGGCACAGCGTAGCGCCACAGCCACGATCATAGATCTGGACCCTGATCGCCGCTCGAAGGCCAGCACGTGATCGCTTTGGGAACCTACCACATTCACTGGGTGGTAGCCGCCCTCCTCGAACAACCCGGGATACTGTCGTCGAAGCCGGAGGAGCGCGGCTAGCAACGCTTGTTTCACCCGCCCGTCGCGCCAATGGTGCGACAGAAGCTTCAGAGGAAATTCTGCCTTTAGTGCCGCGGCTCGAGTACCATAGTCCACCGGCCGCCGATTATCTGGATCGACAAGCGAGAAATCCCAGAACTCTGCTCCTTGGTAACAATCGGGTACGCCGGGCGCGGTGCAACGCAGCGTCGCCTGGACGAGGCCGTTCATGGCGCCGCCTGCTGAAACCCGGTGAACGAAGGTCCTCAGGCTGTCGAGAAACTCTGCCGAGATGCTTGGGTCGAGAATCGATCGCAAAAAATCTTGCGCCTGGTTTTCATATTCTTCGTGGGGATCAAGCCAGGACGTGCAGAGCTTGGCTTCGCGCAGTGCTTTGACCTGCCAGCCGAGAACCCGATCACGGAAAGCAGACAGGCAGGGCCCGTTCCGCGCCTCTAGGTCAAGGGGCCAGCCGCCCACCAGCATCTGATAGAGTTGATATTCGTCCCCGGGCGTTAGTCGCTCGGGGCGGCGGCCGTAGTTCATTTCTTTCCAGGTTGTGGTGGCAGTCTCCCATTCGTGGGGAATTTCGCTAAGTACCGCCAGCCGCGCCCGGACGTCCTCGCCCCGCTTGTGATCGTGCGTTGCCGTCGAGAGCAACGCGTGCGGGAAATGCCGGGCTCGCTCAGCCATCGCTTCATGGAAACCAGCCAAGCTGCGCGAGAAAGTACCTGGACTGAACCCGACGTCGTTGCGGGACAGGAGCCGCCCATAGCGATAGAAGGCGGTGTCCTCCACGGCCTTCGCTGCTACGGGCGCCGAGAGATGATTAAAGCGGCGAACGGCCTCTGCGCCTTCCGGAGTAACCCTATCTAGGGTGCTTGCGATGAAAGCGATCGCTGCCTGATCCCCAGGCCCTGCCAGACGGCAGGCGTGACGGACAGCTCTGCCGAACAGCTGGCGTGTTGGGGAAGACGCTCCAGCTCCAGCATACGTTCGATAAACCCGCAGGCATTGCAGGAGAAGAATCAAACTACGGCGGAAGGAGGCTTCGGTTACGTCCCGCCCGTCCTTCGACAAGGCTGCCAGGTCCTGAAATGCCGTTACCGTGTGCCTCAGGGCGCTTTCGAACGAACCTTCGATGATCCCGGCGCGGGCAACAATTTCCTCCCCCTCAAACTCAGCCGGACGGCCGCTGACTTCGTGCCAAAGCCTGGCAAGCGGCTCCGCGCCGTCCGGCTCGTGCTGTAGTGAGGATACTTCGTCCATAAAGTCGTAACCGGTGGTGCCATCAACGCCCCAATCCGCGGCCAGCGTCTCGCCACTGCCAAGGATCTTTTCGATAACAATGTACGGGTGGGGGTCAGCCCGGGGCCGCTCCGCTGCCAGCCTGACCAGCTCATTGCGCAGCCTCCGGCAATAACCTTCGGGATCTGCCAGCCCGTCGATGTGATCGATCCGGAGGCCATCAATTAGCCCACTCCGATAGAGTTCGAATATCTTCGCGTGGCTAGCCTCGAACACACCTGCAGCATCCTGCTTCAAAGCGATCAAATCCGAGACATCGAAGAAACGGCGCCAATTGATGATGTCGTTCGCTGTGCGCCACCACGCAAGCCGGTAGTGTTGCTGCTCCAGGAGCGTGTGGAGCGCAGCGGGCGCCGCTGCGTCGGCCGGATCGATGGCTTGGTCTTCCGGCCGCAAGGGAAGTCTCTTGTCGAAATACGCAACGTGCGATTTGCCGGATATATGGTCTCGGGCGATCCGCAATTCGCCGTCTTCCACGGCCTGCCAGTAAGGCTTTCCCAGCAGAGCAAGCAGCACTTTCCCATTCAGAGCATCCCAGTCGATGTCGAAATGCTCTGCGTATGCGCTTCGACGGCCGTGCTCGAGCACGTCCATCCACCAGCGGTTTGCCGGGTCGACCGCCATGTGATTTGGAACGATGTCCAGGATAATGCCAATACCGTGCGATCGGAGTTCGGATGCGAGTTGCCGGAAACCCTTTTCGCCACCCAGTTCGGCGTTGATCGTGGAATGGTCCACCACATCGTAGCCGTGCATCGATCCGGTTCGCGCCGTGAGAATCGGGGACGAGTACAGGTGGCTGATCCCAAATTGCTGGAAATATGGGGCCAGCGGAAGGGCGGCGGAGAATGGAAATCCTTTGTGAAATTGTAACCGGTAGGTCCCTCGGGGGATCATCGGCGCGGTGCGGTGAGTTTCTTCACCCGCTCCCGCAGCTTAGGGCTCCCCCAGATCTCAGCGTTTGGTAGGCGGCGCCTCCAATTGGGATGTTCGTCTATCGTGCCCGGCAGGTTCGGCTGCTCGGACAACGCTAAAATGTCCTCAACCGAGGCAAGGGCAAGTACACATGAGGCGCGGCTAACGTACGACAACGCTGCGTCCACCGCCGGTTCAGGATCATCGCGCGCAGGCTCTGGAGCGCGGGTACATCCCGCTTCAGCAAAGCAGTTCCACAGGGTACGGCGATCCTGCTTGCGCGCCCTCCGCTCTGCAGCAGCAGTTCCCAGCCGCAGCTTGCGCTTGAGCTTTACAGCCCAATCGAGATCATTTTCGCGCCACCAGCCGGCGACGGTCGGGAGATCGTGCGTAGTGGTCAGGGCGACCGCTTGTGAATCCCACCGCTTTGGCGAGATGAACTGACCCTGTTTATTGCGTTCAAACCACATGACGCGCATGCCCAAAATACCGGCCGAAGAGAGCTGGGCGCGAAAACCTTCCGGAACGGTACCCAGATCCTCTCCAATGACGATGGCCCGGTGAAGAGAAGACTCCAGGGCGATGAGCCTTAGCAGATTGGGGAGGGGATAGGTGATGTACACACCATCTGTGGGAGAGCCGCCGTTTGGGATGACCCACAGTCGTCTCAAGCCCATTGCGTGGTCTATGCGGACACCGCCGGCATATTTCATGGCCGCGCGAACCGTCTGGATGAAGCTATCGAAACCTGTGCTTCTGAGCGCGTTAGGGGAGAAATTGGTGAGGCCCCAATCCTGTCCCGCTGGATTGAATGTGTCGGGTGGCGCTCCGATGCTTAAGGTCCCGAGTAACTCATGGGGCGCGCTCCAGGCGTGGCTCCCAGTCGGTGAGAGCCCTACAGCCATGTCTGCTATGATGCCGATTGACATCTTTTTCTTGGCACGAGCTTGCGCCTCTCCTGCGCTGAGCGCTGTAATCCATTGGAGAAAAAGCTGATATTCGATCTCTCTTTCTTCGCGCTCCGAAAATGCCCTCACTTCCGAACCAGAAGGGCCGTCAAAGCCGCGCGGCCAATCTCGCCATGAGTGTTTTCCTTGCTTTCGAAAATGCGTATCCAGTGCTTCGAAGATGGCGTGATTTCGCAAACGCTCTCCGCCCTCCGTGCAGAATTCCGAAAAGCAAACGTCGCCCTTCAGACGATTCGCGATCCGCTCATAGGCATTCCGCAACTGCGCATATTTGTGCGCGCGCGCCCGCCTCCATTCGATCAGATCGTCACCTGGGTCCGGTTCATCGGGAATCTCCGCCCCGGCTACGGATAGATCCGCGTAGAGGGGATCCATGAAGAACCGTGAAGACGGTGAATAAGGAGCGATGCCGTCAGGTTCAGCACCGAAGCCGGCGTGCGTCGGACTCACGGCAAGCGCCTCAGCGCCCTGGTGTCCTGCACCTTCCGCGAATTCGCCAAGCGCGGCGAAGTCGCCGAATTGCGCACTGTGCCCTCCTCGTAGCGAATACAACTGGACGGCAAGGCCAGACAGTTTTCGCGCGCCAACGAGGTCCGAGATTCCGAAGCAGCGCGCCGGGGCCACAGCTAGAATGTGTACCGCGTCATCAAGCTGCAGTTCGTGATAGCCGATGATATCTGGAGCTCGAAAGCATACGCCGCCGACCTTTAATGGCTCCAGCGCGATGTCCTGCCATTCGCTATTCTGAATCTTTATGCGTGCGCGCCTGGCGTTGCCGGCATGCACGGTTTGAAAGCCGCATGTGGCGATCAACTTTGGAACCGCCTTCGCCTCTGTATCCAGCCGCCGGTGGCTCTCAGCGGCGTCCTGCGCGGTTTCTGCAGCGAAGCCCAGTGCTTTGAGCACTGTCCGCAGTGTATCAAGCCCTACTTCCTGCGGGCGGCCGTTCGCGTCGGTCCACTCGACGTGAAGCCCCGCGGAACGCGCCAATTGTCTAATCGCAAAATCGCTCACGGATTTTCAATCCAGACGGCTGTCTCCGCTGGCGGCAACTCTTTGTCCAGCCTGCTGCCCCATATAGGCTGCGTGTCCGGCATAACGGCAAGCGCCGTAGCGTCACCCAGGTTAGAGGCGATGGTGAGCAAGCCTCCATCCTGGAAGCGCCATTTGGCCACGACAGCCTTTGGTCCAATGACCTCTCCTCCCTGCGCTCTAATCCCTTTCAGCCTTGGCACCAGCCACTTCCGGCGCAGCTCTAACAACCTTCTATAAAGGAAGGTGCGTTCGTTGCTGTTGAACGACGGTCGAGAGCGGTGGAACGTGCCTTCATCGTTAGGGTCAGGAATTTGCGCCCTTTTTTGTTGATCCGAGAACTCCGGAAATCTCGCGAATTCCCGGCGCCTACCATCACGGACTGCGGCAGCGAGTTGTTCATCCTGGTGGTCGGTGAAATACAGAAACGGTTCCGCGGCGCCGCTCTCTTCCCCCATGAAGATCAGGGGGATTTGAGGCGCGAGTAACTGAAGCGCTGTCAATGCCTCAAGCTTTTTAGGATCGGTGAGCACCGTCAACCGCTCCCCAAAGGCGCGATTTCCAATCTGATCGTGGTTCTGGAGGAATGACACAAAGGAGGTGGCAGTCAGCCCGGTGGCCGGATGACCCCGGCTGGCTCCGCCGCGAGATGACGCGGGTTCGCCTTGATAGACAAACCCTTCCATCAACCCCCGAACGAGCTTGGCTGAAGAGTCGTTTGCATAATCTTCGTAGTAGCCCCTGCTTTCGCCAGTCAGAAGAACATGAAAGACATGGTGTAGATCGTCGTCCCATTGCGCATCGAATCCAGAGTGTAAGAGCTTCGTATCGTTGTCATCGTTCTCCAGGACCAAGTGGATATGGCGCCCTGTAACGCGCTCACGGATTTCGCGCGCAAGTTCCGGCAGAAAGGATTCGTCGCAAATGGCGTGAACAGCGTCAAAGCGAAGGCCGTCAAAACGGAAATCTGCGAGCCAATAAAGCGCGTTCTCGATGAAGAACCGGCGAACCTCCGGCTGCGCAAAATTTATAGCGGCGCCCCACGGTGTATGTTTGGTCTGGTCGAAGAACTGCGGTGCATATGTAGGCAGATAATTTCCGTCAGGGCCGAAGTGGTTGTAGACCACATCGAGAAAAACCATGAGGCCGCGCTCGTGCGCGGCATCGATCAAGGCCCTCAGCTCGTCTGGCGTTCCGTAAGCGCGATCAGGCGCGAACGGCAGAACGCCATCGTAGCCCCAGTTCCGAGCACCTGGAAAATCGGCAATCGGCATCAACTCAATTGCGGTAATGCCGATATCTGCGAGTCGCGTGAGGTGCTGTTGAACGCCGGAGAACCCGCCCATTATCCCGGCATGGAGCTCGTACAGCACGACCTCTTCCCACGGACGTCCTCTCCAGTCCTCGTGCTTCCACGAGTATCGATCGTCCATCACTATGCTTGCACTGTGGACGTCGGCCGCCTGCGCGCGAGATGCCGGGTCGGGTACAGAAATCTCGCCAATTCGGAACCTATAGCGCGTCCCGGGGCCGCATTCGACGTCTGCCTCGTACCATCCGCGCTCGGTGGGAGACATCATAATGTCCGGGGCACCTTCGGTGCACAAGAGCACACGATCCGCGCCAGGAGCCCATAGGCGAAAGCGAGTACGGGTGTCGCCCTCGAGCAGCGGCCCGAAGCGATAGCGTGAAGGGGCCAGCATTAGTTGCGCGTGTCCTGAAGCTCTCCAAGAGTGGTAATGATTATCGCCGCCGCATGCTCCTTCAGACGGTACGATTTGCCTTCAACGGGGTGCGGCATCCTTTCGGGGTGAGCACTGTCGATAAGAACTTCCCAACAACAATCAGCAGCAAGATGGAAGTCGAGCGCGGTGCCGGACGCATTCATCAACAAAGCCAAGAGTTCCCGCTGCAGGGTGCCGTTTCCCGAAACTGCCATAACAAGAGCTCGTCCTTCCTCATTATTCCAGTCCTCGGGGGTCAGCCGTTCGCCGCGCTCGTCCGTCCAATCGATATCCAAAATTCCCGGAACGGTTTGTATTTGGCCGTGAGGAAAATCGTGCGCTCGCAGCACAGGGTGATCTTGCCGAATTCGGAGTAGCCGTCCCACAAAGGCGGTCAGAGCTAAGCGGTCGGGCCGACGCGCCTCCTGCCAGTCCAGCCAGGAAACTTCGCTATCTTGACAATAAGGATTGTTGTTGCCCCGCTGCGTCCGCCCGCATTCGTCGCCGCCCAGCACCATCGGAGTACCAACCGAAAATAGAAGGGTCGCGAGCATGGAGCGCTTCACCCGCTCGCGCCGAGCGGTGATTGAGGGATTGCTGGTGGGCCCATCTACGCCCCAATTGCACGAGTGATTTTCATTGGTTCCGTCTGCATTATTTTCCCCGTTCTCCTCGTTGTGCTTATGCGTGTAGGAGACGATATCCTCCAGCGTCATGCCATCATGGCTTGCTACGAAATTGATGGAGGCCCACGGTTTCCGCGTGCCGTCCCGCCCGAACAGATCTGCGGACCCGGAAAGCCGTCTGGCCAGCTCAGGGCGCATTCCCGGATCGCCGCGCCAGTAGCGCCGCACCGTATCACGATAGCGGTCGTTCCATTCTGCAAATCCGGGAGGGTGGCGGCCGAGTTGGTAACCTCCCGGGCCCATATCCCATGGTTCGGAAATCAATTTCAGTTGCGATAGCTCCGGATCCTGCCGCAGTGCATCGAAGAAGCCCGCTCCTGGATCGAACCCGTGTGCCTCCCGTCCCAATGTCACGCCCAGATCGAAGCGGAATCCGTCTATGCGAAACGAGCGCGCCCAGTAACGGAGCGAATCCATCACCATTTGAAGCACGCGGGGATTGGTGAGGTTGAGGGTGTTGCCGGTGCCAGTGTCGTTAACGTAGGACCGGCGTTCCTCGTCCACCAAGCGATAGTAGCTTGCGTTATCCAGCCCGCGCCAACAGAGCGTTGGTCCCATGCGATCGGCTTCGCAGGTGTGATTGTAGACGACGTCGAGGAGTACCTCGATCCCAGCAGCGTGCAAGCGCCGGATGGCAATGCGCGCCTCGTCGGCATCGCCAGCTGAAAGATATCCCGGCTCGACTGTGAAAAAGCTGAGGGTATTGTAACCCCAGTAGTTCACCAGATTCCTCTGCAGCAGTTCGCGGTCTTGCAGAAAAGCTTGGACCGGCATGAGCTCAATGGCCGTGATTCCAATTCTCTTCAGGTGCTCTATCGTCACGGGATGACCGAGGGCTGCGAACGTGCCCCGTTCTGGCGGACGCACGTCTTGCAGCAGCCTTGTCAGCCCTCGAACATGCGCTTCGTAAATAACCGTGTCAGACCATTGCGTGTTCGGCCGGCGATCATCGTCCCAAAGGAAGGCATCATGTGCCACAACGCCCTTCACCATGGCCGGCGCGCTGTCGCGGCGATCGAAGCTTAGGTCGGCGCGCGGCGAATTTACTCGATAGCCATATGCAGCGTCCGTCCAGCGTAATGTGCCAAGCAGGCCTTTGGCGTACGGATCGAGCAGCAGTTTGTGCGGATTGAACCGGTGTCCATTCTGCGGCTCGTAAGGGCCATAGGCGCGAAAGCCATAAACCAGCCCTGGCATCGCATCGGGCAGATAGCCGTGCCAGACCTCGTCCGTATGCTCCGGCATCTCGTAACGGTGCAGCTCCCGCCGTCCGGATGAATCGAACACGCACAGCTGCATCTGTGTTGCGTGGCGCGAAAAGACCGCAAAGTTTACGCCCAGCCCGTTCCAGGTTGCGCCCAAAGGGTAAGGATTACCGGCCTCCAGCCGATCCGGCAGGCTCGGCATGCTAGCCTTCGTGCTTGAGGATTAGGGCGGCGAGCGGCGGCAGCACCAACTCGAGAGAATGCGGGTGGCTATGCGCGGGAACTGCGCGCGTGCGTGCGCCGCCTGTGTTCCCCATGTTGCTGCCACCATAAAGCGCCGCATCGGTGTTCAGGACTTCGCGCCAGACTCCCGGCGGCGAGACGCCCACTCGGTAACTGGATCGCGGTACCGGCGTCATATTCAATATGACGAGCACCGGAGCGGCGCCCGCTGCCTGCCGCTGGTAAGCAAAGACACTGTTTTCCGCGTCATCGCCGATGATCCATGAGAAGCCGGATGGTTCTGTGTCCTCCGCGTGCAGCGCTCGCTCCCGCACATAAAGCCGGTTGAGATCGCCCACTGCGCGCTGCAGCCCCGCATGGGCCGGGGTTTGAAGCAGGGACCAATCCACCTCCGCATCGTGATTCCATTCACGGATCTGTCCGATCTCCCCGCCCATGAACAGCAGCTTCTTGCCCGGATGGGTCCACATAAAGGCGAAATAGGCGCGCAATGTCGCGAGCTTCTGCCATTCATCGCCGGGCATTTTACCGTAGAGCGATCCCTTGCCGTGCACCACTTCGTCGTGACTGAGCGGGAGAATGAATTTTTCGGCAAACGCGTACATCAGGCCGAACGTCATCTCGTTGTGGTGCCATTTCCGATGGATGGAGTCTTGGTGCACATAATGCAGCGTGTCGTGCATCCAACCCATGTTCCATTTGTAGCTGAAGCCAAGCCCGCCGTCCGACACCGGCGCGGAAACACCGGGCCAGGCCGTGGATTCCTCTGCGATGGTGATGGCGCCCGGCGCGCGCTCTGCCACCAGCGTGTTCAACCGGCGCAGGAAATCGATGGATTCCAGATTTTCCCGGCCACCATATTTGTTGGGAATCCACTCGTTCGATGCGCGGGAATAGTCGCGGTACAGCATGGAAGCCACGGCATCCACTCGCAGACCATCGATGTGGAAGGTGTCCAGCCAGTAGAGTGCGCTGGCAAGAAGGAAGCCTGCCACCTCGCGCCGCCCGAGATTATAGATGTAGGTGTTCCAGTCGTGG
This sequence comes from Alphaproteobacteria bacterium, assembly GCA_019242395.1. Classification (GTDB taxonomy): domain Bacteria; phylum Pseudomonadota; class Alphaproteobacteria; order Micropepsales; family Micropepsaceae; genus Rhizomicrobium. The sequence continues at coordinate 26,410 of JAFAVP010000280.1, read as the reverse complement.
TGATAGCCCTCACGGGGATCGGCGTGTTCATAGAGGGGGGTGCCGTCAAAGCGCGCCAGACCGTACGCGTCTGTCGGGAAATGCGCCGGTACCCAATCGAGGATGACACCGATACCGGCGCGGTGGCAGGCATCAACGAAATGGGCGAACTCATGCGGCTCCCCGAAGCGCGCACTGGGTGCAAATTGCGATAGCGGCTGGTAACCCCACGAGCCGCCGAACGGATGCTCCATAATGGGCATCAGTTCGACATGGGTGAAACCGAGGTCAGTTAGATACGGGACAAGCTTTTCCGCAAGCGCGATCCAGTCGAGCGTGCCTGTGCTGTCGTTTTCGGGCCTCAGCCAGGACGCAGCATGCAGCTCATAAATCGTGATTGGCGCGTCCGGCTTCTGCCGCGTGGCCCGCTGTTCCATCCAATCGGCGTCGCTCCAGCGGAATTCGAACGGCTGCGGCACAACGGAAGCTGTGGCTGGCGGCCGTTCGGTGGCCCGCGCCAATGGATCTGCTTTCTGCAGAACGTCGCCATGCGCACCGATGATCTCATATTTGTAGCGCTCACCAGCAGCGAGCCGCGGCACGAACAACTCCCACACGCCTGCGGAATGTCGCAGACGCATGGGATGGCGACGCCCATCCCAGCTATTGAAATCGCCGATCACAGAGACACGCTGCGCGTTCGGCGCCCACACCGCAAAGCGAACCCCCTGTACGCCTTCGATCTCCGTGACGGCGGAGCCGAAGCGCTCCGGGAGATGCCAATGCGTGCCTTCGGCAAACAGATGAAGGTCCATATCTCCCAGAATGGGGCCGAAGGAGTATGGGTCCTCGGTTTCCTGGACGGCCGCGGGCCAGTGAATACGCAGGAGATAAGACTCGCCCGAAGAAACAAATCCGCTGAACAGTCCACCCTTTACCGGCGTCAGATGACCCAGCGGCTCGTGGCTGTTGCGGGCAAGCACCTCAACCGCCTCCGCGCCCGCCTGGAAGGTGCGCACGATGCGCCCGCTCGGCGTGTTGTGCGGCCCTAGAAGGGCAAACGGATCGGCCAAGCGACCATGAAGCAGCGCTTCGACGAGCGCAGGATCGACCTCGTCATGGTGGTGGCCGGGCGGAGTCTTATTCAGCATGCTGAAGCTCAGGCGTGAGACGCGCGATCAGCCGGCTGAGACCGCGTAGCGGAATATCGATCCAGTCCGGCCGATTGGCTGCCTCATAGACAATTTCATAGGCCGCCTTTTCGATGCGGAAGGCGGTGAGCAGCCGTTGTTCTTTTTCGCTCAGTGGTTTGCCGCGCCCTTCCGCGTATCCTTCAAGGAAGGTCCGCTTGGCTGTTTGCCGGAACTCCTTCAGCAACGAGTGCGCGCGCACATGCGCGCGGCCGGCGGCCGACAGCTGACCTTCACGTTCCGCAATGCCGGCGGCGTAATCGAACGAGCGGATCATGCCGGCCACGTCGCGCATCGGCGAGAGCTTGGCGCGGCGCTCGGCCAGCGGCTTCACCGGTTCCCCTTCGAAATCGATAATGATCACGTCAGAGCCGGCCACCAGAACCTGGCCCAGATGAAGATCGCCGTGAATGCGCGTGCGGAGCGCGCCCCTGCCCTCGGAAAGAAGAGTGCGAACGCCGTGCGCGATTTCATCGTGGCGGCGCACCAAATCCTCCACCAGTGATTGCTCGCTGCCGGAATAGTGTTCCAGCGCCGCAAAGGCATCTACCAGCTGCCGCTCGGCGCGCTGGCTCCAATGCTGCAAAGTTCGTTCGTTCGCCTCCTCCGGTGCGAAGTCGGGATCGTCCGTTGGCTGCTCCAGCACGGCGTGCATCTCGCCGGTGCGGCGTCCGAGCACCCGCGCGAATTCTTCATAGGCTTCGAAAGGATTGCGCTCGTCCGGTGCGACGGACTGCTCGTCGATCACGCGCGCAAGCAGCTCACGCGTCCAGGCGCTGCCGTCGCCCTGATTTGCGACGAAGCCTTGCACAATGGCCAGGGCGGAGCTTGGGCCATCGGCATTGGTGCGGACCACTTCCCCGAACATCGGCGCGATTCCGGTGAAGCCGCGCTCCGTCAGCACCCGCCCCATCTCCGCTTCCGGATGTATGCCTTCGGTCACGCGACGCAGGAGCTTGATCACCGCACGGCGATCCACGATGCAGGTCGAGTTGCTTTGCTCGGCGCGCGGCCACTCGATCTCCGCATCAGGAGCCACATCGAGGCGTGTATTGGGCATTGCATGGAAGCGAATCTCTCCGTCCCCGAAAGGAATGGATGCATTCCGTGCGAGGTTCGAAAGAATGGAGCGCGCAAACCGTGCCGAGGCGAATCCGTCGGTCAGCAATCCCACGCGTCGCCCGCGGCGCGCCCGGGCAAAGGCAAGCGGCGCCTCGAATGGACATGCGCCTTCGTCCTCCCAGGCAATTGCCATCGGTAGAGCGTAGCGGTTCGTGGTTTCGCCTGAGGCCACTTCCACATCGGCGAGCACCGCGTCCTGTTCGTGCCCCGGTAGCGGTGCCATGGCGGCCACTCTCACGCTCTCGATCCTAGCGTTCTTGCCCTGAAACCAGCGCCGCTGCGGGATGTACGATAGTAGGACTTCACGTTCGAGAATCTCGCGATTGTGCCCTTCGAGCGCATGCGCAAGCGCGGTGCGAAGAACGAATGTTCGAGGTTCCATCAGCATGGGTCCAAGGGTTGCTGTGCTCCATTGTGGCGGCTGCGCTTCCTGGCTGAGCGCGAACCAATAGAAGCCATATGGCGCCAGGGTAAGGAGATACGTAAGCTGCCCGATGAGCGGGAACGAGGCGCCGCCGAGCAATTCCACGGGCGTGCGGCCGGCGAACTCGTGAAGGTCCAATTCCACCGCTTGCGCGGCACGGGACACATTCACCACGCACAGGATCGATTTCCCTTCGAACTCGCGCAAATAGGCGAGCACCTTGCGGTTCTGCGGCGTGAGAAAACGGATGCTGCCGCGGCCGAACGCATGATGCTTGTTACGCACCACCAGCATGCGGCGGAGCCAGTTGAGCAGCGAATGCGGATCGCGCCATTGCGCCTCCACATTCACCGCCTGGTAGCCGTACACCGGGTCCATAATCGGCGGCAGCACAAGCACCGCAGGGTCGGCGCGAGAGAAGCCGCCATTGCGATCCGATGACCACTGCATAGGCGTGCGCACGCCGTCGCGATCGCCGAGATGGATGTTGTCGCCCATGCCGATCTCGTCGCCGTAATAAATTATGGGCGTACCGGGCATGGTGAGCAGGAGCGAATTCATCAATTCGATGCGGCGGCGATCCCGTTCCAGCAGCGGTGACAGACGGCGGCGGATACCGAGATTGAGCCGCGCACGCCGGTCCGCGGCATAGACGTTCCACAGGTAATCCCGCTCGCGATCCGTCACCATTTCGAGCGTCAACTCGTCATGGTTGCGCAGGAAGATGGCCCACTGGCATTTGGGCGGCGGATCAGGCGTCTGCCGGATGATGTCGGTAATCGGAAAGCGGTCTTCCTGCGCCACGGCCATGTACATCCGCGGCATCAGCGGGAAGTGGAACACCATATGACATTCGTCGCCCTCGGCCGCGCCGAAGTAGGCCTGGATGTCCTCCGGCCATTGATTGGCTTCGGCGAGCAGCATGCGATCTTCGTAATGCTCGTCGATGAATTTGCGCATGCGCTTCAAGATGGCGTGCGTCTCCGGCAGGTTTTCGTTATTCGTACCTTCGCGCTCCACCAGATAGGGCACCGCATCAAGGCGCAGACCGTCCACGCCCATGTCGAGCCAGAAGCGCATGACGCTCATCACGGCGCGGAACACCTGCGGGTTGTCGAAATTCAGGTCCGGCTGGTGCGAATAGAAGCGATGCCAGTAGTAGGCCTTCGCTTCATCGTCCCATGTCCAATTGGATTTCTCGGTGTCGCAGAAAATGATGCGCGTGCCGGAATATTTTTTGTCGTCGTCCGACCAGACGTAGTAGTTACGATAATTGGAACCGGACTTGGCGCGGCGGGCGCGCTGGAACCACGGGTGCTGATCCGAGGTATGGTTGATCACCAGCTCGGTGATGATGCGGATGCCGCGCGCGTGCGCTTCCTCGATGAGCCGCCGCACATCGGCAAGCGTGCCGTATTCCGGATGTACCTCGCGGTACTCTGCGATATCGTACCCGTCGTCGCGGCGCGGAGAAGGATAAAACGGCAGCAGCCAGATGACATTCACGCCCAGTTCGGCGATGTAATCCAATCGCTCGATCAGCCCTGGGAAGTCGCCGACACCGTCGCCATTCGAATCGTAAAACGACTTCACGTGCACCTGGTAGATAACCGCGTCCTTGTACCAAAGCGGGTTCGGCTTGAGCGCCGATTTCGCGCGACGTGGCGGCATCAGACCTCTCGCGCCGGCTGCACGCGCCAGATGGCGTATGGCGTCTCAGGTGTCAGGCGCATGTGCTGGATCTTGCCGCGCCAAATCCAAGCGGAGCCGTTGAGCAGGTCTTCGCATTCGAGGACTTCATGATCGGCGCGGCCCCATTCCCAGAGCGGGATCTCGAAATCCGCTTCCTGCGCGTCGTGAGGATCGAGGCTGATGGCCACAAGAATGCGATCGGCGTGGCCCGGCGCGGACTTGCCGAAATAAAGAATGTTGTCGTTGAATGCGTTATAGAAGGTCAGCCCCAGATGCGACTGGAGTGCCGGCTCGGCCTTGCGCAAACGATTCAGCTGCGTGATTTCGCGAACGATGTTGCCGGGTGCATTCCAATCGCGCGGCCGAATCTCGTATTTTTCGGAATCCAGGTACTCCTCCCGCCCCGGAAGAGCGGCGGATTCGCAGAGCTCGTAGCCTGAATACATCCCCCACAATCCGGAAAGAGTGGTGGCAAGTGCCGCGCGGATCAGAAAGCCGGCGCGTCCCGAACCTTGCAGGAAGTGCGGGTTGATATCCGGCGTGTTGACGAAGAAGTGGGGACGGAAGAAATCCGAGACCGGCGGCGAGGCCAGCTCGCGCATATACTGCGTCAGCTCCTGCTTCGTGTTGCGCCAAATGAAGTAGGTGTAGGATTGCGAGAAGCCGAGCTTGGCGAGGTGGTACATCACCTTGGGCCGCGTGAATGCTTCCGAGAGGAAGATCACATCGGGATGGCTGCCGCGCACATCCGCGATCAGCCATTGCCAGAACGGGAAGGGCTTGGTGTGCGGGTTGTCGACCCGGAAAATCTTTACGTCCTGCTCGATCCAGAACAGCACCACGTCGCGCAGCGCGGTCCAGAGCTCCGGCACGGCATCCTTGGCATAGAAATCGACGTTGACGATGTCTTCGTACTTCTTGGGTGGGTTCTCGGCGTATTTGATCGTGCCGTCCGGCCGCCAATCGAACCAGCCCGGATGCTCGCTCGGCCACGGATGATCGGGCGAGGCCTGCACGGCAAGGTCCAGCGCGAGTTCGAGCCCATTCTCTCGCGCGGATGCCACCAGGGCGCGGAAATCATCCAAAGTTCCAAGCTGCGGATGGATGGCATCGTGCCCGCCGTCGGTGGAGCCAATCGCGTACACACTGCCGACATCATTCGGTTCGGCCCTCAGCGCGTTATTGCGGCCCTTGCGATTGGTTTTCCCCACCGGGTGAATCGGCGGGAAATACACGACGTCAAAACCCATGTCCCGAATGGCCGGCAGGCGCGCGATGACATCGCGGAAGGTACCGTGTCGCGCGGCATCTTCTGTCTCCGAGCGGGGAAACAGCTCATACCAGCTGGAAAACGCTGCCTCTTTGCGCTCCGCGTCGATAGGGTAACTGCCGGTGCGCGCGTGAAATCTATGCGTATCTACCCGGTGCATCGTCTCCACGGTTTCCGGCGCAAGCAGCAGTGCGACGCGATCAGAAGTAGAGAGCCCCTCAAATCCGCGCAGAATTGCACCAAGGGCTTGGGCACAGACGCCGTTCGCGCCCTGTTTGGCCTCGTCCAACAGTTGTTGGCCTTCCTGAATCTCCAGCGAGAGATCGAGACCGGCGTCCCGCTTCCTGCGCAGATCGCGCACGAAGCTGCCGTATTCGTCGATCCAGGCTTCAATGGCGAAGACATGGCGGCCAATGCGATCGAGCGGCATCACCGCCTGCCAGCGGTCGTTCGCAAGGGGACGCATGCGCGCAAGCTGCCAGTTGCGTTCGCCCTCCGCCTTGTACTGCAACTCTGCCGCGAGAACGGGATGGCCGTCCGTCAAGATGTCGGCCTCGATGCTGAGGCGCTGCCCGACAATGGCTTTCACGGCGAAGGCGCCGTCATCCACCGCGGGAGACACATTGGCGATGATCACCCGCGGCGATTCGACCGCTGTGTTCACATCGCGCTCCGCAGCCTTTCCGGAAATCACAATGGGCTTCGCCCGCTTGGCGCGATAGAGACGCGCTTCGCCCGGCTTCAGCTTGATGCCGTCGCCGCAGAAACTGCCGGCCGGCTCGAGTTTGCCGAATGCGCCAAGGCTGCCGAGAAGTTCTGTTGTGGGCTCAGCCGCCACGGTGGGGTCGGGATTGATCAACGCCACCAGCGCGTCCTTAGCTAGCCGCGCGTCACGGCCGTCGGCCCGCAGCAGAACGGTGATCGGTGCACCGGCGCCGGTCAGACTTTTCAGCTGCCCGTTGACCCATTGCGTGGTGGCGACGAACTCATTGGCACCTCGGATTGCGGCGCCAAGATCAACGCCGTCTTCGCCTTCCGCGGCCGGTTCTGTGTAGCTGAGCGGCACCATGAGCCCCGTGCCGGTCACAAGGCCGATCGCCAGCCGTCCGCAGCGTTGGCGCGAGGAGGCGGGCGGCAGCTTGGCCGGCGATTCCACCTGCGCGATCAGCGGGGCAACATGCGACAGGGCCTCATATTCCTCTACCAACCACCTGCTCCGGCCATCCCACCACGGCAAGGAGGACAGGCAGTAATCGAACCCTGCAAGGCGGGCGACGCGGTCGCGCGGTTCGCCCGTCGTGTCCGCGATGAACGTGACGCGGTTTGAGCCTTGGCCCAGCGCCCGCTCGATCAGAGCTTCGCGAAAGCGGCGCGGCGTGGTGGCCGGCCTCAGCATCCGAAAACCGCGCGCTCCGGCTCTCACCCATTCTGCAATTTGCTCCGACCACCATTCCACAAGAGGAGCTGGGTCCGCCGTCTCGCGCAGCAGGGCACATCCTTGGCCCGGTGAGGGATGGCGTGGGTCCACCACGCTGCCCGCCTCACCGTGGCGGCGGATCGCGAAGGCATCCGGATACTGCTCGACCAGCGGATGATGCAGGTCGAGCTCCTGCACGTTGAGGTCGATGAAGAGAGACAGGCCGCGGCTTTCGCATGCCCGTGCCAGCACGGCGTAGCCGCCTGCGGACTCGGAGCCGGCCGCTGTCAGTACCGTGTCGAAGCCAAGGTCCTTAGCGCGCTCGAGAGTCTGCCACGCGCTTCCGGCCCTCTCCGCGCGGCCGATATGGCAAATTCTTGGCGCTGGCATACCTATCCTCAGCCCGAAGACGGAAAAGAAGCGCGGACGCGCGGCTGCCCCGCAGAAATGCACCCGGGGTTCTAACTCGGCAAATCGGGCGGAAGTTCCCCCGAGTCATACCACTCTACCGCCGGCAACCTGCCGCAGCGTTAAGGAGTTCCGCCGCCCTTCTGCAGCCCCTGCGCCATCGAGAGATGTTGCTGCAAGGTTGGCAAGCTCTGGCTGGCGAAGTTCTTCAAGTCCGTATCCTTGCCCGTCTGCGACTCGCTCGTGAACAACATGACCGCCTGCTGATGTGCCTGAACCTGCTGCTGGGTATACAGCGTGTCGAAGTTCGCGCCGCTGGCCGCCTTCAACTTGCCGAGCAGGGCCTTGTGCTGTGCGTCCATCGTGGTGGGGGGCTTCATGCCGGATTTCGCGGAGACGATCGATTTCAGCTGGTCGCTGGTCTTGGTGTGATCGGTCACCATCTTGCTCGCGAAATTCTTGACGTCGGCACTGGTCGCTTTCGTTTGTGCAAGCTGGCTCGCCTGAATTTCGAACATGTCGCTGATGGCGGCTTTTTTCACGAAGGTGGCGTCGCTCACCGCGGCCGTTCCTGAGGCCATCGTTTGAGCAAGCGCGGGAGCGGCTACGGCACTGGCCAGCAACGCGGCCGCAAGTAGGGGTGAGCGCATGGGATCCTCCGCTGGAATGCCCAATATGAACGACTTCCTTCTATGGCCGTTCCGCAAGACGGCCTTGGTGGGTAGAGGCCTTGGAGCTTGCGTTCTGCAGAGCCACTGTGGTATAAATGCAACGGTTACAGCGATGAGGTTTGGGTGCGGGTTCATAGCCAGATGATCATCCCCGGTGAGAACCGCGTGGTCGCGCGCGCTTCGGAGGAAGGGGATTCAGGTGGTTCAGCTTTCCGGGGCGCCCGAGCGAGGGCGCATCCGCGTCCCTACCTTTCAAGATCACCCAAGCTCCGCCTCCTGGGTTCCCGTCCCCTCGCGGCTTTAGGTTGCCGAACCCGTTCTACCGTCCTTTGCGGCGCCGCTCGGCCGAGGATGGAAGGTGTGGAGCCCCCCCTCGATCACCGAAGGTTCGAATGGGAACTCTAGTTGGCAGGGGGGAGGGGGCAGCGCGATTCCATGAAAACAAAGATCAAGATGATGTGGTTTTTGGGCAGGCCCGCCGAGATGTAGCGTTCACCTCCGCCCATGCGGGGAGGTCGGAGGATTTCGCACAGCGTGAGAAATGCTCGGGGTGGGAGGAATTCAGTTCGAGCAAGCCCCCCACCCGCTTCATCTTTGCTTCGCTCAGACGAAGCGGTCTCCCCGCGCCGGGGCAGGTGAAAGCAAGTACTGCCCTCCGCGCCTCCGCGCGTCCGCGTGAAAATCCCTCCCTCTCCCGTCGTCCGACGCTGGCGCGGCCGCTGACAGCTTCCCCCCACAAAGGGGAAGCGGAACGCACCAGGCTATGGTGGAGCAGCTGAAATGATCCACCAGAACTTGTCCTCCAGCACAGCCCGAGATCGTGAAAGAGCACGGCCGCTGCCTGGAGAATACGCGCGCATTCAGGACCTGCCGGGACGGGAGCCCACCCGGGTGGAGCTCCGCATGAGACGATGGTTATGGCCGTTGGCGCTCGCGCTTGTGCTGCTGCCGGGACTCGCATTGGCCAAAGCCGGCGGCAAGACACCGGGCCTGGATGAGGCCGTGCTCGTGGCCGAGATCGTACTGCTCGTCACGGTGGGCCGGCTCCTCGGCGAGTTGATGTTGCGGATCGGGCAGCCGACCATTGTGGGGCAACTGCTTGCCGGCGTGCTGCTTGGCCCCTCGGTCTTCGGCAAGCTATGGCCTTATGCGCATGACCTGATCTTCCCGCACGAGCCTTCCCAGAAGGCTATGATCGCTGCCATCGCGCAATTCGGCGTTCTGCTTCTTCTGCTGCTGACGGGAATGGAAACGGATCTGCGGCTGGTGCGGCGCGCGCGCGCAACGGCGACGGCGGTATCTCTGACTGGAATCGCGCTGCCGTTCGCCTGCGGGTTTGCATTGGGGCAGTTCCTGCCGGCCACGCTCCTGCCTGGAGGCCATCGCCTGGTGAGTTCGCTCTTCCTCGGCACGGCACTTTCCATTTCCTCGGTGAAAATCGTCGCCAGCGTCATACGCGAAATGAACTTCATGCGACGAAACCTGGGGCAGGTGATCGTCGCCTCGGCAATCATCGAGGATTCGATCGGCTGGGTGATCATTGCCATCACCTTCGGGATCGCCCGGACCGGCGGCGTCGACGCCATGTCATTGCTGAAGACAGTTGGCGGCGTCGGACTTTTCCTTCTGGCGAGCTTCACGGTCGGGCAGTACGCGGTCTTCCGCATCATCCGCTGGGCCAATGACAGGTTCAGCAGCGAGTTCGCGGTGGTCACCGCAATTCTTGTGATCATGGGCGTGATGTCGCTCATCACCTATGGGTTGGGTGTGCAGACCGTGCTTGGCGCCTTTGTGGCCGGCATATTGGTCGGTGAATCTCCCATCCTCACGGAACACATCCAGCAGCAACTGCGCGGCCTAGTGGCGGCCCTCTTCATGCCCGTATTTTTCGGTCAGGCGGGCATCAGCGCGGACCTCTCCATTCTCGGTCAGCCGCAACTGCTCGGCCTCACTGCCGTCATCGTGGCAATCGCCAGCATCGGAAAGTTCAGCGGCGCCTTTGCGGGCGGCAAACTGAGCGGCATGTCCTTGCGCGAGTCCCTTGCACTCGGCTGCGGCATGAATGCGCGCGGTTCGACCGAGGTGATCGTCGCCACCATCGGTCTGACCATGGGCGCACTCACCCAGAACCTCTTCACGATGATCGTCACGATGGCCGTGGTGACCACGATGGCGATGCCGCCCATGCTGCGATACGCGCTCGCTCGCTTGCCGATGAGCAAGGAAGAGCAGACGCGGCTGGAACGGGAGGAAATCGATGCCCGCGGGTTCGTCGCCAAGATCGAGCGCGTTCTGCTGGCGGTGGACGACAGCCCTACTGGGAAATTCGCCGCTCGGCTGGCGGGATACCTCGCGGGTGTTCGCGGGATGCCGCTCACGGTGATGCAGGTGGAGCAGCGGCGGGCTGCCACGGCAGCCAATCCTCAAGCCCATGTGGAAGAAGCCAAACAGAGCGCGACGCAAGCCGCGGCCGCCGCCGAGCAGGTCGAGCAGGAAGCGCCGCGGCCGGTGGACATCACGACACAAGCAACGCCACCCGTGAAAACACCGGAATTGGTTGGAGAGCTCTCGCGCAAGGGCTACGGCTTCTTCTTCGTCGGCATCGACGCGACGCGTACGCCGGATGGCGGCTTCACGAAAAAGATTACCGACCTAGTGGAAGGCTTCGAAGGCCCATTTGCGGTGTTCGTAGCACCGGAGCAGGGCGAAGCCGGTCTTACGGAGATTTTCATTCCCATCACGGGCACGGATGTTTCGCGGCGTGGCGCAGAGGTCGGCTTTGTGATCGCCCGCGCGGCGCAGGCGCGAGCGCACGCGGTCTACGTGGCACCGCGCGGCGAAATACCGGGCCAGCGGACCCGGCGCAGCCAGGAAGCAGTGCTGCGGGACATCGCGCAGCTCGGTTCGCGTTACGATTTGGATGTGGAAACACGCATTGCCCGCAGCGAACTCACGGAAACCCGAATTTTGCGGCAAGCCGCAGATACCCAGGGCCTGATCGTCATGGGCGTCAACCGCAGGCCGGGTGACGTGCTGTTCTTCGGCAACACGGCCGCAGCCCTGATGCAGAGATGGAACGGCGCGATCCTATTCGTTGCGAGCTGAATAGGCGGCGGCGGAAAATGCGCGCCGCGACAGGAGTGCAATCGCGATGAGGCTCGGCAGGAAGAGCGCGCCAAGCAGCAGCCACGCTTCGTTGAAGGAGGCGGTTAGCGCGGCGCGGTTCACCATCGGGGCGATCATCTGCTTCAGAAGATCGCTGACCGGTCCCATGACCTGGCCGTGAAACATTGAGGTCGGCAGTCCAATCGACTGCGCGGTTGTCGCATCACCGGCCTGCAAACGGCTGACGAGGTCGGTGACGTGGGCGGAAGTCCGTTGCTCGGCCACCGTATCGACCAGCGCGATGCCGATGGCCCCGCCGAGATTGCGCATCAGGTTGAAGAGGGCGCTGGCGTCTGGAATCTCGAGTTCTGGCCAGCCTTCCAGAGCTAACCGGGTAGAAGGCAGGATACAGAACATGATGCCCGCGCCGCGCAGCGCCTGGGGCAGGATCAAATCATTGAAATCCGTGTGGATCGTGCAAAAAGCGTTGGCTAACAAACCTGCCGCGAACAGCGTATATCCGACCGCCACTAGACGCTTGCCGCTGACGCGCGGCTCAAGCCAAGCGGCAGCCGGCGCTGAAACGAGTTGCACAGCACCAGCCACCATCATGATCTCCCCGATCTCGAAGGCGGTGTGCTTGCGTACGAAACCCAGGAACAGCGGCAGCAGGTAGGTCGAAGCATACAGCCCCATGCCGAGGATAAAGCTGAGAAGGCAGGCGACGGAGAATCCACGATCCTTGAACCGCCGCAGATTCACGAACGGCGCCTGACGCGCCAGGCACTGCTGAACGGCCAGGGCGAAGGAAATTAGGCACACTGCCAGCAAGCTGTCGATGTACCATCCATGCCAGTGCTGCTTCGGCGCCTGCTTCAGAAGCAATTCGAGGCTGGCGAGGAAAATCGCCGCAAGAAGGACGGTGACGTAGTCAAGCTGCTTCAGCGCGCGCAAATCGGGTTCGCCGAGACGGATGCAAAGCGCCACCAGCGATCCCACTATGAGGCCTGGCAGAACGTTCACCAGGAAGATGGCGTGCCAGCTGTAATGCTCAGTCAGGTATCCCCCGAGAGCCGGACCGACGGTCGGCGCGATCATGGCAAAGGTGCCGGCGATTACCGTCGCCAGCGGATGCCGCCGCCGCGGAAATAATTCGAATACCGTAGTGAAAACGGTGGGAATCAGGGCGCCCCCGAAAAATCCCTGCACCGTGCGAAAGGCAATCAGACTGGCGAAGCCGGAGCTTGCCGCGCATCCGATGCTCGCTAACGTGAAGCCAATCGTGGCGCCGGCGAACAGCCAGCGCACCGTGAGCGTGTGCGTGAGCACGCCGGTCAGCGGGATGGCGATGATTTCCGAGATAAGGTAGCAGGTCTGGATCCAGCTCAGCCGGTCCTGCGGAATGCCAAGCGCGGCCGAGATATTCGGCAACGAGCTGGCCACCACCTGGATGTCGAGCACGGCGATGAACATGCCGACGCACATGGCGCTGAAGCCGATCCAGGCGGCAAGAGGAACAGGCTGTTCGCTAAGCGGCTCGTTCACGGAAATTGGGCGAAGCTGCTTCGATTCGAACGTAACCCATTTCTGGCGAGGATGCGCGGAGGAATGCCACGTGCGGGTCCATCACAGCCCGCCACAGCGGGGGCACCAGGGCGAGTAGGATCGATCCAGCATAACCGTATGGCAATTCTGGCTGCCATAGAACAGGTTTCAGTTCCTCGTAAGTGGCCGACGGCGAGCGATGATGGTCGCTGTGCCGTCCCATGTTGAAGATGAGCAAGTTGGCTGCCCCGGAACTGTTCCAGCTGTGATGCGCCGCAACCGGTTCGACCCGGCCGTCTCGCATCTCTCGCCGCAATCCGTAATGCGCGATATAGTTGAACAGTTCGAGCACCAGGATGGCGACGGCGCTCTCCGCCGCGAGGAAAGCCGCCGCACGCCAGCCGAAAGCAATCAGCGGTCCGGCGTACAGAAGCACGATGATTACGGCATCGTGCGCCATCCGATTGCCGAGGAATGGATGACACCTGCCGCGGCAGCGCCGCCGCTCGAAGTGCCAGGCCTGCACGATCTGGGTGCCAAGCGTTCGCAGGAAAAACGCGTAGAAACCTTCACCAAGCCGCGCGGTGGAAGCATCGCGATCTGTGGCGGCATAGCGATGATGTCCATGCACGTGGGCGATGCGGAAGTGACGGTAGCTCATGCCGGTCAGCATGAGCGCGCCAAGCCGGCGGTGCCAGCGAACGCGGCTATGCACCATCTCATGAGCTGCCAGCACCCCGAACACGCCTGTGCACACACCGGTCGAGATGACCAGGCTCGTAAAGCCGAGCGTCGTCGCGGTGTGCGATTGCCAAATACTCCACGCGATCACGAGAAGCTGGCAGGGAATGTAGAAAATCGGCAGCAGACGATAGGAACTGGAGGGCGGCTCAGCAACAGAATTGTGAGGGATATATTCCGCGACCAGCAGTGTGCACAACAGCGTGGCCGGCGTGAGGAGCGGCCCTCCATCCGACCACGCATGAAGCAGGGGAATGGAGGCGAGGAACCAGAACGGCCCTGAATATCGCAACACACCCATGCTTGCCATTCGATGTGGGGACGCTTCTACCGCTTGAGACGTGGCGCAAGCGCCGTTTCTTCCTCGCGAATGCGCCAGAATAACAGCGCCGCGTTCAGGAAGCTGAACGCGATGGCCACCCGCACCTCCCCGAACACCAGCGGCAGCAGCGCGATCTCGCCAACCACAATAAGATAGTTCGGATGACGCATAAAGCGGTAGGGCCCGCGCCGCACCAATGGCGCGTTGGGGAGGGTAACGATGCGGGTGGTCCAATAGGGTCCTAGCGCGGCGACAGTCCACACGCGCAGCAACTGAAGCAGCACATAACCGGCAAACGGCAGCCAATGCGCCGATGCGGGCCGCGGCAGCGCCAGAACGATGGCGACCAGCCAGGCAGTATGCAGAATGATGAACAGCGGATAATGGGCGCGGCCGATCTCTATGGCGCCACGGGCTAGCAGGGCCCGCGTATTGCGCTCAGCATACCAAAGCTCGGCCAGCCGCTGCGCAATCACCAGCGCCAGTATGATATACGGAATCATTCCAGCATCAGGAACGCGGCCGAGAACCCGGGGCCCAGCGCGCTCATCAGGCAGCGGCGCCCCTCTCCGCGCGCACGCATGCGTTGCAGCACGAACAGTGCGGTCGCCGCGGACATGTTCCCGTAATCCCGCAACACGCTGCGGCTGTCCTTCAAGGCGCCGTGTGGCAGATTAAGCGCATCCTCCAGTGCATCCAGAACCTTGGCGCCACCGGGATGGCACGCGAAGGCCTCAATGCTGCCGCGCGCGATATCGTTCTTCCTGAGAAACCCAGCCGCGATGTTGCGGAAATCATTGGCGACAAGCGATGGAATGCTTTGCGCAAAGCGCGCCTTCAGCCCATCCTCCTCGACTTCCCACCCCATGACATCGAGAGAATTTGGCCAGGTGTAGCTGCCGCTGGCGGCAACCACGGGGCCGTCGCCCTCGCTGCTGATGATAGCGCCCGCGGCGCCGTCGCCAAACAAGGCCGCGGCCACGATGTTGCTCTTGGAGACGTCATCCTTGCGGAAGGTGAGCGCGCACAATTCGACGACCAGGAACAGCACCCGAGATCCCATACGGGCCCGCGCAATGTCTGCCGCGCGTGCCAGACCGGAAACACCTCCAGCGCAGCCGAACCCGAACATGGGCAGGCGCTCGATCTCGCGGCGCAAGCCCATCCGCTCGATCACCAGTGCGTCCAGGCTGGGTGTCGCGATACCGGTCGTGGAGGCGACGACAATCGCATCGATATCTTCGCTGCCGAGTCCCGCCTCTGCCAGGCAATCGTTCGCAACCTTCTCCAGGAGATCGACTGAGTTCTGGAGATATAGATTGGTCCGTTCCTTCCACCCGTGCGGCTCCAGATACCAATCGATCGGAACACAGGAGTAGCGTGTCTCGATGCCGGTGTTCTGGAAAACGGAAAGCAGCCGCAGCACCTCCGGATGGTTGGCAAACAGGTGCGCCGCCCGCCGCCCCGCATCGGCCTGATCGATGCGATAGGGCGGCACTGCTGTTTTCAACGCAATCAGCCTCGGTGTGGCGGCCATGCTCTCCTTCATCGCTGTAGGCGGACGGGCGCTGTATCCTGTTATTCCATGACAACTCTCGAAAGGCTAATGTGAACCTCGACTGAACACATCTCATACGGCGTTGTGATATGCGAATGGACGACATGAAGCCCGCCACGATTGCCGCACAAGGCCTCGGCTGGGTCGACGAGAAGACGCGGGCGGTGGCGCCGCCGCTGCATCTGTCGAGCACCTTCCTGCGCGACGAAGACAATCAGTATCGCTCCGGGCGAAATTATGCACGCGCGGACAACCCGGCCTTCGACCAACCGGAGGTGTTGCTGGCGGCGCTGGAAAAGGGGGCTGACGCGCTGCTGTTCGCGTCAGGCATGGCGGCAGCAACCGCGGTATTTCAGGCACTCGCGCCCGGCGATCACGTGGTGGCGCCGAAGGTGATGTACTGGTCGCTACGCAACTGGATTGCCGGTTTCGCGGACACCTGGGGCATCGCCGTTGATTTCGCGGACATGGGCGATCTCAATGCAGTTCATAGCGCCATGCAGCCGGGGCGCACCAAACTGGTTTGGGCGGAGACGCCCGGCAATCCAATGTGGAACATCACCGACATCGCCGCCCTTGCGCAGATTGCGCGTGCCGCCGGTGCCAAACTCGCGGTGGATTCCACAGTCGCGACGCCAGTCATCACGCAGCCGCTGGAACTGGGTGCCGACATCGTGATGCATTCCGCGACGAAATACCTGAACGGGCATTCGGATATCGTCGCGGGTGCGCTCGTTACGCGGGCAGACGATGAGTTCTGGGCGAAGATCAGGAATAACCGCATTCAGCTTGGCGGAATCCTCGGCTCCTTCGAATCCTGGCTGTTGTTGCGCGGCATGCGGACTCTGTTTCCGCGCGTGAAAACCGCCTGCGCGAGCGCGCAAAAGATTGCGACGGCGATGACCAAGCACCCGCATGTGCGCGCAGTTCTCTATCCGGGACTGCCGGACTTCCCCGGTCACGAAATTGCTGCGCGGCAGATGAAGGGCGGCTTCGGCGGCATGCTGTCACTCCTTGTAGCTGGCGGCGAGCGGGCGGCCATCACGACGGCGGCGGAGATTCGCATCTGGAAGCGCGCCACATCGCTCGGCGGTGTCGAAAGCCTGGTGGAGCATCGCGCCTCTGTCGAAGGGCCGGACACCCCGTGCCCGCCGGACCTGCTGCGTCTCTCCGTCGGCATCGAGGACACGGACGATCTGATTGCCGATCTCAGCCAAGCATTGGACGAAGCGCACTGACCATGCCCAAGATCAAGGTGTTCACTGCCAATCTCGGCTTCTACGAAACCGCCGTCGCCGCGCGCTCGCAAAAAATGGCGCTGGCGCATTGGGGCGTGACGCGCGATCTGTTCCACCAGGGCCATGCCAAGGAAACTCACGATCCCAAAGCCGTGGAGGCCGCGAGGCGCAAAGTGGGGGTGGTTGTACGCCGGCCTATCGGGTCCACCGGACCATTTGAAGAGCACGCTGAAGCCGAGCAAGCACTCCTGACGCGTTTCAATACCAAACTGAAGAAACCCGTTTTCCAGGCCGGGAAGCGGACTGCCGCAGTTGCGACCAGGAAGCGCTAACGCAAACTCGCTTCGATGTTCCCCCCGTCAACGGTTATCACCGCCGCGGTCGTTTTCTCCGCGTGCGCGAGGTATACGAAGGCTTCCGCCACTTCGCTGGCGTAGACTTCTCGGCCTAGGAGGTTACCGCTCATGTATTGCGCTTCCGAGATACCTCGGGCCTCTGCACGTGCCGCCACCATCTCGTCTGTCAGCAGTCCTGAGCGGATGCGATCGGCGTTCACCGCGTTGGCTCGGATGCCGTCCTTGCCGTAGTCAAGCGCATACTGCTTCATCAGGAAAAGCGTCGCGGCCTTCGGTAACCCATACGGCCCGAAATCTCTACCGGGATTGATAGCCTGCTTTGATGTATTGAAAAGGAGGCAGCCGCCGGTTCCCTGCGCGAGGAAGACGCGCACGGCGTTTTGCGCCACCGCCTGGTGCGCGAAGAAGTTCAACTCGAAGCTCTTGCGCAGGGTCTCCTCGTCCACCTCACCAATACGGCCCTGCCACGCGGCGCCCGCATTCGACACCACGATATCTACCCCGCCGAACGCCTTCGCCACTTCATCGAAAGCGCGCTTTACCTCGTCCGGCTGGGTGACATCGCAGGCAATGGCGAGCGCGGTCTTGGAAATTTTTCGCGCCACTTCGATGGCGGCGGCGCCGTCGCGATCCAGCACCGCCACTTCGGCGCCTTCCGCCGCCATCGCGCGCACCGTCGCCGCGCCGATGCCCGAGCCGCCGCCGGTGACAACGCAGATCTGCCGCGCCAGGACCTTCTCGGCCGATTTACCGAGCTTCGCCTGCTCCAGCGACCAGTATTCGACATCGAACTGATCGGCTTCCGGTATCGGTTCGTACCGTCCGACCGCCTCCGCATCGGTGATGACTTGGACAGTGTTCTCCGCGATATCGGCGGCGATGGCGGCATCCTTTGCGGTCGCGCCGAGGCCGAACAGCCCCTTGCCGCGAACGAGGATCACGCGCGGGACGGGATCAAGTTCCTTCTTCTTCGGTTGGGCATGCTCGTTGTTGCGGGCGAAATAGTCGTGGTATCGCGCCACGAAATCCCCGACCGCCTTCTCCACCGCGCGCTTCCAGTCATCGAGCTTGCCAGCTTCCGGTGCCGGGACCGCGAGGGGCCAGTTCTTGGTGCGAATGGTGTGATCGGGCGTCACCACACCCTGTTGCGAATAGCGCGATAGCTCCGCGCCGTTCACGTAATCGAGAATCGCAGGGCTGGTGCGGAAGCAGAGGATCTGGCGCTTCACCGTGCCAGCCTGCTCGTCGCGGCTGATTGCGCAGGCGCCACGAAGGATCGGCGCGATCGCGGCCGTGCGCGCGAGCTCCTCCGGGAGCCGAACTTGCATAAACGTCTTTCGCCGGCGCTGCAGTCTCTCTTCCGCCATTGTGACGAATTCGATCATGCTCTCGTAGGATACCCGCGCGTCATCCGCGAAGGTGAAAATGCCGTGCTTCAGCAGGATCGCGCCTTCCGCCTGCGGATTGCTGTCGAACACCGCTGCGACGCTTTTCGCGAGCGCAAAGCCTGGAATGGTATAAGGCACATAGGCAAGACGTTTACCGAACACCTCGCGCGTCAGCGCCTCGCCATCGGGCTGATCCGTCAGCGCCAGTATAGCTGTGGAATGGGTGTGGTCTATGAACTTGTGCCGCAAGAAGGCATGCAGCAGGGTTTCGACCGAGGGATTGGGTGACGAAGAATTTAGCAGGTTAATTCGCTGGAAGTTCACCATTTCCTCGTCAGAAAGTGTCTTCAAGGCGCCCAATCTGCGCAGGGGTTCAAGCCGTACGGCGGGAAGTCCGGCCGGCTCTATGCTCGCCATGTCCCAGCCCGAGCCCTTGATACAGATCACGTCCACTTCATCGTCCAACTGGTCGCGCATGCGGGTCTTCACGCTAGTGTTGCCGCCGCCATGTAAGACTAGTTTCGGATCGCTGCCGAGCAGGCGCGTGGTATAGACGCGTAGCGCCAGGTGAGGACTGACATTTGCATCAGCATAACGATCGATGAACTGCTGCGCTTCTTTATCTGACCACAAGGACTTCATGCGCGCGCTTCTCCGTTGAACTGTTGCACCTAACTGCAAACCTCACAGTTTTGGAAGCTCGCGAACAGGGGCTTACTTACCCGCCCTTTCGTCCCGAGTAGAGTGTCCGTGCCGTGCCAAAATTCTTCATCGCGAAAAAATGCCCTAGGTAGCGAAAACCTTTCTAAGCTCCTGCTTGAGGATTTTTCCATTCGCGTTGCGAGGGAGGGTTTCCGGCCAGAACACAACTTTCACTGGAACCTTGAAGGCGGCCAACTTGCCGGCAACGAAGGCGCGGATATCTTCTTCGGTCGCGTGCATGCCAGGCTTCAGGTGCACGACAGCGCCGGGCTCCTCGCCAAGCGTGTGGTGCGGGATCGGGACCAGCGCGGCATCCATTACTGCGGGGTGCTCATACAGCACGTTCTCGACTTCCACACAGTAGATGTTCTCGCCGCCGCGGATCAGCATGTCCTTGGCACGGTCGATGATGAAGCAAAAGCCTTCCTCGTCGAGCCGCGCGAGATCGCCCGTCTTCACCCAGCCACCGATGAACGTCTCCGCCGTTTCCTTCGGCTTGTTCCAATAGCCCCTCACGATATTGGGCCCGCGCGCCCATAACTCGCCGACTTCCCCAACCGGCAATTCGCGCCCGCCATCCAAGGACATGATCTTGAGATCGCACACCGGCACCGCAGGCCCGCAGGAATCGGGCCGGTGCTCGTAATCTTCGGCCGAATGCGTCGTGCAGGTGGCCGAGGTCTCTGTCATGCCCCAGCCATTGCCGGGCAGCGATTTCGGGAAATTCTCCTTGATCCTACGCACTAGTTCCGGCGCCGAGGGCGCGCCGCCATAGGCGACGCTCTCCAGTGACGAGAGATCGTATTTGTGGCGATTGGGATGCTCCAGCAATTGCCACGCAACGGTGGGCACGCCACCCGCCATGTTGATGCGCTCGCGCTCGATCAGCTGCATGGCGAGTTCAACATCCCATTTGCGCATCAGCACCAGCTTGGCGCCGCTGAATACGGACGGATTTAGGACCGCGAAGCAGCCCGTGGCATGGAAGAACGGGACGGAGAGCAGCGAGCAGCGCTGCGGGTCATTCGGGCTCGGGATCGGCGGCATCTCGCCCCGGCGTAGATAGTTGCGCGCCGCCGAACATCCCGACGCCATGATATTCGACAGCATGTTGCGGTAGGTGCCGAGCGCGCCCTTCGGCTTTCCCGTCGTGCCGGAGGTGTAGAGGATCGTGGCATCGTCATCTGTATCGAGCGCCACATCGGGCAGCGGGCGCTCCGGCAAATTGCTCCATGCAGCAACGGACCCGATCACAGCTTCCAGCCGTACCGCCAACGGGTTGGGCAGCTCATCGCTGTATCGGCTGACATATATGCGCTTGAGGCCCGGACAATTGATTAAGTGCTCTGCAATGCGCTCCAACCGTTCTGCATCGACGAAGGCGATTTTGGCGCCGGAATCGGCCAGGCCATATTCCAATTCTGGCCCGGTCCACCACGCGTTCAGCGGCGTGATGATCGCACCAATGATCCCCGCGCCGTAGAAGATCGCCGGCCATTCAGGCAGGTTTCGCATGATGAGCGCCACCCGATCACCCGTTTGAACGCCCTGCTTCTGCAGCTCGTGAGCCACGGCGACGGCGGCGCGATAGAACGCCTCGCAGCTGACACGCTCGTCCTCATAGATGAGTAATTCCCGCGCTCCGTAAGTTGTGCGGGCATGCGCAAGCAACTCGCGCAGGGTGGGCGGCGCATTCCTCCAAACGCGTGTCTTGATCCCGCGGATCTCTACCTCTGCCATTTCAAGGGGCGAGCCGGGCTGCGTGAGCAGCGCATGCGCCTTGGCAATCGACATGGCCGGCCAAGGCGGTTTCGAGGGTGAGGCTTCGGACATCGCATGCTCAGGAATTTCTCTCTGGCTACGTTAGCCGCCGCAATCAGCTGGCGGCAATGCCGTTGGCCCGGGAAGATTTTGCGCTAGTCTGGCGCGCAGCAGAATTCGGGAGACTGTGGCATGGGCAAGCCGGAATCCGTGGGACTCTCGACCGAGCGGCTGAAGCGGCTCGATCGGGTGATGACGGAGAAATACGTCACCACCGGCCAGCTGCCCGGTTTTCTCGTACAGGTATTCCGGCGCGGTGAGCTGGCGCACACCGGCATAGCCGGGCATATCGACCTCGATCGCGGTGGGAAAATGCAGGAAGACGCGATCTTCCGCATCTATTCCATGACCAAGCCGATTACGGCGTTGGCGCTGATGATGCTGGTGGAAGAGGGCAAGATCGCGCTGGATGACGAGGTCCACACATTCATTCCCTCATGGAAGAACCTACGTGTTTATGTCAGCGGCATCCCGAGCCTAACCACGAATACGACGGGCCAGTTCATTACCGCGCTGCCGAAGCGGCGCATGAAGGTGATCGATCTTACCACCCACACCTCCGGCCTCACCTACGGCTTCATGGCACGCACGGTTGTGGACGCGGAATACCGGCGGTTCAAGGTCGGCGATTTCCAGACGCCCGGTGGGCTGGACGCTTTTGTCGAGCAACTCGCGAATCTGCCGCTGGATTTCTCGCCGGGCGATTTCTGGAACTACTCGGTCTCGATCGATGTGCTTGGTTATCTGGTGCAGAAGCTGTCCGGCCAAACCTTTGGTGAGTTCCTCCGCACCCGGATTTTCGAACCGTTGGGCATGCATGACACGGCATTCTCGGTTCCCGCGAACAAGCTTGAGCGTTTCGCTTCCTGCTACATGCCGAAAAAGGGTGGCGGGTTGGAGCTGCAGGATAGCGCGCCAAACTCAGCCTATGCCGAGCCGCCCAAGCTGGAATCCGGCGGCGGCGGCCTCGTCTCCACAGCAGCAGACTACATGCGCTTCTGCCGCATGATGCTGAACGGCGGTGAATTGGATGGCGTGCGCCTGCTCTCGCCCAAAACGGTCGAGATGTTCAGCCTTAACCTGCTGCCTAGCGGCCGCATGATGTCCGACATGGTACCCGGCGTAGGGATGTTCAGCGAGGCGGGCTATGCGGGGGTTGGTTTCTCCATCGGCTGCGGCGTGACGTGCGATCTGAGCAAAACGCACGTGCCCGGCAGCGTCGGTGAATATTTCTGGGGCGGGGCCGCCGCGACAGCCTTCTGGATCGATCCCAGGGAAAACCTTGCAGTCGTATTCATGACCCAGGTCATGGGCACCGAGGCCCGCCTCGCGCTCCGCCGCGACCTGCGCACCTTAGTGTATGCGGCCATCGTGGACTCGGCCTACGACGGTAATCCAGCCCTGCCCTTGCGCGTATCTACGTCGTAGCCGAAGCTTCAAAAGCACCGTAAGGGGCCGGGCATGAGCGTACCCACCATTCGCGGCGTGATTCGCCGCAATCTGCTGATCGTGTTCCTGATCGCGCTGTTTGCCGGCGGCGGCGGGTTCTATCTCCTGCTCGAACACGCGGCCATGGACAACGCCGGGCAGCAGGCGGAGCTGATGCTGCAATCCGCCATGGCGGTGCGCGGCTACACGACCAAGCACATCCTGCCCAATTTCCAGAAGCTGAACGATGCAGTTTTCCACGAAGAAACCGTTCCGGCTTTCGCCGCGCAGACGGTGTTCCGCACTGTGAGTTCCGGCGACGCAGCCTACACCTACCGTGAGGCGGGGCTGAATCCGACCGCGCCAAGCGACCGCGCAGGACCATTTGAAGTCGATCTCATCCGCCAGTTTCGCAGCGACTCAAATTTGACGGAGATGCGGGGCGTGATCGATTCCGGCAGGCAGCGCCTGTTCTATCTGGCGCGGCCGATGCGCCTCAAAGACGAAAGGTGCCTCATCTGCCATGACACGCCGGCACGCGCGCCGAAAGCCATGCTGGCAAAATATGGCCCAAACAACGGCTTTGGTTGGCACATGGGCGATATTATAGCCGTACAATTGTTGACGGTGCCGGTAACGCAGCAATTCCGCAGTACCTTGGAACTGGTGAGTATCCTAATCGGTGGGCTTGCATTGATTTTCGCCATTGCCTACTTCGCACTCACTGCAGCCATGGAAGCGACGGTCGCAGGGCCGCTGGACAAGCTGGCGCATGCTGCGGAACAAGCCAGTCGCTCGACGTCCAAAACACCGGAACTGCCCGCCTCGGGCGCGCGTGAAATTCGCACACTCGCTGAAGCGATCCAGCGGCTGCGGATCAGTCTAGCCAAGGCGCTGGCGCAGCTTGGAACAAAGCCGTGAACCGCGCACGCACTACACTGATTCCTGCGTTTGTTCTGGCGACGCTGTTGTGGGCGATCTCTTTAGTTACGGAGAGCGATCCCGTGCTGGGCGTGGGCACCGCGCACATGGTGCTGAA
Organism: Alphaproteobacteria bacterium; assembly: GCA_019242395.1. Taxonomy (GTDB): domain Bacteria; phylum Pseudomonadota; class Alphaproteobacteria; order Micropepsales; family Micropepsaceae; genus Rhizomicrobium. The sequence continues at coordinate 2,994 of JAFAVP010000280.1, read as the reverse complement.
GGCGGCCGCCATTGTGGTTACGGCCATTTTTGCGGTGGTACTGTCAGGCAAGCTGGTTCTCAGCCTTGCCGCCAGCCTCACCGGGGCGCAGCCCACCGGGTTTCAGCGCGTCATCATCTACGGATTGCTGACTTTCGGGGCGAGTTTCGCAACCTTGCGCTACTTCGGCTTCGATCTTACAGCCGTGCTCACGACATCGGCCATTGTCACGGCGGCCGTGGGGTTTGCCATGCAGCCCACGCTCTCCAGCATGATCGCAGGGTTGGCGCTCCATGCTGACCGTGTGGTGCGCGTGGGTGATTGCGTACTGCTGGATAACGAAACGGTGCGCATCGAATCCATGAATTGGCGCGCGGCGATCGGCCGCCGCCCCGATGGGCAGCTGCTGGTGATTCCCAATGCAAAGCTCACTGATGCTTCAACCCAGGTTCTGCAGACCAACGATGCGCACCGGGCAGAGTTCAGTTTCCTCGGACCCATCGACCATCCACCGCAACAGATTTGCGATTTGGCGCGCGAGCTGGTTTCCGATCTTGCGCTGGTTGAGAAGAGTAAACCTGTAACCGTGGCTCCCATCAGCTTCGAGCCGGATAAGGAATCGATCCGCTTCCGCGTCCATTACTGGACGCGCAGCTATTTCGACCGCGTTCTGGTCGAAGGCGAAATCGTAAGGCGCATTTGGTATTCGTTTCAGCGCAATCGCATCGCCTTTCCGCATCCCACCGCGTGTGCCTTGTCGGCCAGTACGCAAAGCGGGCTTAATGAAAAGCTGCAGGACCCAAAGCAAATGGGTTCGGAGATCGCTTGTATGCTGCCAGGGGGCGTTTCGGCAGCGATGGCAGAAGGCATCGCGAAAGAATCGCGCCTGCTGCTGTATGCACCGGACGAGCGGCTCATCATGCCGGAATGGAGCGATGGTTGGCGCTATTTGCTATTGCGCGGCGAAGCCTACGAGGTGCCGGAATTCGACCTCACGCCAGAGGTAGCGAGTGCGCAGGGCGAATTGGCCGTACAACGGCTCGGGCCCACGGCCGCCATAACGCGGCTGGCAGACGAACTGTCGCTGATCATCGGGCCTTACGCAAAGTTGGCGGTAATGCGTGCTGGCGACCGCACGCAAACCTATGAGCAGTTGTGCAGGGAAGTAGCGCAGGAGATCGATGAGCCGGACACTCGCGAGCGCTTCCTGGACAGAATGCTCCACGGACGCCTGCGCACCTGGCGGCCCGGCGTGACGATCCCAGCACGGCGTAATGCTAGCGGCCAGCTCGCTTCAGAGCCGTCCTTACGCGCAAACGGCGAAGTTGCTCTATTGGCCCTGCCTGTCGGCCTGCTCGAACAATTTATTCCGCTTGCTGCTGCGGAATAACCGGCTTGCTTGGCCAAAAGCAGACGGAATGAAGGACATTGACTCTCCCCATTCTCGTGTTCTATAGAACAAAAGATGAACAAACTGACTGAAGTTTCACCTGACCGTCAGGCTCGGCTGAGGGCATTGCGGCGGCAGATTGTCCAGGCTGCAAGCCTCACAACACACTGGGAAGAGGTGGCGCCGCTCGGCATCGCGGGGGTGGATGCTTGCCTGAACGGCGGTGTTGCCACTGGCGCACTGCACGAGGTCGCGGCTGCAGATCACCGCAGCACACCTGCCTCCATCGGCTTCTTGCTTGCTCTAATAACTCTTCTCTCCGGCACATTGAAATCATTTATCCTCTGGCCTTTCACAAAAGCTGCGTCCGCATTCGGTGTACCCTATGCACCAGGACTGAAATTCTTCGGCCTCGATCCGGCGCGCATCGTGTTCGTACGCTGCACCAATGCGCGCGAATGCCTGTGGGTTATGGAAGAAGGATTACGACTGGGCGGGATCGGCATCGTGATTGGCACGCGCGCAAAGAAAATGGATCTTACCGCCAGCCGCCGGTTGCATCTGGCAGCCGAGCAGGCGCATATGCCCGTGCTTCTTCTGCGTAGCTACAACGACGGCAGCCCAAGCGCAGCCGTCACGCGCTGGCGCATTTCGCCGGCGCCATCCGCACACGACGAATTCGGTTTCTACAAAAACGCCCGCTTCCACGTCGCGCTGGAATACGCGCGCAGCGGAAAGACGGGCGAATGGGAAATGGAATGGGATCATGGCGCGATATCTTTGCGTCTATCTTCCGAACTGGGCGATCGAGCGGCAGGCGAAAACCCCGCCGCTTGATCCGAACGTGCCGTTCGCGCTGGTGACGATGAGGACCGGCGGCTGGCATCTGGCGGCGGTGAATCCGCACGCTGCTGCGCTGGGGTTGAATGCGGACGAGTTGCTGGCCGATGCGCGCGCGCGTGTGCCATTGTTGCAGACGCGCCCCTTGCAGCCGGAGAAGGACCGCACGGCGCTGGCAAAACTCGCACACTGGTGCACGCGCTTTTCGCCTTATGTGGCGCCGTGGCCGGAAGCAGACGAACGCGCGGGTTCTTCCGGCCTCACGCTCGATATCACCGCCTGCGATCACCTGTTCGGCGGCGAAACGGCGATGCTGCGCGCTATGATTGCGGGCCTCTCCCGGGGTGCCTTCACCGGGCGCGGTGCCATCGCAAGCAGCATCGGCGCGGCCCATGCACTGGCGAAGTTCGGACAGCAATCCAAAATCATCGTGGCGGATGGTCAGATTGCCGACGCTATCACCCCGCTGCCCGTTTCCGCGCTTCGCATTCCGGACAAGACGGCCGCCACTTTGAAACATCTGGGGTTGAAGACTATCGGTCATCTGCTGCCGCTGCCGCGTGCGCCACTGACGCAACGCTTCGGGAAACTGCTGAACGATCGATTGGATCAGGCGCTGGGCCGCGCAGGCGAAAGTTTCACGCCGCTGCTGCCGTATGTGCCCTATCGCGCTCAAGCCGTGCTGGGGGAGCCGATTTCCGTGCAGGAGCACATTCTGAAGCTGACGAAGAAACTGGCTATCAATCTTGTACCAACACTGGAGCGCGACGGCAAAGGTGCGCGCG
>JAFAVP010000025.1 GCA_019242395.1 Alphaproteobacteria bacterium | reverse complement strand
GCCGCGGTCCGCTGTCCTGGTCAACATGCTGGAGACAGACCGCTCGATCGACTTCAATGGCGTAATGCTGCTATCCCAGATCCTTAGTTTCGACATGGACGCCGACGTGCCGGAATCCAACCCGGGCGTGGACGTGCCCTATATGGTCGCATTGCCCACCTATGCGGCGACGGCCTGGTACCATAACCGCCTGCCGGGCAAGCGCCCGCCGGACCTGCAGAAATTTCTCGGCGAGGTGCAGCATTTCGCGATGGGCGATTACTCGCAGGCCTTGCAGGCGGGCGCCGCGCTGAATTCGAAGCAGCGGATGATGATCGCAAACCGGCTGCATCAATACACCGGGCTGCCGGTGTGGTACCTGCTGCGCGCCAATCTGCGCGTCAACGGCGGAATGTTCGAGCAGAACCTCCAGGGCAACCTGGACATGACCACCGGGCGGCTGGACACCAGATTTTCGGGGCCCACCATGGACCCTTTGGAGAAGGAAGCCGAATACGATCCTCAATCCGCTTCGATCAGCTCTGCCTATGTGAGCGGTTTCAACGATTACGTGCGGCGTGAGCTGAAATACGGCATGGGCAAGCAGTACAAGCCGGAAATCGACGTCTTCAAAGATTGGAACTTCCAGCACCAGCCTCCCGGCGCGCCTTTTCCGCTGCCACGCGCGACGAACGTAATACCGGACCTTTCAACGGCAATGAAATACAATCCACGCCTGCGCATCATGCTGACAGGCGGGTATTTCGATCTCGCAACGCCATATTATGAAGGCGTTTACGAGATGCGGCATCTTCAAATCCCACAGGCGCTGCAGCGAAACATCGAGTACCATTACTACCCCTCAGGGCACATGGTGTACGCGAATGAAGCGTCGCTGAAGGCGCTGCACGACCATGCCGCTGACTTCATTCACCGGACCAGCAATCTCGGGGACCGTTAGGACAGTTCAGGGCTGCCAGCGCCGAACGGCACGATCTTGTTCTCGGCATCGTGCCCGATATCGGCGCGTCCGAGATAGGGAATTGCGTTTACTGTGCACCAATGCCGCGTGACCTGGTCTTCGGTTTGCCCGAAATCCGGATCGTTCGGTGGGACATCGCTGATACGTCCCAGCTTGATACCGGCCACCTTGCGGATGCCTGGACTTGAAGTCACATGAAACAGCGCGCGGTCGACCGCATACATCGGTTCCGAGACATCTTCGAGCAACAGAATATGGCTTGCAAGGTTTGGCTCCCAGGGCGTGCCCAGCAGGTGTGAAAGAATCGTCAGATTAAAGGCAGCCAATGGCAAACCGTCATGAACGGACGGCTCCAGGTCGCCTAGCGTGGCTTTTCCGGTCAGGAAGCGCAGCGCGCGCGCTATGGCGGCTTGGCCGCCCTCGCGCTCCAAATCTCGGGCAACAGGTCCGTGCGCGACCCGAAACCCGGCATTGTACAATGCCGAGAGCAAAAATCCCGCGTCGCTGTATCCAAGGTAGAGTTTGTGGCGCGCCACCTCGTTCAGCCGCGGCAGCACGTTCCCCACAATACGATTGGCACCATAGCCGCCCCGCGCCCACCAGAGGGCATCGACGCTTGGATTGTTGGCAACTTCCACGAAAGCATCTGACCGCATTGAATCTTCCCCCGCAAAATGCCCACACGTCAGAAAACATTGCGGATGGAAGAACAGGTCGGCCCCAAATTCCGTGCCGATGGCGCGCACGCGTTCGGCGGTGTTTTCATTGATGCGGGATGCAGGGGCGACGACGCCGATCCTTGTTGCTAACGGAAGAGACACGGCCCCTCGCCTGCGGCTGCCGCGTCGCTTATAGCTTCGCTTTATGATTCTGAACAAATCGTATTTCTTTTGTGGCATTGGGGGCAGCGGGATGCTCCCGCTCGCCCTGATCTTGCGCGGGCATGGGGCGAGGGTCGCCGGTTCGGATCGCGCGCTCGATCAGGGCCGCACGGCGGCCAAATTCGAGTTCCTGAAGAGCCGCGGTATTGCTCTGTTCCCGCAAGATGGCTCTGGCGTAACACGCGCGGATCAGACCGTGGTGGTCTCAGCAGCCGTGGAAGACACAGTACCGGACGTCGTGGCAGCGCGGAAAGTGGGCGCGGCGCTGGTGACCCGGGCCGAACTGCTCGCGAATTTATTCAACGCCGCGCCGCAGAGCATTGGCGTGGCGGGTACGTCCGGCAAATCCACTGTCACCGGGATGGTCGGCTGGATGCTCACTGATCTGGGGCGCGATCCAACAATCATGAACGGCGCTGTGATGAAGAATTTCGCCAGCGCCGATGCGCCATTTGCCAGCGCGCGCGTGGGCGAAAGCGGTCTTTTCGTTAGCGAAGTCGACGAAAGCGACGGTTCAATTGCCCGTTACATGCCGCATATTGCCCTGTTGAACAACATTGCGCTCGATCATCGGCCGATGGCGGAGTTGCGTGAGTTGTTCCGTGATTTCGTAAGAAAGGCAGACGTTGCGATTCTCAACTTGGATAACGCCGAGGCGGCGGCTCTGCTGTCGCAAGCCCGGCGCGCGGTGACTTATAGCCTCTTCAACCCGGATGCCGGCCTGATGGCGCGGAATCTGCGCCCGGAACCGGACGGGATCGCCTTCGATCTAATATTGCACGGAGGTTCATATGCCGTTTGCCGCGTGCAACTGCAGGTGCCCGGAACGCACAACGTTTACAACGCACTTGCGGCGCTCAGCGTGGCCACTGCCCTCGGATTACCTACTCGGGATGCTGGCGGGGCTCTCTCCCGCTTCACGGGCATTCGACGCCGCCTGGAAGTGGTGGGCACCGCGAATGGAATCACCGTCATCGATGATTTCGCTCACAATCCGGACAAGATTGCTGCAAGTCTCTGCACCCTGCATGCGTTTCCAGGGCGCCTGCTGATCGTCTTTCAGCCGCATGGCTACGGTCCATTGCGGAAGATGCGCGAAGAGTTCATTGAGGCGTTTTCACGGGACCTCGCTCCGGCCGATGTGCTGGTAATGCCAGAACCAGTTTACTATGGCGGCACCACAGAGCGCAGCGTGACCAGCGAACACATCGCTGAGGCTGTCCGGCGCGCTGGACGCAATTCCGATGCTTTTGCGACCCGGGTAGAATGTGGCAATGCCCTGCTGGAACTCGCGCAACCGGGCGATCGCATGGTCATCATGGGCGCACGGGACGATACTCTTGCCGGTTTTGCGGCTGATCTGCTGGCCGCCATCGAACAAAGGAAGAAGAAGCTGCTGGCTTAGTCCTGCTAGACGGGGTTTTCCTCGCCCGAATTCCTGGAACAGAAGACCCGAGTTATCAGCACGACGAACGGCTCTTCGATAGCATACACACGCCTCTGTTCAGCTCCCACTGGGCACAGCATTCCCGCTGCCTAATGGCCCAGCTGAAACGCTGTACCGCCCAAATACATTGACCCATGCTTGCCACCCAATTGCGTTGTCCCGAAAATTGAGCCGGTTCGATCCAAGAGAACGCCAGCGTTGGGATATTCGCCGTCTGCACAGCTCGACGATTCACAGAAGTTGTGCAGAACCGTGTAGATCCCACGCTTGGTCAAGCGGAACAGGGTCCCGCCACCAAGCCCATCGCGATCGATGTAGTAGCTGCCACCATAATACGTAGTGCCGTAGAGATTGCCTCGAGCATCGACGGCGAGATCAGCCGATGGCGCAGCGCCATCGTCGCAATCCTGGCCTGAGCAGAAATTGTAAAGCACGGTGTACGGAGAATCCGTCCGGCGCGGCAGAATGCGGAACAGCGTACCCCCTCCATTTGAACCGCCGCCATATGCCGTGCCGTAAATGGCTCCTTTGGAATCCAGGCTGACGCCATTCGGCCCATAGCCGTCCGCGCAATTCTCCTGCTGGCAGAAGGTATGAAGTACGGTTTCACGCCAGCGATCCCCTCTGCCGCTAAGCTCGAAAACGACGCCGTATTGGGGCGCCGAACGCCCATAGGTGACGCCGAAAATATCGCCGCTGGAATTCATGACGAGGCCCTGCCAAGGCTGCGCCCCGTCAGCGCATCCGGCCTTCGAGCAGAAATCATAGATCACCGTTTCGTCCCACCCGCCGTTGCTTGGCTGGATCCTGAACGCAGTCCCGTAGTTTGCCGCGCCGCCGTATTCGGTGGAGCCGTAGAGCGGAGATTGCCCGTCGTACAGCGTACCGCTGGACGCGCCCTCATATGTAAGCCCCGACGATGGGGCTTTGCCGTCGGCACAGCTGGGTTGCGCGCAGAAGGCATAGAGGATTTTCACCGACCATTTATTGTGCGCACTGTCGGGGACGGCTTCAAAAACGACACCACCAGCGTTTCCGTCGCCGCCGCCGCTCAAAGCCGTGCCGTACACATTCCCGCTGGTATCGATAACCAGCTTGCCTGCAGGTGCGGCTCCGTCCGAACAAGGATAACCGCCGCTGCAGAAGCTGTGCAGCACTTTCCGGTGCCATTTACCGTTTGCGTCTCGCGAGATCCGAAAGAGGGTGCCCGAGCTGTTATCGCCACCAGCCAGCGTCGTCCCATAAAGATTGCCTGCTGCATCCATGATCAGATCGGCAGAGGGTGAGCTGCCGTCTGAACAGCTTAGCTTGGCGCAAAACGAGCTCAGCGTATGTGGCCTTCCAGCACTGGCGCCGGGGCATGTGAGGAGCAAGGCGAGCATGGTGCCGGCAGAGACGAATGGGAGTTGGTTTGGAGCGTAGCTCCGCAGGAAGGTTCGGTCGAACATGGTCCGCGCCCACGGTTCGGTTTCGGCACACTTGCCGAAAGCGCTCGCAAGTTTGGGACCATCGCGCCTTTACCGCCCGAAATCCTGGGAAGAGTGCCTGCTGCTGATCAGGGATGATGGACCTTTCCCATTTTAACCACTTCGAAATCCGAGCCGGTCACCTGCCGCAGTTCGCTCACGAGGTGATCGTTGTTCCAACGGTCGTCGGGTGCGCCCGAGATGTACCAGTTGCTGCCGTTGTCGGCGACGAACATGCCGTAGGTCTTCATCGCCTGCAGGATCACCTTGGTTTCCGGACTGAAGCTGGTTGGGATCTGGTAGCTGGCCTTGAGGCGCACACGCATGCCCATTGGCGGCAAATTGGGATTGTCGTCGCTGGACGCCCAGTGGTTGGCCGGCTTTACATAAGCGCGGCGGCTGTGCGCGACCGTGAAACGGAGCGCGTGGAGGATGGCGCCCGCCGCCACTTCGTCATACCGCACGAGTCCTGGGAAGATCGGCAGGCCGGCCGCATCGGCGCTGGTCCACCCGGGTTTCGCGGTAGGCCTGACCTTGTTCGAGTCTAGATGAAAAATGGCACCGGAATCTGCGTTCCAGCTGATATCGTTCCTCGGAAAGGCCCGATAGAGTTCGTAGAGGCGGTTGGTGTCGCGATCGATCACCAGAACATGCCGGTCACCGCCGAATTTCTTGCCGTCGTCGCGCATGCCTTCGATCGGCGCATCCATCGGCACGGGATAGGGGCCCTTGTCGCTTTCGTCTTTGTACGCCTTGAAATGGATCGGCACGTACATCTGCGAGTCCGGCACAACAACGTAGGGGATTCCGATGATGGCATGAGCGTAATAGCCGCTCCCAAAATCCGGATGCAGTCCGGTGCTGAGTCCGATCGAGGCGATGAGATTGCCGGAATTCGGATCGACGGGATCCGCTGAGATATCGCGGTTCCAGTCATTGTCGGCAGGGAACGGCACCGCACCGTTGAGGTTCGCCCCGACACCGAGATCGGCGCCGCTCATATCACCATAGGTGACGGCAAAGGCTGGGGCAGCCAGCAAGAAAGCGAAGGTTGCCGCGAGGGTAGCGGTGAGTCTCTGCATCACGTCCTCCATCCCCGCCGGTGGACCATGATGCCGGCTTCCGGCTGGGTCAATCCTCTGGGTTCACGCGCCTTAATGGAGTCTGAGTGGGGCGCTTAAAGCTTGAACCGCCACGTTTAAGGTCTCCTGCTCGCAGTTTATCACTGCTGGCTTACAGGCCACGGCGCTCTCCGATAATGGTCCAAGTGTTGGCGCCGTCGAACTTCGGAATACGGAGATTGGTCAGCAGTTCAGCAGGCATCAGCCGCACATTGACGCCCATACGGTCGTACGATTTGTCGACCGCTATCCAGTGACTGAAGTTGCCGCACACCTTGCAGCGGTGAAACTCAATCGACCGGTCGCCCCACATGTATACATCGGTCGGACCGCTGACCCGCACATGGTCGGGAGAGTAGTACGCGAGAATGGCGCCCGTCCGCCGGCAGATGGAGCAGTTGCACTCCTTGATCTCAACATCTTCTGGCGGCTTCGGGACCTGCAAACGCAAGGCGCCGCAGTGACAGCTGGCTTCGATCATTCGATTCTCCCTCGTCTCCAGGTCTTGTAGCACAGCGGGACTGACAGATTGTCAGTACCCGCATTGGCAGGTATGGTTTTCCCATGACCGAGCATTTTGATGTGCTGATCGTCGGGGCGGGCCTGTCCGGCATTGGCGCAGCATACCATCTGCAGGCCGCCTGCCCTCGGAAGAGCTATGCCATTCTGGAAGGCCGGGAAGCCATCGGCGGTACCTGGGATCTTTTTCGCTATCCTGGAATCCGCTCCGACTCTGACATGTACACGCTGGGGTACAGTTTCAAACCTTGGGGCGAAGCAAAGGCTATCGCCGACGGTCCCTCCATCTTGAACTACGTGCGTGAAACGGCGCGCGAGCACGGCATCGACAGGCACATTCGCTTTCGGCACATGGTGAAGCGCGCGTCCTGGTCGAGCGCCGACGCGCAGTGGACGGTGGAAGCGGAAGAGGGACAAGATCAGCGGCCGGTTCGCTTCACCTGCGGCTTTCTCTTCATGTGCAGCGGCTACTACGATTACGCCGGCGGATACGATCCGAAATTCCCAGGCGTGGAGCGGTACAGGGGCCGGCTTGTGCATCCGCAGTTCTGGCCGGAAGATCTTGATTACCGGAACAAACGCGTGGTCGTGATCGGGAGCGGCGCGACGGCCGTCACGGTGGTGCCGGAGATGGCGAAGGATGCGGCACATGTGACGATGTTGCAGCGCTCGCCGACTTACGTTGTCTCCGTCCCCGCGGAGGACAAGATGGCCAACTGGCTGCGCCGCAAACTGCCGCCGATGCTAAGCTACCAGATCGTCCGCTGGCGCAATGTGCTGCTCCAGATGTATTTTTACGGCCGCGCCCGCAAAGCCCCGCAGAAAGTCAAGAACTACATTCTCAAGCTGGTGCAGAAGGAGCTTGGGCCAGATTACGATCTGGCGCAGTTCACGCCACGCTACAATCCCTGGGACCAGCGGATGTGTCTCGTACCGGACAGCGATCTGTTCAAAATGATCCGCGCGCAGAGAGTATCGGTTGTCACAGATCAGATCGAAAGCTTCAGCGAAACGGGCGTGAAGCTGAAATCTGGCGGCGAATTGCAAGCAGACATCATCGTCACCGCCACCGGCCTGCAGCTTAAGGTTCTGGGAGGCATGCAGATCGCCGTGGATGGGCATGCAATCGAGCCCGCCAAAGCCATGACCTACAAAGGCATGATGTTCAGCGATGTGCCGAACCTCGTGTCCGTGTTCGGCTATACCAACGCATCGTGGACGCTGAAATGCGATCTCACCTGCGAATATGTCTGCCGCCTGCTGAACTTCATGGACGCGGGCGGCCACACGATGTGCATGCCGCGGCGCGAAGCCGGCGTTGCGGA
>JAFAVP010000258.1 GCA_019242395.1 Alphaproteobacteria bacterium | reverse complement strand
TCGTATAAGGCCTAAGCCGGAGGGGCGTCATGACCGCGTTCGAGCATATCTCGGCACTTCTGTCGTTCGTCTATGCGCTGGCGTTGACGCATCTGCTATCGCGCGCGGGAGAATTGATCATAGCGCGCAAGCGCGTGACCTTCTCGGGGCTGACGACACTCGGAATGGTCAATGCAGGGCTTCTTGTCGTCTTCAACTGGATCGACATCTGGAATCTAAGATCGGTCGCGGCTTGGGATATCGCCTCGATCTCGATCCAGCTGGCGCTCGTGACCTCGATTTATTTGGCTTGCGTCCTCATTTCGCCCAAGCCGTCGGAAGAAGGCCTTCTAGACATGGAGAGCTTCTTCTGGAAGCAGCGGATCTATTTCTACGCGGCGCTTGTGTCCGTGCTGGTGCTCAGCATGCTGGCCAACCTCGACTTCCTCAAATCGGCAGATGTGGGGCGCTTCCTGCAGGAAAACAGCTATACGCTGATATTCTTTGTTCCGACGGTTGCCGCATTGGTCTTTTCATCGCGCGCGGTGCAATGGCTCGCAGGCCTGGGCTTCGCGGCGGGGTGTATCGGATTCGCAATCGTCTTCGACGCGTCGCTTCGCTGAGAGCCGCCGCTTCGCGCGGCGTGACCGGCTCGTGGCCGCGCCGGCCCATGCAGGCACGCTGGAGAACGGCTGTCCAGGCAATCCTTATCTTCCTAAATCGCTTGACATAGTTCTCTTTCTGTTCTATATAATAATGCCGGCGCATATCCGGCAGTTGACTTTCGCCGCTCAGCCGTCTTTTCCTTCCCTGTCGGAACCGAATCCGGTTGGGGGCGCAAATGATCGACAGGGCGATAGGCATCGCGGGGCTTGCTCTCGCAATTATCTCCGCCGTTCTGCCTTGGGCGCTGCCCAAGATGAATAAATGGGTGGCACACACGGGTCTAGCTGTCGGCGTGGCATTGCTGCTGATAGCTGGCGTCCTTTTCTTGATACCCGCCAGTCCGGCTCACGACGGCTCATCAATCGGCGGGGTAAAGTCGCAAGGAAATGGCAACATCAATGTCGGCGGGACCGGAAATAGAGTGGAAGTGCCAGCACTCCGCACGGAAAGGGCTCTGGGGCTAGTTGGTAGATGCCAGCCTGTTGCCTTGCCGGTGTCCATCCCGGCTCACCGGGAATTGCATTTCATCCCTTACAATGTCCGGTGGCTTCTTGATCGCGGGAGCGGACTAGGTTCTCTCGACAATTTTTCAGACGACGCAGTGCAGCTCCCCAATTCGAAACAAGTCGCGGCGATGAAATCAGACCTGCGACTCTCGGCCACTTTGTTTGCGACTAGGTGTGCGGTCGAAAACCATGGCGACACCAACGTTATCCAGGCCCGCATTCCGTTCAACATGAGCTACTCGAATGAGGCGGCCGGTATAACCAATCAGCACATCTATTTTAGTGCGATAGTTGGCCCAATCGACATCGGCCAAACGTTTGTTTTCTACGTCCTTGGTGACTGCCCCGGCACATTCGCTGCCGTTTGGGAGAACAACATTAAAGTGCGGCTTCCCGGTGATGCGGCGGAGCGCACCGCTCACCTCTACACCCCCGAATATGATCCCGCCCCTATGGTGGAGCAGATCACTATGAGTTTTCAGCTTCCCAAACAAGAAAACTGGCTAGGAGATGGCCCATGCGATTAGCATCCCCTAATCGCACAACCGAAAATATCCGGCTCCGAGCGGTGATTATACCGCCAAGAGAATTCCGCGATGTAGAGCGGAAGATATTTGCGCGAAACCTTGTGATAGGTACCAATCATTCCGCGTTTCACAAGGCTCCAGAAGCCTTCAATCGTGTTCGTGTGAACCGCGCCCACAACGTATTTCTTCTTGCTGTGGTTTGCCGCGCCATGCCGATAGCCGGAACGCGGCAGATCGCGATAGCCGTGGTGGTCATCCGTCGCGAGAAGCGAGACGTTCGTGTCCACTGTGTTGCGAATGAAATGCTCCAGCGTTTCCGTGCCGCAGTTATTAATCACGCGGGCCACAACCTTGCCCTTGCGCGAGACAGCGCCGACCACGGGTATCTTCTTTTCCCGCCAGTATTTGCCGTGCTTCTTGCCGAAATGGCGGTTGTCATCATCGCCGCCAATGTAGGTCTCATCCACTTCCACAATGCCCATGAGCTTGCGGAAATCCTTGTCGATCATCGCCGCGCGGATGCGGTGACACATGCTCCAAGCCGTTTCATAGGAGCCTGTCCCGATCATCCGGTGAATTTGGAGGGCGCTAATTCCCTTCTTGCTGGTGAGCATCAAGTGAATGACTCGAAACCACTCGCGCAAGGGGTACTTGGTGTTCTCGAAAATAGTCCCGACCGTGACGCTAAAGCGGTAGGACGTGCCCTTTGCGGAACACTGGTAGCACTGCCAATGGAAGGCGCGGGTTCCGTGCTCCCCAACGTCAGGGTTGCCACAACGCGGGCAGGCCACGCCGGAAGGCCAGCGATTGGCCACAAGGTACGTTTTGCAGGCGTCATCATTAGGAAAAGACGCCTCCCACTGCCGGACCGTCATCTGGTGAATTCGCTTGGCCATCGGAACTGTCTCTTGTTTCTAAAGGGGAATATAGGACGGTCAAAAGCACAAGTCAACTGGCAGATAATCGCCATAATGCCATGAGCCAATACGTGTGTTTGCGCGGGCTGGAGGGGCAAGTAGCGGCGCAGCTGATCTTATTGCGGGCATGCCGGAACCGGGCGCGAGCGGCAGCCGATCCGCGCGCCTGCTCGGCGTAGCTCGGTCCCTTCCTGCAACTCTCTCAAGCTATGGCGGCAACCGGTTCTATGATCGCGGAGGTCAGGGCGGCACGCCCCACCGCGCTTTCTGGTATGCGCCTGAAGCTACCGGTTCTGCCGCCTCTGCCGCAGGAGGGGGAGGAACCCCCACCCGAAATTCTGAAAACAACCTCCGGCGGTTTCCCTAGCGAAATCAGCAGCTTGGCAATCTTATCCTCCCCCGCTAGGGGGGAGGTGCCGAAGGCCGGCCAAGCGGGCCTGAGGCGGAAGGGGGGCTGACGTTGCTCCCTCTACCGTCTCGCCGCTGCGCGGCGATCCACCTCCCCCGTAAACGGGGGAGGATAATTCGCGTAAAATCCAAAGGCGGAGCCCGGGGGCAACAGCAACGCGCGGAAGACGGGCTGTCACACCAAAGCCTTGCGCGACTTCTGCCGGGCGCTGCGCCTCTATCGGCGGAACGTCGAAGCGCAACTGAAACTGTTGCGGGCCACTCTGCCGCGTCGGCCGCACCGCGCCGTCTATCTGATTACCCGGCCGGACCGCTGCTATGTGCGCACGCGGCTCGGAACACCGCACGTCACTCGCGAAACCGCCCCTCCCCTTCCGCTATCGCGTCAAAGCGGCTGCGAATTCGCTCACGCCGACCAGACGCGCGCGCCGGGCGCGCTCCGCCTCCAGAATCGAGACGATCTTTGCATGCGCCCGGCCCACATCGTCGTTCACGATGACGTAGTCGTATTCCGGCCAGTGGCTGATTTCGTCCGCCGCCTTGGACATCCGCCGCGACACCACCTCGTCCGAATCCTGCGCGCGGGTCCTGAGCCGCCGCTCCAGTTCGGCATGCGACGGCGGCAGGATGAACACGCTCACCAGATCTTCCCGCACCCGTTCTTTCAGCTGCTGCGTCCCCTGCCAGTCGATGTCGAACAGCACGTCGCGGCCTGCAGCGAGCGCCTCCATCACCGGCTTCTTCGGCGTGCCGTACTGGAAGTCGAACACGCCGGCGTATTCGAGAAATTCGCCGCCGGCGATCATGCGGCCGAAGGCATCCGGCGTGACGAAGAAATAATCGCGCCCCTCGATTTCGTTGGGGCGCTTCGGGCGCGTGGTCGCCGATACGCTCATGACGATCCCGGAATCCGTTTCCAGCAGAAGGCGCGACAAGGTCGTCTTTCCGGCGCCCGAAGGAGACGAGAGCACCAGCATCAGACCGCGGCGGCGGATCTCGATCATTCGACGTTCTGCGCCTGCTCTCGGAATTGGTCGATGGCGTGCTTCAGCCCGAGGCCGATACGCGTCAGCGCAATGTCGGCGGATTTCGAGCACAGCGTGTTGGCTTCGCGATTGAATTCCTGCGCCAGGAAATCGAGCTTCCGGCCGATCGCTTCCCCGCATTGGAGCAGCCGCCGCGCCTCCTGCGCATGGGCGCGCAGGCGATCGAGCTCCTCGCGAATGTCGACTCGGGTGGCGAGCAGCGCCACCTCCTGCGACAGCCGATCTTCGGAGAGCGGGGTGTTTTCCAATAACTCCTTCAATTGGGAAGCGAGGCGCTCGCGAAAGGCTGCTGGTTGCGCCGCGGCCAATTGGGAGGCCTGCCCCGTGAGCCGCTCGATTTCATCCATAATACCGAGCAGCGCCTGCCCAAGTTTCGCGCCTTCCGTGCGGCGGGCGCGGCGCAGCCCATCGAATGCCGTGGCGAGACTCTCCAGCAGCGCGGCATCGCGCGCAGCGCGCTCGGCACTTTCGGCGGGAGCGAGCTCGTCTTGAACAATCACGCCCTTCAACGCCAGCAGACCATCCACCCGCGCCGGTGCAAGCCCGGTTTCCTCCGCAATTCTCTTTGCAAGCCGGACCGCCGATGCGAGCGCTTCGGCATCGACGCGGAGCCCGCGCGCGCCTTCCTGCGGCTCGACCGAAAGGCTCGCCTGCAGGTTACCGCGGCGGAATCGATCGCTAGCCAGCGTCCGGGCGGCGGCTTCGATGCTGTCGAAGCCTGGCGGCGTGCGCAGCCGCAGATCGAGGCCGCGGCCGTTGACGCTCTTCACCTCCCAGCGCCACCGCAACGAGCCGTGCGCACCGTGCGCCTCGGCAAATCCGGTCATGCTGACGAGCGACATCGGCGACTCCCTCGAGGAGAGCTTATCGCCGCAATCGGCAAATCAGAAGCCGCATCAGCGCGCGCGCCGATGTCTGCGGTGCCGATGGACCGCGGCCTTCGTCGCGAGCGGGGGCTGCGCCGATGGAGCGGTATCGTTGCTCCCACGCAGCAGCACTTGCTCCGATTGAGGTGCCGACGCAGCAGCGGGAGCCTGGGTCTTCGCCTGCTCGATCTGCCGCCAGAGGGCGACATTCTGTTGATGCTCGGCAATCGAAGAGCTGAAGACATGACCTCCGGCGCCGTTCGCCACGAAATACAAATCGTTCGAACTTCCCGGCTCCAACACGGCGGTGATGGAGTCCTTCCCCGGATTGCAAATCGGCGTCGGCGGCAGTCCGGCAATCACGTAAGTGTTGTACGGCGTGGCGGCGGCCAGCTCGCTCTCGCGAAGGCCGCGGCCAAGGGGATACCCTTTGGTGATGCCGTAGATCGTGGTCGGGTCCGACTGCAGCTTCATGCCCAGCCGCAGCCGGTTGATGAACACCGCCGCAATGTGGCGCCGCTCTTCTGGCAGCGCCGTCTCCTTTTCCACGATGGAGGCGAGCGTGATCGCGTCCTCAGGCCCTTGAAGCGGCAGACCTGCCGCACGCTTCGGCCAGAGCTGCGCTACGAGGCGGCGCTGTGCATTCCTCATTCGCGCCAAGATGTCGCCACGTGGTGTGCCGCGCGTAAAGAGATACGTCTCCGGCAAGAGCGCGCCCTCCTCCGGCACCGCAAGGGGCTTGTCTCCGGCGGTCAGCGCTGGATCGCGCTGCACAATGTCGAAAATCATCTGGCTCGTCAGACCTTCGGCGACAGTAATCTTGTGCTGGATGGACTTGCCCTCGGCGAGGATGCCCATCACGTCCGCCATGCTGGCGCGCGACGGGAATGCGTACTCGCCTGCTTTGAGCGCCGCATTCTTGCCGCGCAGCCGGACACCCAGCCGAAAAAGCAAGGCGTTCTGTACGACACCGCTGTCCTGCAGTTGATGAGCGATTTGCGCGGAGCCCTGCCCCCGCTTGATCCAAACGAGGGTACCCTTCCCTTTGGGCGCCGCCGGACCCGGCGCGAAAAAATTCCACTGCTCTACGAAGAACGTGACCGCGCTCACAACAGCCAGCAACAAAATCGCGATCAGCAACCGGCGCATGTGTGCCCATCGAATCGAGACGCAGATAACGGCGACTATAGGCCTGCGGAGCGGCTACTGCACCGCTTGAAAGATCAGAGATGCGTTGGTGCCGCCAAAGCCGAAGGAGTTGGACAACGCCGCTTTGACTTCCCGCCTCTTTGCCGTATGCGGCACGAGGTCAATGTCCGTTTCCACAGAAGGATTGTCGAGGTTCAAGGTCGGCGGAACGATCTGGTCCCGAATGGCCAGGATCGAGAATACCGCCTCAACTGCTCCGGCTGCTCCCAGGAGATGGCCGATGGAGGACTTCGTGGAGGACATCGACATCTTTCCGGTGGCGTTGCCGAACAAGCGCTCCACCGCCCGCAGCTCGATTTCGTCGCCCAACGGCGTCGAGGTGCCATGCGCGTTCACGTAGTCGATATCGGAGGCCGAGAGATCGGCGCGCTTGAGCGCCATCTTCATTGCGCGATAGCCGCCGTCACCATCTTCAGCCGGCGCGGTGATGTGGTGCGCATCGCCCGACAGACCGTAACCCGTCACTTCGGCATAAATCTTCGCTCCGCGCCTTTTCGCATGCTCGTATTCCTCGAGCATAACGGCGCCTGCGCCCTCCCCCATCACGAAGCCATCGCGATCGCGGTCGTACGGCCGCGACGCCCTTTGCGGCGTGTCGTTGAAGCCAGTGGAAAGCGCGCGGCATGCGTTGAAACCGACAATCCCGATCCGGCAGACCGCGGCTTCGGTGCCGCCTGCGAGCATCACGTCCGCATCGCCAAGCGCGATCAGCCGTGCTGCGTCGCCGATGGCATGCGCGCCGGTGGCGCAAGCCGTGACCACCGCGTGGTTCGGACCTTTGAAGCCAAAACGGATCGACGCATAGCCAGACACGAGATTGATCAGCCGCCCGGTGATAAAGAAGGGCGAGATCTTCCGCGGCCCTTTCTCGTGCAGGATGACGGCCGCTTCCGCGATGCCGTTCAGCCCGCCGATACCGGAGCCGATGAGAACCCCGGTGGCATCCTTGTCCTCTTCTGCCTCGGGCTTCCAGCCGGAGTCGTCCACCGCCTGCTGCGCCGCAGCGAGGCCGTAGGTGATGAAGTTGTCGACCCGCCGCTGCTCTTTGGAATCGAGCCACTGATCGGGGTTGAAGCTGCCATCCGTTCCGTCGCCCGCCGGAATCGTGCAGGCGATCTTGGTCGGCAGGTCATCGCATTTGAAGGTTTTGATGGGGCGCGCGCCAGACTGTCCGGCGAGCAGCCGCGACCAGCTCTCCTCGACCCCGCACGCCAAGGGCGTCACGACACCGAGGCCAGTCACCACTACGCGTCGTGCAGAGGAGCCGTTCGCCCCGATCATCAAGCCGCTTGCGTCTTGTCGATGTACTTCACTGCGTCGCCGACCGTGACGATGGATTCGGCGGCGTCGTCGGGAATTTCGATGCCGAATTCTTCTTCGAACGCCATGACCAGCTCGACGGTATCGAGGCTGTCGGCACCCAGGTCTTCAATGAAAGAGGCGTTGTCCGTGACCTTGTCGGCATCCACATTCAAATGCTCGACCACGATCTTCTTCACGCGCTCGGCCGTATCGCTCATTGTTGTTTGGAACCTCTCCTTGTTTTTCCGGTGCCGCGACTCTCAGGACGTGCGGCTGCCCCTTCCGGCTGGGCGGCCAAGGGCTGAAACAGTTGGTAACACAATCCCTCCAGAGCCGCCACACCGGTCTAAGTTGTTGTTTTGTCGGTCAGATCATTGCCATGCCGCCATTGATATGCAGCGTCTGGCCGGTGACATAACCGGCTTCCCCGCTCGAAAGGTAAACGACGGCGGCGGCAATATCGTTCGATTCTCCCATCCGTCCAGCGGGGATACGGGCGAGCAGGTTGTTTTTCTGGTCTGCGCTTAGTGCATCGGTCATTGGCGTGGTGATAAACCCGGGTGCGACGCAGTTTACCGTAACGTTGCGGCTGGCGACCTCCGCCGCCAAGGATTTGGTCATGCCGATGAGGCCCGCCTTGGAAGCGGCATAGTTCGCCTGCCCCGGATTGCCGGTGACGCCTACGATAGACGTGATGGAAATGATCCGGCCCCATCGCTTCTTCATCATGCTGCGCAGTACGGCTCGCGAAAGCCGGAAGGCGGCACCGAGATTAACAGAAATGACTTGGTCCCATTCGGCATCTTTCATGCGCATGAAGAGGTTATCGCGCGTGATGCCGGCGTTGTTGACGAGGATATCGATAGGGGAACCGGCAGCGGCTTCCGCCGCTTTCGGCAATTCCTCGACCGCGGCAGCATCGGCGAGATTGCACGGCGCGATGAACACGCGCTCGCCCAACTCACTCTTCAACGCCTCCAGCGCCTCGGTGCGCGTACCGGAGATCACCACGGTTGCGCCCTGACTATGCAGAGCCTTGGCGATAGCCCCCCCAATCCCACCGGTGGCACCAGTCACAAGCGCGGTCTTTCCGGACAGATTGAACATCAGAGGGTCTTCGCAAAGGCTTCGATGTCGGCAGGCGTATCGAGGCTAATGGTCTCCAGGTCACGATCCGTCCGCTTCACCATGCCAGTCAGCACCTTGTTGCCGCCGCACTCGACAGTGGCGCCAACGCCGAGATCCCGGAACGTCAATATGCTCTCACGCCAGCGCACACGTCCGGTCACCTGATGGACCAACAAGCGGCGAATGGTTTCAGGCTCGCTTACTTCCGCTGCCGTGACATTGGCAACCAATGGCGCTGCCAACGGCCGGATGGTCACCTCCGCGAGGGCATCGCGCATTTTGTCTGCCGCCGGTTGCATCAACGGCGAATGAAACGGCGCGCTGACGTTCAGCAGCATCGCGCGCTTCGCACCTTTCGTCTTCGCGATGTCCCCGGCACGCTGAACCGCAGCTTTAGTACCGGAGATCACCACCTGACCTGGGGCATTGTCATTGGCAACGACGCAGACCGGGTGCTTTTCCGTCTCCGGCGAAGTGTCAACGGCTTCCTTCGCAGCGGCTTC